>DASRIZ010000332.1:0-15699 GCA_035649735.1 Blastocatellia bacterium | reverse complement strand
ATTCGCGCTATCGTGGATCACTGCGAAGAGACCTGTTTTTTGTCGTCGCGTGAATTAGCGAAACGCTATCACGTTGACGCCGCGACGGTGGTTCGAACAGTCCAGGCGTTAGGTTATCCAAAATTCGCCGACTTTGCGTCGGATTTAAGGCAGCACCTGATGACCCGGGTGACGCCTTACACGGTGCTCAAGGCCGCGACCCGCGAACGGGCAAGCGTTGCGGATCACGTCGAACACAGCCTCGATAAAGCTCTTGATAATCTGAATCTGCTTAAATCGAATTTGAATCGCGAGCGGGTGGTCGAGCTGGCAAAGCTCATCCACCGTTCGCGCCGCACTCTGGTGGTCGGGCTCGATTTCGCTGCGTCACTTGCGTATTACTTTGCTTACGGTCTGGTGACTCTGGGATTTGACGCCGAGGCACCGGTGGGCAGTGAAGGGAACTTGCAACACAAACTGAAACTGCTTACGTCCAGGGATCTGTTGATTGGCATCAGCTTTGGACAATGTCTGCGAGTGACGGTTGAAGCTATGCGCCGCGCCCGCAAAGAGGGCGTAAGCACCTTTGGGATTACCGACAGCGACACGACGCCGATCGCTCGTTATTCTGAGCGGTATCTTGTGGCGGGCGTTTTCAGCCCGTCATTCCTGAATTCCTATGTTGCTCCGATGGCGTTGATCAATGCGATTCACGTAGCTTGCGCCCACCTTGATCCGAAGCGGTCCTTGACCCAACTGAAACCGACGGATAAAGAATATCTGTCGGGGGCGCGTTGGTATCGCGAGCCTAAGGTTTCGAGTTGAGCTGACCAAGGCGTCATCCCTTTAGCCTCGTCTGTAAACAGGCGCGGGCCGCGTAGCGGTCACCTCTCGATAGACTCGCGCGCCCAACGATGCGACCGGGCCGCGTAGCGGTTACCTGCTTCACCAAACAAATTTTGTAGGAAACAGGCGACCGCTACGCGGCCCGGTCGCTGCGACTGCGGGCGGCGCTATCGAGAGGACACCGCTACGCGGTTTACATCCCATTGCATTGCTGTCTCCAATAAATCCTGATGTGCCCTGCTGACCTTACCTGACTCCTTCAATCAATGGGACTGCGCCCTGCTTTTGAAAGCCGGTACCGCACGCGCCCCGTCGATCAGCAGTGAACCCACGCTGTATAAAGTCGTCGCGGCCGCCACCAACAGAAAATAATGTATGGCCAGGATATAGCGATATTCTGTATGGAACACCGAATGGACGACAACGTAGTAGAGAGGCACGATCAAAAGAGCAAGCAAGCCGCGTGTGTTCCCGGTGATCGCTAATAATGCCACGCCGATCATCACAAGTGGCAGCATCCGCCATGTTGTAAAGAGATTACGCTGAATGCCTCTCACTAAGGGACGGACAAGCCGCGTCCACTGGTGTGGCGTCGCTCCGACTTTGTAAACCGCGACTTTATTGATTTCGAGAACCGGAGGAACCGGCGATGCGCCGTTGTTGCTAATGACGAACAAGACTTCGTTTCGATGGCCGCTAGCGAAAGGCAGCAGGACCTCCGTCGGACGGGGTTCAGATGCGGACTCGGTGTCACTCTGCTCCTTCTCATCCCGTTTTCTTCTCTTCTCGTGTGGCTTTGGCACTATTCCTGATGAGAGTGTTATACGTCGATCGACGCTTGTGACCTTTACTGCAGCTTCGCCCGCGACGAGCTCCGCGGAGACTGCCATTAGATAATCCGTATCAGGATCAACCGCGAACGGCGCGGAAGTAAACTGATCTCCATAGTCGGAAGCGTCTCCAGTTACTTGCAAACTCTGACGCTCAGTCGTTGACGTCTGCGTTTGTGCAGTAAGGGCCGACCCGCCTTTGAGTAGATCAGGTCCGCCGGCGGACAATTGCGATTGCGTCTCCGCCTTTACGATATTGTGTCCAAACCCCGGCGCGGCTGACACCAGCGGCGCCGATGCTGTAGTAAACGGCCAGACGGCTTTACGGGATTGATCGTACCTGAGCATAAACAGCCCGCGATCAAGCATCACATTCGCGAACCAGACCGGGTTTGATCGAATTACTTCCAGCCCGCGACGAAAGCGATATGCGTCACGCTCAATTCCATCCGGTGACCAGAGGTTGCCTATGTATTCCGGACGATTGTGCCACTCAACATCTTTTGGCGCAGCCTCGACATCGAATTGCGGCAAACCGAACCGGCGCTCCTGATCGTAATCTGCAATCCCTTCAATCAGCGCGAGACCTGCATCAACCGACAACGGTATGAAGCGGTGATAGAGCAGCCAGTTTCGAATGGTTATCGGTGAGACAACGATGATGACAGTCCCAACAAGTGCTAAAGCGTAGAGCAATCCCTTTTTTCCTTTGAGAAAAAAAACGACTGACGCACCCAGAAATGGAGCGAGGAGCATTCCGTTAGCTCGAAGCCAGCATGAGATTCCTAACATCACTCCTGCTGCGATGATGAGACTAAGACGAGGGTGCCTGCTTGCCTTGATTAGAAGATAGACCGCGATGAGGATCGGCAGAACCGGTAGCGTATCCGGCGAGAGCCACAGCGAGTAGTAAGAGAAGTGTGGCGACAACGCGACCAACACCGCCGCTATGATTGCGATAGCCCGGTTGAACAACTCCGCCGCAATCAAGAAGACGACAATCGAGGAAACTGCGTCGAGTATGATCTGCGCCAACGTTACGTTAGAGCCCGAGTTTCCGGCTATCAAAGAGATCGCCGCGATAAAAGCGGAATAGCCGGGCGGGTGCACTATCAGCCCCGCATCACCCGGATCGACAGGAGTGCTGGGAAAGAGGATCCGGCGTTCTTCGACCATCCGCTGCGCTTCCTTCTCGTAACTTCGGGTTAAGGCCGAGAACGCGGGTCCCCGTTGCACCGTTTCGGGGTAGCGGTCCTGAAGGTGTAGGAACCTGACGCCCAGCGCCAGCCCGAATATGCCGATGCATACCGCAACCAGACGTCTGCGTTGCGCGGGTGTTTGTGGAGCGAGCTTCCCGGCAAGCCATTGGCGCGATCGGTTCCATCCGATAAGAGTTCGGTTTTTGCTAGGCGTTGAATCGAATATTTCGGGGTTTGAAAGAATCTTCTTGCGAGTCGTTTGCTGCATGTTGCCCGCTCCGGCGCCCTGCGCAAAGCAGCAGCATCCGCTGCTTTGTGAGCACGGTTAGACGAACGCGCCGGCCTACCGAAGAGGATGTGCAGTCACTCGAACACATTTTGTGACTTTTTCACTGTTGGGCTCGTCTAATACAGCAAAGCCATTGCGTCCGTTTGTCGTGATGGACTGGAAGGCTCGCAGCCTCGTGTCTTGGCAGGCTCAGGCTGCGGGCCTTTTTATTTACCCACACATGTAGCTACTGCACTTTGAAAATGATGACGATAACTCGGACCCGGGGATGTAACCTGATTCAAAAAAGCCGGCGCAATTATAGCACGATCAATCTGAGTGACAATCTATCTTTTTGATCGCGAAATTGGAAAGCCGATAAACAAATCTCGTAGACTAAAACTAAAGATCCCCAAACTAAAGTTAGGGGTATTCCTCACGTCATCTTCACAACATTGTGATGTGGACAACATTTGCGTGTCGTGGTAACGTCGCTGGCGCTCACCACAACAGGAGGTTCCCATGCCCCAGCAACTCATCGCCCAGCTCTACCCGGACGTGACCCAAAACGACGCCGCGCAACCGACCCTGGGAATATGTCTTTCAGGCGGCGGGTCGCGTGCTTTGACGTGCGCGTTAGGACAGCTGTCCGCCCTTGACTCGATGACCATGCCGAACGGCCAACCCATTCTCAGTCCCTCGCAATACATTTCGTCGGTGTCGGGCGGCAGTTGGGCCTCGCTGCTTTACACCTTTCTTCCCCAGATAATAAACGGTACTAACGTTAGCGATGCCGACTTTCTCATCCAGCCCGTCGCTCCGCAGTCGCTCACCAAGGGCGCTCCCAATGACAACACTCCGGGAAACGTCGCCTACATCGGCCCGTATTGTATGGGCACTACGCCGCAACAATTCAGCCTGTCGAACATCGGAGTGTTTCTGAAAACGCTTATGGAGTCCGGGTTCTTCGAGCACCCGTCTCAATGGAGCTGGTTCTGGATAGCAGGAATTGGCGAGATCGTGTTGAAGCCGTTTTCGCTGTACTCCGCCACCTACAATGCACTGGGGCCGTTCGTTCTACCCAGTCTTATGTTCAGCCTCTCGGTCGACGAGGTGGCAAATAACATCACGACATACAATCAGTCGCTCGGGCCCTCGGATTTTTATCTGGCGCGACCGGGACGGCCATCGCTGGTGGTGAACACCAATCTACTGGAGGACTACCGGACCGCGAGTTCACCGCAAATACCTGTTCAGGCGACGCCTGCTGCAACGAGCGTTTTGGGCACGAGTCCGGACCGCACAGTTGTGGGCGGAGGAGGGGTTGAGTCGTTCGGGTTTACGTCGACATTGATTGGCCCCGGAATAAGTAACGATACAGCGACAATCTCTACCAACCGGAACTACTCGTTATGCGATATCGGCGGGTGTTCGAGCGCGTTCTTCGCGGCGCTGATGTTGCAGTACATCGACGATTTTGTCGATGAGATTGTAGACGAGCTGGTGAATTACCTTATCAACACTTGTGGCTGGCCCAAACTTGCCGCTGACGCGGTGGGTTTCCTTCTCAAGGCTGCAATCGAGCACTTCACCAACGATTCCGCGGATGTGATTCCTGCGTACAACTACTGGCCGGCGGGTCAGATAAGCAAGCCGTCCAACAAGGTCTTTGGATTCTCGGACGGCGGGAGCTTCGACAACACCGGAATCTTAGGCCTGCTGGCGCAGACTAACGCTAATAAGATCATTGCATTCGTTAACACCGAGGTGCCGCTGAGCGGGACCTCGTCTAACCTGACGTTGGATCCGATGATCGGGCTGCTGTTTGGCTACGGCGGCGCCGGGCCCGGCGACCTCACTCACGTTCAGGTTTTCAATGATGTAAACCCGTTGTATCCGAGTGGCGCCTTTGTAGCCGTGCAGGCGGGCTTATACGAAGCGAGCTGCGGCGGAGGTTCGACCCTGGGTACCGCGACCGCGGCATTTCTGCAAAAGGGGCTGGTGACGATTGCGAACCCGGTGGCAAATATCGCCGCCGGGCGCGTTGTTGACGTGCTGTGGGTATACAACAACCCGGTGAGTAACTGGGAGAAAGCGATCACCGATCCCGGAATCCAAGCGGATCTGGCACAGGTGTCAGTGCAGACGGCCCCGCTTTGGAACTTCCCCAACTACGTCACGGGTGAACAGATTTATC
The DNA here is from genome assembly GCA_035649735.1 of Blastocatellia bacterium. Classification (GTDB taxonomy): domain Bacteria; phylum Acidobacteriota; class Blastocatellia; order UBA7656; family UBA7656; genus Onstottus_A. Next base: position 10,380 of record DASRIZ010000332.1, on the reverse strand, counting down.
TGGGAGTGGAAGCGGTTAACATGTTGGCCCAGCTTTCAGCATGGAATGTGCAGCAATTGAACGAGACTATTAGTGACTGGTTGAACTCGTAGAGAGGTTTGGCAGAAATCCGATGTGACGTTTGTTGTGACGCCCAGGTAACCTGTGACCTCGGCATGCTTTACGTTAAGGATAGATTCGTGGCAAAACAAGGTTATGCCACGTCATATGGCTTTGACGCTCTCTACACGCTGATTATCCGCTAGAGCTCAAGCCCCGCAGCATTTCTTATACTTCTTTCCACTTCCACACGGACACGGATCGTTCCTTCCCACCCGAGGACCCTTATTTCGGATTGGCTTTGCTGCTTCTTCTTCGCCCCCTGCAAAGGCCGTTTCGTTAGCTTTTGTAAATGCTACTCGTCCGCGGCGTTGGCGGCGTCGGCGCTCTAACAACTGCTCTTCAACCGGGGCCGTCACCTGTACCTGGAAGTTGAAAAGATACCGGATCGTTTCGGTGTCGATGCGATCCAGCATTGCTTGGAACAGATAGAAAGATTCGCGTTTGTATTCAACCAGAGGGTCCTTCTGACCGTAACCCCGTAACCCGATGCCTTCTTTTAAATGATCGAGCGCCAACAAGTGGTCCTTCCACTGCGCGTCGACGATGTTCAGCATGATGTAGCGCTCGAGGTTGCGCAGCGCGTCCACGCCTAACTGCATCTCTTTTGTCTGATACTTCTCTTCGATCTTTGGCCAGATTGCCTCGCGAGCCTCCTCAGGGCCCATCTCCAAAAGATCCAGGCGCTCGCCGTCGACGTCGAACCCGAAGTTCAACCGGAGCTGCTCTTTCAAACCCACAAGGTCCCATTCATCCGGCCGCACTTCCTTTGACATGTACTGATCGATCAAACCCTCAAAGTTGTCCTGGGCGATCCCGAGAATGTATTCGCGCTGATTCCCGCTCTGCTCTTCGGGCGTGTCCCCTTCAAACCCAATCAACAAATCACGACGCAGACCGTAAACGGTCTCGCGCTGTTTGTTCATCACGTCGTCGTATTCGAGCAGGTGTTTGCGGATTGAAAAGTTGTGGCCCTCAACCGATTTCTGCGCGGCTTCGATCCGCTTGGACACAAGACGCGACTCGATAGGCACTCCCTCTTCCATCCCAAGCCGCAACATCAGACCCTTGATGCGCTCGCCGCCGAATATTCGCATCAGGTCGTCTTCGAGTGAGAGATAAAACCTCGATGATCCAGGATCACCCTGACGTCCTGAACGTCCTCGAAGCTGGTTGTCTATACGTCGTGATTCGTGACGCTCGGTGCCCAGGATGTGGAGCCCGCCTGCGCCGACAACTTCCATGTGCTCGGCGTCGGTAGTTTGTTTGGCGCGAGTGATCGCATCGTTCCACTGGCGCTCGGTCGCTTCGTCGGGGTTGATCTCTTTTTCTCGCAGGTACTGTTTCGCCAGAAACTCGGGGTTCCCGCCGAGCAGGATGTCGGTTCCACGGCCGGCCATGTTAGTCGCGATCGTGACCTGACCCTTGCGGCCCGCCTGGGCGACGATGTCCGCTTCGCGCGCGGCGTGCTCGGGTTTCGCGTTTAGAACGTTGTGCGGCACGCGATTCTTTTTGAGTTGGGCCGCGAGCGCTTCGGAGTTCTCGACCGAGACCGTACCGACCAGCACCGGCTGGCCCTTTTCGTGAAGCTCCTTGATCTCCATGACCACCGCGTCGAATTTCTCTCGTTCGGTGCGATAGATCACGTCCGAGAAGTCTTTGCGGACCATCGGCTGATTGGTCGGCATAACCGCGACATCCAGCTTATAGATGTTGGCGAACTCGGAAGCCTCTGTCTCGGCGGTACCGGTCATGCCCGCGAGCTTCGCATACATACGGAAATAGTTTTGCAGGGTGACCGTCGCAAGCGTCTGGTTCTCGGCTTCGATCTTGACGCCCTCTTTGGCTTCGACGCCCTGGTGCAAGCCGTCGCTCCAGCGGCGGCCGGGCATCACGCGTCCGGTGAACTCGTCGACGATGATTACCTCGCCGTCTTTGACGATGTACTGCTTGTCGAGGTGATAAAGCGAATGCGCCTTGAGAGACTGCTCGACGCAGTGCAGTAGCTCCATGTTTGTCGGGTCGTAAAGGTTGTCGACTCCGGTGAATCGCTCGGCTACCTCGACCCCCTCTTCGGTGAGGGTGGCGCTGTGTTGTTTCTCGTCGACATGATAAAGGACACGCGGGTCCTTCTGGATATCGATATCGCCGTCGGTTCTGCGGAGCTCGGCGATCCGTTTTTGCTGCTCGGCCTTGAGCTTGATCATGCAGTCGTTGGCGACGTAATACTTATCGGTCGAGTCTTCGGACGCGCCGGAGATGATCAGCGGAGTTCGCGCTTCGTCGATCAGGATCGAGTCGACTTCGTCCACGATTGCATAATAGTGGCCGCGCTGGACCATCGCAGTCGGTTCGAACTTCATGTTGTCGCGCAGATAATCGAACCCGAACTCGTTGTTTGTCCCGTAGGTGATGTCCGCGCTGTATGCTTCCTGGCGTTCCGAGTCATCCATATCGTGCTGGATGCAGCCGACGGTCAGACCAAGGAAGCGATAGATCTTACCCATCCATTCGGTGTCGCGTTTGGCCAGGTAGTCGTTGACGGTGACGACGTGGACGCCGCGGCCGGTGAGCGCGTTCAAGTACGCCGGCAGTGTGGCGACCAGGGTTTTACCTTCACCGGTTTTCATCTCGGCGATGATCCCGCGATGAAGCACCATGCCGCCGATCAACTGAACATCAAAGTGGCGCATGCCGGTTGCCCGAACTGAGGCTTCGCGGACTACGGCGAAGGCTTCGACAAGGATTTCTTCGAGGGCATCGTCGAGGGCGTCGCGCAGCGCTTTTTTCTGTTCGGCTGCGGTACCGCCGGTCAACTCGGCGCCGGCCATGCGGGTTTCGACGTGCTCGCGGAATTTGGTGGTGCGTTCGCGGAGTTCGTCGTCGGTCAGACGCTTCATCTCGGGTTCGAGGGCATTGATCTCGCTGACGATGGGCCACAGTCGTTTGAGGAGACGTTCGTTCGCGGTGCCGAAGACTTTTGCTGCGACTTTGTTTAATAGTGCGGTCATAATTCTCCAGATAGATTCTAGGTAACGCTATCGGGCGAGTCAAACGAGGAACGTCAGCGCAGAGACGCCAAGGACCGCGAAGACGCAAAGAATGCCTGAACGGGTGATTTCGATGCTTAAAAGTCACTACAGAAAAATTAATTATTGACTTGATTATGGGTGGGTGTTAGAAATGGTCGCGTCACAAAGGTTGATCGATTTTTGAGAGATTCGCAGAGACTTGATCCCAGCTTTGGGATCTCTTAGAACCCCTCGGCGCCCCGCCCCTTCGAAAGTCTCGCAAGTTTCTCCTTCGCCCCACAACACGCTGCCCCTTCATGTGATCTTCGACACCTGATTGTTCCGCATCAACGATTCAATCTGGAGATCGAAATCGCAAACACGTCGAGCACCTTCCCCGGGGGACACACATGCTAGGCAAAAAGAAGAAGAGCGTTGTTGGACTCGATATCGGTTCCAGCGCGCTGAAGGCCGTCGAACTCAAGCTCACTCGCAACGGGTTCGAGCTGGTACACATCGCCCATCAGAATCTCCAATCCGACACGATCGTTGATGGACACATTATCGACCTCAATCACGTAAGCGACTCGATCAGCCGAATCTGGAACGAGCAAAACATAAAGACCGACCAGGTCGCCACGTCGCTTTCGGGACACGCCGTCATTGTCAAAAAGATATTGCTTCCCTCGATGCCCGAAGAGGAACTCGACGAGCAGATCCACTGGGAAGCCGAACAGTACATCCCGTTCGACATCAACGACGTCAATCTCTATCACGAAATCATTGGGCACGACGCAACAGGCCAAAACATGGACGTTCTTCTGGTAGCCTGCAAGCGCGACAAAATCGCGCAGTTCACCCAGGTGATCTCTCAGACCGGCAAACAACCGGTGATCGTCGACGTAGACGCCTTCGCGCTGCAGAACGCGTACGAGGCGAACTACAACCCGACCTACAATCAGACGGTCGCGCTGCTGGACATCGGCGCATCGGTGATGACGATCAACATCGTCCGCGGCACCACTTCGATCTTTACCCGCGACATCTCGGCCGGCGGCAACCAGTACACCGATCTTCTTCAAAAAGAATTGAACCTTACATTCGAGCAGGCCGAAGCGCTCAAGCGCGGCGCGACACCTGACCAGCAGGTTTCGATGGATCAGATCCAGCCGGCGATCCAGAGCGTTTCCGAGATGCTGGCGCTGGAGATTCAGCGAACGCTGGACTTCTTCCGGGCGACGGCGGTTGACTCCCCGGCGATCGATTGCATGTTGATAGCCGGCGGCTCGTCAAAGGTCTACCAGTTGACCGAATACCTCGCCGACAAATTCCAGATGCCGGTTGAGCGGTTCGACTCGTTCCGCTCGATTCGAGTAGACGGCAAGAAATTCGATGATGAGTACCTCAGAGAACTTTCACCGAACATGGCGGTGGCCGTAGGCCTCGCGGTCCGAGTGGCGGAGGTGACGCAATGATCAGAGTCAATCTACTTGGAGGGACTGCCGAGCATCGCGTAGCGGTGCAAAAGACAAAGGTCGCCGCGCGCCGAGGACAGCAACTGTTCATGCTTGCGGCCGCGCTTATGGTCTTTGTGATCGCCCTCGGCGTCGACCATCTGTGGACCAACAACGCGCACGCCGCGGCGCAGACCGAGCTCACACGAGAAGAGGAAGAAGCCAAAAAGCTCGAGGCCGACATCCAGCGCAAGAACGAATTGGAAGCCGAGCTCAAACAGGTCGACGAACGCATAAGGGTGATCAAGCAGCTGCGAGCCGAACAAAAAGGCCCGGTGGCGATGCTCTCGGCAATCAACGAGCGCATGCCCGGCGGACAGGCTGACTTCCGGCTCGACGCGATCGTTCAGAAGGGAGCTCACCTGCAAATCATCGGGAGCTCGCTGAGTCAGCAAGTGATCGCCGATTTCTCTCGGCAACTCGAGTTCTCGAATGGTCTGTTCAGCGGCCTGATGCTTTCGATCGAAGGCAAAGAGGTAAAGCTCGACGACCTTGCCGACAGGGCGGAGGCCAAGGACAGCGACAAGGACAAGAAGAGCACCGATAAGAAGGATGCGTCGAAGGACGCGGACAAGAAGGGCGAAGCCCCGGATGTGGCTCGCGTGTTCCAGTTCACGATCGACTGCGACTACAACAAGCCGCGGGCGGAAGGCGAGAAGCCGGCGTCAGCGCCAACAGGCAAGTGAAGGAGAAATTATGGCTGCCACGATGACAACTGTAGCGAAGGGCACAGAAGAAGGCGGAAGCTTTCTCAGCCGGATTGCGTGGTACTGGCAGATGGTTGTGCTGCTGGTGCTATCGGGGTTCCTGTTCTTTGCGGCGGATTATCTGCTTTACAGCGAGAAGCGCGCCGAAACGGCAAAGACCGAGGACAAGGTTCAACAGCTAAAGGCCAAGAACGCACAGGGTAGCATCATCCGACAGAACCTGGCGGCTACCGAGCAGACACTAAAGGAGAAACGCGAGGAGATTGACCGGCTTCGCGATTTGCTTCCAGACCAGGTCGAGATCTCGCGGGTGTACGACAACATCAAGGACTTTCTGCGCGAGCAGAGGCTCGAATTGAAACGGTTCGTCCACATGAAATCGGTTTCGCAGGACTTCTACACCGCCCAGCCTATTCAGATTGAAGTTACCGGGTCGTATGACTCGCTGGGCCAGTTCTTCTCGCGATTGGGATTCTATTCGCGAATCGTCAGCGTGACCGATGTCGAAGTAAAGCAGGCCGAGGACGGCGGGCAGGAAGTGGGCCGATCAATAAACGGTTCGTTCGTGGTGACCGCTTACTACATCGCGCCTGATAACCTGGAGAAGCTGACAATGAAGAAACCCGTCACACCGGCGGGGGACACACCAGCGGCGCCAGCGTCGGCGCCAGCGTCGGGAACGAAATAGCGGAGTGGGTGCTATGAAAGCAAAAATGATCAAGGCAATCACACTACAAATTCTGTTACTCCTGTCTGTCTCGGTTAGGGTTACGGCGCAGGATAAAGCCGAAAAGGCGGAAACCCCGCCTCAACCGCAGCAGGTAAATTCGGGCAAAGAGTATCTCGGACCTACCGCTGATTCTATTCGGCCGTACAGATCGTCGGGCAGGGATCCGTTTAAGAAGACAGTCAAGCCCAAAACTGCGCGCGGAAAACAGGCGCAGTCACGGGTGCTCGGCTATCCGACCCTGGATGTGCGGCGCGCGGAGTTCAGACAGAAGGTCGATCAGGCGCGGGCGAGAGACGGCGCGGAGCCCGAGCCAGTTTCGCAATACCTGGTCTCCGAGCTGGAAATCACCGGGGTGTTTCGAGACGATCGCGGGTTTGGAGCGTTCGTGCGAGCTCAACCTACGGGGACTATGTTCTTCGTGAGAAACGGCGCGCGAATCTACAACGGAGAAGTGCTTCGGATAGGCGGCGACCCGTCGGATCCCGGGGCAGCAAAGGTTATGTTTCGCGAGGTGTCTTATCAGGAAGTCAACGGTAAACAGTCCCAGCTCGAACGCATGGTGACAAAGACCGCAATGGAGAAGAAGTGAGACATCTTGTGTTAACAAAGGATCGCACTATAATCACTGCAGCGTTTCATGCGCCGATTGCCGGCACGGAGCTGCACATCCCGAATTCGAGTGACGTAATGCATTCAACGCAAAGGAACGGATGTCGGAATCAAACAACAAAAGTCGAAGTCCCGTCCGTTCCAGCTTCGATTATGAGAGGGGAGACAATGGCTATGATCGCTAGAAGGCTTGTCGTATCACTAATGCTGCTCGCGCTTGTGAGCAACGTAAGCGTGTTTGCAGGATTGAACGCAAAAGCACGGGCCGAGGCGTTCGCTTTGGTGTCGTTGAGACACGAGACCGAGGGCTCGCTCACGCGGATCCTCATTGAGTCGAATGCGCCACCCCTCTACACGGTGTTTAGACCATCGGATCGGCTGATCGTGATCGATCTGCCGGGCGGCGAAGCTTCCAAGCTTGCGCCCGCCTACAACGTCAAGACCGCGCTGGTCGACTCGATCATGGTTCGACAGTCGCGAGTCGCGGGCACCGCCCCGGGACGCGCGGTCACCCGAATCGAAGTCAGCGTCCGCGCGGATGCTCGAGACCGCTCGATCGTCAGCGGCAACACGCTGGTTCTCGAAGTCACTCCCGACGCCAGGGCCAAAGAGGTGAAACACGCCGCCGATACACGGGAGCCGGGCGTCACCGTTTACACGGCTCCAGTTCCCAGGAATGCTACGCACGCCAGCGTTCAGCCCGCGACCGAGAAAGCCAAACCTCGGCCAAGCGATTTGAAACCGGCGACCCTGATCCGTGGCGTTCGCTCGGAATCAGCAGGCGGGGCGGTTCGCATCGTGGTCGATGCCGACGGAGCAGCGCAGTACAAGGATTTCGTTCTGCCCAATCCGTGGCGGATTGTCGTCGATATTACCGGCGTTCGTTCGACGTTTGGGAATAAGACCACAGTCGTCGGCGCAGGTCTGGTCGAGCGTTTTCGCGTCGGTCAGCCGAGCCCCAACGTGGTGCGATTGGTGCTCGACACCAAATCAAAAGCTTCGTACCGCGTTGTTCGTGACGGGGAATCGCTGGTGATCACCATTGGCGACGACAGCAGTTCACGTGAGGACGGCGCAGCGGCGAAAGTTGAAGTCAAAGCGCAACCGACGTCAGGCTACGTCAAAGAGAGTGGCGTGGTGAAGGTTGCCGGGGATCGCGTTGAGAGCAAGACCGATAACAAATCAGCGGATCCGCTGGCGACCGAGAATCTTCTGGCCCAAGCTGGTGGACAGAGCGCGCCTCCCCGCGTGACGTCTCAACCAAACCGGAATCTGCCGTTGCCTTCGCAGCCGACGTCACAGCCGAGCGTCACGAAGTCCTCCGCTCAGCCGCCTATGCAGCCTTCGGTTGTTCGCAGCGCGACGGATGTTCAACGGTCACAACCAAACTCTGCCGGGCAAGTGTCCCGGCGGAACGAAGTTGCATTTTGCGATCCGAGTTACGTTGGTGGAAAGATAAGCTTTGATCTTCGCGCCGGGGTCGACCTTCGCGATATGCTTCGATTTATCTCGCAGCAATACGGTGTGAATTTCATCGTCGATAAATCGGTCAGCGCCGTGCCGGTTGATATCCGGGTTACCGATATTCCCTGGAACCAGGTGATGGAGTCGGTGCTGCGCGCGAACCGATTGGGCGCGGTGTGCGAAAGCAACGGCCTGATGATCAGAATAGCAACGCTGAGCGCTGTGAAAGAAGAACAGGATCAGCAGCTGGCAATAAAAGAGGCGGAGCTTAATCAGGTTCCCCTTGTTACCAAGATCATCCATCTCAAGTATGCGCGAGCCTCGGGACAGCTCAGCGGGATGGGTCGCGGCTCGTCTGGGGGCGGCGGCGGTCAAAGCGGCGGCGGCGGCGGTGGTGCACAAGGCGGTGGCGGCCAGGGCAGCGGCTCGCTTCGGTCGATAGTTGAAAGCCGTTTGAGCAAACGTGGGCGGACTGAAGTTGATTTCCGCACCAACAGCCTGATCGTTACCGACTTGCCCGAATACGTTTCGGTGATCGAGGACATGATCGGCAAGCTCGATCGTCCCGAACCTCAGGTAGAGATTGAAGCAAGAATAGTCATCGCGAATAGGAATTTCCTGCGCGATGTTGGTTCCGAATTGGCAACCGGTCTTGCCGGCAGGAAAGGGATGGCCGGCGTGTTAGAGACGACGCCGGTTCAGTTCAATGCCGGCGGGCTCGCCCCGGGCCAGACATCCGGTGGTGGAGGCGGATCGGGCGGGGGATCGGGCGGATCAGGTGGCGGAGACAGCGAAAAGACCAACCCGCTTGGCAGGAACCTCGTCGGCCCGCTCGCGGATACTGCGCTTCGCGCCGGCGTTGCAAACACGGTGTTGAGCTTGACCACGGGCGCGATTGGAACCGGAATCCTGTCGCTGGCGCTGTCGGCGTCCGAGACCAAGGGCCAGATTCGAACAATCGCAAGCCCGCGGGTTACCACGACTGACAACAAGACGGCCGAGATAGTCAACGGTGTGCAGATACCGGTGCAGACCGTCTCAAACAACACCATCACGACCACGTTCGTTACTGCAGCGCTGAGACTCGAGATCACGCCGCAGATCATCGAAGAGAACGGCCAGGTGCTGATGCACGTAGTCGCCGAGAACAACACTGTCAACTTTGCGTTGGCCGGACAGTTCAACAACGGCACGCCGGGTATCAATACTCAATCGGCCGAATCGACGGTGCTCGTAGCCGACGGCGGAACGACGGTGATGGGCGGAATCAACATCGACACCGAGGGTCACTCGATCAACAGGACTCCTGGTGTGTCTCGCATACCGCTGCTTGGTGAGTTGTTCAAGAAGCGAAGCACGCGGCGTGAGACTGATGAAATCCTGTTCTTCCTGACACCGCGAATCGTTCGGAACGACGGGACGCTTGGGCCGCGAACCCCGCAGCGCAGTTCGGTTGAAGGCATGCCTAATCCGAACGGGACTCAACGGGCCGCAGCGATACCAGCGCCGGTTGTTCAGGAGAAGAAGCAGGAGACCAAGACGGTGTCTCCGGCGACAACTCCGGTTACGGCAAACGGCAAGGCGGGACACTAGAAAGAATTGCAGATTGCCGATTGTCGATTGCCGATTCAGTTTTCGGCAATTGGCAATCGGCAATCGGAAATTGGAAATCGGCAATCGACTATGAGTTTCATTGACACACTCACCGGAATTGCTAGTCGAATCGAAGGATGTGCCGCCGTCGTCATCCTGGGCATCGACGGGATACCGATCGAGCGACACGTGAGTAACCTTGACTGCGCGCTGGATATCGAAACGGTTGCTACCGAATTCACCACGCTGGTCAGACGCAGCATGCGCACGGCAGCTGATAGCGAGCTGGGCGAGATGCGCGAGATGGTTTTTGCTACGGACTCGATGAGCTTTCTGCTCAGGCCAATCACTTCAGAGTATTTCCTGCTACTAGCGCTCAATCAGGGCGGCAACGTGGGGCGCGCGCGATTCGAACTGCGCAAGGCGCAACTCGCGATGGAAACCGAGTTCGCGATCTAGAACGATTCAGGATCCCAGAAAAATAAGACTGCGCGCCACTTATTTTGGACTGCGCCGCCCTTTTTCGCATTTGACGATTCTCGCATTCGTGGTGGCGCTTTCCTCTAAGGCTCGTGTTCCAGTGATTTCCCGTCACACTACAAAAGCGCCGCCACGAATGCGAAAGTGACCGAATGCGGAACGGGGCGGCGCAG
>DASRIZ010000331.1:0-47997 GCA_035649735.1 Blastocatellia bacterium | reverse complement strand
CACTGCAAGCACGTTAAAGATGATAGGCTTGCCAAAGATATGCGGTGCGTTCTCGTACACGCCTGGGACTTTTGCGGCGGTCCGATAATCCATCGAGATCCAATCAGGAATATGGATGCCGCTCGGAGCCAGCCCTGGGATGTGCAAACCTGCGAGCAGCGTTTTGAAATAGTTCGCCCAGCTTATGGCGACCGCGATGTTTCCCACCGCGTATTCGATTATCAGGTCCCATCCGATTATCCAGGCGATGACTTCGCCGAGCGTCGCATAAGAATAGGTGTACGCTGAACCCGAAATCGGCACCATCGAAGCGAATTCCGCATAGCAAAGCGCGGTAAATGCGCAAACGATCGCGGTGATTACAAAAGAAACCATCAACGCGGGACCAGCGCCAAGCCGGTTCGCGTCGCCCGCCGCAGCGGTGCCAATCGTCGCAAAAATCCCCGCGCCAATGATTGCGCCTATGCCGAAAAGGGTAAGTTGGACCGGACCAAGCGCGCGTTTTAATTGATGCTCGGGATTTTCGGCGTCTTCCAGGATCGCATCGAGGGGTTTGACCCGGAACAGCCCTCTGAACGTCATAACATTGACGCTCGGCTGGTCGGCTCGCTTGGTCTCCATCCGATTGCTTTCCCCTCTTCTGTCCAGGTATGAGAACCCGCGCCTGAGCAGGACTCTGAACGCTCGGCAGCAAAATTGAAAACTGGCAGACTGGAAATGGGTCGTTGAAGCGCCGCGATTATTAACTTTCAAACAGAGTGATGTCAAGGAGCGCAGAGGGGGAGAGAGGGCGAGGGGGAGACAGGGCGAGGGGGGAGACAAGGGGAGGGGGAGACAGGGCGAGGGGGAGACAGCGCGACGGGGAGACAGGGCGAGGGCGCGATGGGGAGATAGGGCGAGGTAGCAAATTTTCAATTTTCAATTTGCAATTCCTCTCCCCCCTCCCCCGTCGCCCCCTCGCCCTGTCTCCCCCCCCGCCGCCTCTTCCCCTCGCCCGGTCTCCCCTTCGTCGTGTATATTCGCTCCTTTGCGCGATTTGCGCTTTTCGCAATAGAATGGACAACTATTAATAGAACGGGAGACGAGATGGAACAAAAGGGATTTACGTTATGGTTTACCGGACTGTCCGGAGCAGGAAAGACGACCCTTGCAAGGCTGGTGGAAGATCAGTTGATCGCTCGCGGGCACAAAGTGGAAGTGCTCGACGGCGATGTAATTCGGACAAACCTATCAAAGGGCCTCGGCTTCTCTAAAGAAGATCGGGACACAAACATCCGGCGCATCGGCTTCGTCTGCAATCTGTTGACTCGCAACGACGTAGTGGCTATCGCCGCCGCCATTTCACCTTATCGCGAGGTGCGGGACGAGCTGCGACGGGATATCGGCGCTTTCGTCGAGGTTTATGTCAGGTGCCCAATCGCGGTACTTGCCGAGCGCGACGTCAAGGGATTGTACAAGAAGGCGCTTGCGGGTGAGATAAAGAACTTTACCGGAGTGGATGATCCGTACGAATCGCCGCTGGCCGCGGAAGTAGTTGTTGAAACCGATATCGAAACCCCCGAACAGAGCGCTGCCCGAATAATCTCAAAGCTTGAAGAGATGTCATTGTTGGCGGCTCTTCCGAATCCCTACACCAAGGAAGATGAAGGCGTTGCCCAACCGGCTTGAAGTCCCTCGCGATCCGCAAGCACTGAAGCTTAGTATTACAGGGCACAAAGACACCATGCTCTTTTGATGTTAGCGTTGTCGGTGTTTGGGGCATATCGTAAGAGACAAGAATGAAGACCGTAATCATAGGACTGGATGGCGGTACGTTTGACATCATCACCCCGCTCGCAAGCGCGGGCAGGCTGCCGGTTCTATCGAGACTGATGCGCGAGGGCTCGTCTGCGCCGTTGCGATCAACCATCCTGCCGAACAGTTTTCCCGGTTGGGCAAGCTGCACTACGGGCACTAGCGAGGGTATGCACGGCGTCTTTTCCCCTTTTATCAAAAACCCGTCGAGCTACACGGTTCGAGCAATGAGCGGCCGCGACATCATGACCCGACCGATCTGGGATATCGTGACTAAACAAGGCGGGCGCTCAATCGTCGTTAACGTTCCAACCACCTATCCGCCTGAATCGATCAACGGGCTGATGGTAACCGGAATGCTCACCCCGGGCAGGGGTTCCGAGTTTACTCACCCGGCTTCGCTTAAAGGCGAACTGCTCGGGGAGTTCCCAAACTACGTGATCGAGCCCGCGCGAATACCCGACAAGCACGCTAGAGCAAATGAGTTTCGCCGGGCGATCGAAGTTCGTGAACGGGCTGTCAGATACCTGATGCGGCGGGCCGATTGGGATTTTCTGATGGTGGTTTATTCGGTACTCGATCGGGCGCAGCACGATTATTGGGCCGATAAAGATCCGACTCACCCACGTCACGACCCGAACACGCCGCCCGAGTTTCGAGAGTTTATTCATGAAGTTTATGAACGACTCGACGCCGCAGTCGGACGACTGGTTGAGCAGCTTCCAGCCGAGACGCGAGTGCTGATCGTTTCGGACCACGGATTCTGTTCAGAACTGTTCGAGGTTAGAGTCAATGAACTGTTGGCGTCCGCCGGACTGCTCGCGTTCAAATCTCCGGGCTCGCGAAAGAGCATCGCGCGAGTTAGATCTTTCAAAGAACGAGTTGCGAGGCGTTTGTCGCCCGCAACACCCAACGGAAATGTGCTCGACAAAAAGGTGCTCTACGGAAGCGCTTATCTCGACGAGATCGATTGGTCGCGAACAAGGGCTTTTTTCGCTCAGGACAAGGGGGTATGGGTCAATCTCGCCGGACGCGAAAATCAAGGCATTGTAAGCGAGCGTGAATTCGACGCCGTCATCGAAGAGGCGCGGGCGGCCTTGTTGCAACTGGCTGATGAAAACGGGGAGCAGGTCTTCGAAACCGTTCTGCGGCGCGGCGAAGCGTTCACCGGCGCCTGGTCGGACAAGCTCCCCGATCTGGTGATGATTCCGCGCCGCGACGAATACGTTTATAACGAGCGTCCAAGTTACGGCGACGTGATTGTTCCCGCAGACTCGACTACCGGCACTCACTCGCGTGATGGAATCTATATCGCCTGGGGTCGCGATGTATGCAGCGACGCAGTGTTCACGAAGCAACCAAACCTACGCGACGTTGCGCCCACCGCGCTCGCGTCGCTCGGTTGTCCGCTGACTTTGGATATGGATGGCCGCGCGCTTATGGAGGTATTCAACAATGTGGCGGAACCGCTGCGACAGGGTAGCTCATACAAGCAACCAGCGTCTGATGTGAGTCCGCCCCAGTCGGTTTACAATGCCACGGAAGAAGCCGAACTTCGGGAGCGGCTTCGCGCGCTGGGCTACATAAAGTGAAGATTCTAGTAATCGGTCTCGACGCAGCTACGATGGATCTCATCGAGCCCTGGACTGCGGCCGGACATCTCCCCGCCCTGTCGCGGTTGATGGAAAGCGGTGCGTCAGGTCGGCTCGTCTCCACTCCAAACATGCACAGCGCGTCGGCGTGGACATCGATCCTGACCGGTCTGAACCCGGGCCGTCACGGATTGTTTGTGTTTTCTGATCGTGATTTCGCAACCGGAAAGCAGGTCTTCTTCAAAGGAGGCGACCGCACCGGCGAATTGATCGGCTCGCATCTCGCGCGTCACGGACTTACTTCCGGATTCTTGAATGTGCCGATGACCTACCCGGCTCAACACCTGGCTGACGGATTCATGGTCAGCGGTCTCGATGCACCGTCGCTCAACGAGCACGCCTTCAGTCCCGCGGGGCTTCGAGAAGAATTGTTAGATCGATTCCCAGGCTATCGCTTTACACCTACCGATTTGGGAGATTTGATGAGAGCGGGCAGGCTCGATCAGGCGATTGTCGCCTGGTTGGACTTGATCGAAACGCAGACAGCAGTCGCAGAATATCTGATTACCGGCAAACCGGTGGACTTTTTCATGACTGTGTACACCGCAAGCGATTGGGCTGGTCACAATCTCTGGAGCAGTCCGGGAGAGCCCGCGAGCGGAAGCAAGCTTCTTCAAATCTATCGTGCACTGGATAGTGCAATCGAGCGGCTACTCAATCACGCAACCGCCGAGACTCAAGTTTATGTGATCTCGGACCACGGCATGGGACGGCACACCGGCGCGTCGTATCACCTCGCGAACTGGCTGGAAGCGCGAGGCTATATGGTACGAACCAACCGTTCGCAAACTCGTCACTCGTTTATCCGAGCAAGCCGCAAAGCCGCTCGTAGCCTGCTTCCCGCTTCAGTCAGAGAACGAGTGAAAGCCGGAATGAGCCAGGAACTCGCCGGGCGATTAAAAGCTGTCGAGAAGGATACGTTTTACTCCTCTATTGAATGGCAACGCACGGTTGCCTATACCGAGCCCGGCCGACACGTAATCAATATCAATCTACAGGGGCGCAACTCCGCGGGCACGGTTTCCCAGTCAGCATACGACGAAGTATGTTTGGAAATCATAAGCGAGTTGGAGCAATGGACCGATGCTGAAGCCAACCGAGTAGTCAATCGGGTGGTTCGTCGCCACGAAGCCTATAACGGACCGTTCACCGAACGTGCAAGCGATCTATACGTCAACTGGAATCCCAATGCGCGACTCGGTGAACCACCCGATGAGGTTCGTGACCGTGGCTTCTGGTGGAAAGGCGACCATCGGCCGGAGGGTATCTTGATTTGCAAAGGCCCCGGTTTGAACTCAACCGCATTTGAGGCCCTGCCGACGGTGTGCGATCTCGTCCCAACTATTATGCATGCTGCAGGGCTGCCGGTGCCGGATAACCTCGATGGCCGGGTTATCTCCGGCGTATTCACCGGGGAGGTACTATCCGAGCGTCCGGTCCAGCAGACCACTGGCTCTTCGCAAAGCTCCGGGGAGGGCGTTACGCTTAGCCCAGAAGAAGAGCGATTGGTTGAAGAAAAGTTACGCGGTCTAGGCTACTTGTAAAGGATCCAGAATGAGGGTTGAGTCAGAAGCCGAGATTGCGGCGATCCCGAGCGACCCGCGTCATCTCGATCCTTCGAGGGTGTCCACACAAAACTCCTCGCGACACATCTTAAACCTGGCGCTAATAGCCGTCGCCATCATCGCCCTCTTCTGGCGAGTGTTTTTTCTCGGCGAGACCCTCATCGATGTCAGAACGCTAAATAATCAGCTTCCGTGGGGATACTCTTCCGGCCAATCTGACCACCAATACAATCGCCGCGACCTTACCGACACATATGTGACACGCGAATACTTCGTCGCGGCTGCTTATCGTGACGGCGAGTTTCCGATGTGGAATCCGTACACTATGGCGGGTCATCCGATCTACGCTGATGGCGTTACTAGAACGCTGTCGCCGTTCCTCCTGGTCTACAAATTCTTCGACGTCCCGCTTGGGTACTCGCTCGCACGACTGCTCGAGCTGATGCTGGGCGCGATGTTGATGTACATCTTTCTGGTGACGATTGGCGCGAGCCCAAATGGCGCGTTGATGGGTGCGTTTGTGTTTGCTCTGTCCGCGCATTCGATCCTGCATCTGACGGGCCTCGGTTGGTGGGGTGGTCTGATGTGGCTCCCGGTGATTCTTCTGTTTGTCGATCGAGCTATCAGACGAGGAAGCTATGCGCACGCCTTGCTGGCTGGCGTGTTCCTGGCGGTACAGTTCTTTTGCGGTTATTTGCCGAATCAAATCTACTATGTCGGCGCCGTAGTCCTGTACTACTTGTTCTTCGCGAATGTTTCGCGCCGTGACGGGTCGGGAAGTCGCCAAATTCGGCGGTTACTGACGATGTTGGTTGTGACGCTCGCGGCAGGGCTCGCCCTTTCAGCGACACAGTGGGTCCCGTCTCTTGAACTTCTGTCACACTCGAATCGCAAGATCGTTGGCGCCGAACTGGGTTACATATACATGCCTCCGTGGTACGCGGCCACGTTGGTCTTCCCAACGCTGTTCGGCTCGGCCTACGACACGAAAATACTCACACTGTTCACGGCTCTCGGTGTATCACACGATCACATTCTTTACCTCGGTATCGCGTCGCTCGCACCGCTGGGTTTTGGCCTGTACCTGCTAAAGCGTACAAGCCGTAATGAGCTGTCGAAGACTGGCTTTAGTCGCATCGATGGGGCGGCTCGGAATCGTGTGATCTTCTTTGTGATGCTGGGCGCTCTCTCGTTACTGCTGATGATGGCTGCGCCGTTGTATGTTCCCATCACGCGGTACATTCCAATCCTACAGGTCATTCGCGTAGCGGTTCGCGCCGGAGTGTTGTTCTTATTCGCGTCGTCGGTGCTGGTTGCGTTTGGAACCGACTTGCTATTGGACTCGGAAGCCGATGTGCTCCGTAGGTTTGCTCGACACGCGCGAAGGTTCGTATTAGGCGCTGGTTTGTTTGTTTTGGCGGCGGTGATCGGCTCCTATTTGATCAAGCTCATCGGTATCACCGTGCAAGCCGGTGAAAGAGGGCGTTTGGCATTTATCCGCAGATCGACGCTGGCGTTGACCGCTCAATTCACTCCGCCAAATCTGAGCATCCTGATTCCATTGGCTCTGCTCATAAGTGTCGCGTTTGCCGTGTGGGCGTTCGCGCAAGGGCGACTCAGAAGCAAGAGTTTTTTGTTTTGTTTGGCAGCGCTTCTGGTGGCCGATCTGTTCTGGAACAGCCGGCAGTTCGACAAAACGTTTGATCGCTCGGGAGTCTTTCCCCGGACCGAGATCACTGACCTCTTGCACTCGCTTCCACACGGAAGGGTTCTGGTGACTCCCTCGGGCTTGGAGACGAATCGCAGCGCTTCGGCGGGAGCCGGCCCGGTGAAGATAATCGCGCCGCCGAACACGCTGATCCCTTATCAAATTTCGACCGTGTCAGGAAAAAACCAGCAGTTTCCAAAATGGTATCGCGAATTCGCCTCACTGATAGAACCTCAACCTAATCTTAGCCACGTTGTCTTTGATGAGCATCGCTCCCCGTTCCTGGATGTGCTCAACGTTAGATACGTTATGACTCACGAATCCGCGGCGATGGATGGATACGAGCTTCTGACGACGGCGGAAGGCGTGTCGCTGTACGAGAACAAGAGCGCAATGCCGCGGGCGTTTTTTGCGGACCGGACAATCGAGGTAACAAATCACTCCGAAGCTCTGCGCGTTCTTTCCGAATCGGGCTTCGATCCGCATACAACTGTCGTCGTTGAAAAGGGCAACGCTCGCGCGGCGGCACACGAGACCGGAATCGCTCGGTCCGCAGCTGCCCTGGTCTCGATCATTGAGGATGCGCGTAACAGCGTTGTGATTCAGACCGAAAACCAGACCGAAGGTCAATTGGTGTTGAGTGACAACTACTATCCGGGCTGGCGCGCTTTTGTTGACGGCGCGCCGGTGGAGATCCTAAGAGCCAACTGCACGATGCGAGCGGTCAACGTCCCGGCTGGGCGTCATCTGGTATCATTCGAGTTTATGCCGTCGGTGTTTTCCGTGACAGCTTACGTAAGCCTCGTCGCCGCGGCGCTGACTCTTTCGGGGCTGATTCTACTATCAATCAAGCGACGGCGGAGCAACGGCCACGATATACAACAAGATCAAACACACCGTTAAGCACACGCTGATTTTTGGCATCGGAAGCGTGGTAAACAGCGCGTTCGGGTTGGTGCTTGTGCCCGTCTATTCCCGGAAGCTTCCCGCGGGCGCCTTCGGCGTTTTGTCGCTGCTCACCGTTACGATGACGCTGGTCACCATCGTTCTGAAGTTCGGGCTAAATCACGCTTTCTTCCGGCACTATTACGAGACAGACGATGCTGAACATCGCCGCAAGATTGTTGGCTCGACAATGGTATTTCTGTTCGTCTGCTCGGCAGCAGCAACTGGTTTTTTGTGGACACTCGCTCCGTGGGTCACCGCGATTCTGTTCAAAGGAGATCCCTCGAGGACAAATCTGGTCCAGCTTATTTTTCTGATTTGCTTTTTCGAAGTAATCTCGTTGGTTCCCGACTCCATCCTGCGCGCCAAATTCAAGTCAGCCCAATACTCAACGCTGAACATCATCGCATTTTTGTTTCAGCTTGTTGTCATTGTCTATTTGGTCCTTGCGGTCGGCGCGAACGTCAGAAACGTTTTGATAGGACGGCTGATCGGCGCAGCGTTCGAGAGCCTGCTGTTCTACGCGATGGTGTTTCGCGATTTGAGTTTGAAGTTCTCCGCGAGCGAGCTTCGCGGATTGCTGTCGTTTGGCACGCCGCTGATCTTTGGCCAGGTTTCGTTTCACCTTTTCATGATGATTGACCGCCTCTTCCTCGAGCATTATGCGACCGAGAAGGATCTGGGTGCTTACGCAATGGCAAACACGATTGTGTCTGTTGTTACAATGCTGGTTACCGTGCCGTTCAGCCAGGTTTGGACAGTGATGCGCTTTTCGGTGATGAACGAGGAAGGCGCAAATGAGTACTACTCGAGAGTGCTGACCTACATCATGTTTGTCAGCATGTTTCTGGCCTTATGCGTATCGGCGGTTGCTGGGGACGGGCTGACGTTGTTCAGCTTGAAAGGCTACTGGTCGGCGGCGATGATCATCCCGCTGCTCGGACTGGCCGCGGTGCTAGATTGCGCCTCACGAGTGCTGAATGTCGGCATCACTCTAAAGAAGCGAACAATTTTCGCTCCAATCGTGATCCTTGCCGCGCTTGTCGTTAACATTGGTCTGAACTTCTGGCTGATCCCTCGATACAAAATCATGGGAGCCACGATTTCAACGGTGGTGTCATACATTGTCTTTTGTGGCTTGAGATACTGGGTCTCGAACCTGTTCTTCAAGGTCCATTATGAATGGGGTCGAGTATTTACAATTCTAGGGGTCGGTTCGGCGATGATCGGTGCGTTCTACTTGAGCGATTCACTGCGAGGCGAGGCGCCAAGCGACGCGCGCGTATTTGTGTCATTGGCAATAAAGGTGTCGCTTGCGCTTTCGTTTCCGTTCGTACTTCTGGCGCTGCGCTTCTTTGATGAGCGAGAGCTGCACCGGATCGGCGAGATATGGCATAAGGTGACTTCGACTCTAAGGCGGCGCAGGCTTACGGAGGCGGGTGACCTCAGCAAAATGTGAAGGGCACCCTGACACCACCGGCGCAGCCTCCTGGTTTTCAATTTCAACCTAGGGCAACCGAGTTCGACACCTTATTTGGAGTGCGCCGCCCTTTCCCGCATTCAGCGACATTCGCATGCGTGGCGGCGCTTTTGTCGTGTGGTGTAAAGGCTCAGGAAACCTCTAGAGCGCTGCGGTAAGCGGAGGATAAAGCGCTAGGCTCGAAGGCGAGTGGAAACCGGCGGACCACGGCGAACCTATAGAGTTTTCCTGTCGCTTACACCACACTACCAAAGCGCCGCCACGCATGCCATTGTCGTTCAATGCGGGAAAGGGCGGCGCACCCCAAATGAGGTGTCGAATTCAGTTAGACACTTGGTTGAAAAGCCTTCAATCCGTCCGCTATAGTTCAGGTCTTTTGTTATGAGCAAAAAAGTTCTCTTTATTGGTCTCGACGGCGCAACGTTTGACGTGCTTGATCCTCTGATGGATCGAGGCCTGATGCCGCGGCTCAAACAGTTCATTGCCGAAGGTATTCGCGGACCGCTTGAAACGACGATTCCTCCAATCACTCCCACGGCCTGGGTATCCTGGATGACCGGTAAGAACCCCGGCAAGCACGGCGTTTTCGAATTTCTACTGAGAAGAAAGGGTAGCGGCGCGCTGCCGGATACTCCTGTGAACTCGAGCTCTCGAGACGGGTTACCGTTTTGGGATCTTCTCGGGCAGATGGGCAAACAAGCTATCGTTACCAATGTCCCGTGCACGTATCCGCCGTCGATGGTTAATGGGGTAATGATCTCAGATTTCCTTACGCCTCGCGGCCGGCGGGACTTCACCCATCCCGCAAGCTTGATACAAGAGGTTGAAAGCCGATTCGGGCCATACGAACTGTACATCACTGAAGTCTACTCGCCGGGGAACGTCGACAAAATCCTCGATCAACTTTTTACCGAGCTTGACTATAAGACCAACGTCAATCGCTACCTGATGGAACAGTACGGGTGGGATGTTTTCGCTACACATTACTGGGGAACCGATCGTTTCCAGCACGAGCTCTGGCATTTGCTCGATGAAACGCATCCGTTCTTCGACAGAAAAGAACACAACGCGCACATTGGCCGGATTCACGAATATTGGCACGCGGTGGATTCGACCCTGGGCGAATTGTTTGACGATGCTGGGGATGATACGACGGTTTATATGGGTTCCGATCACGGCTTCGGTCCCATCGAAAGGTTCCTTTGCTTCAATGTGTGGTTGATCGACGAAGGATTGCTTGTGTTGAAGCGCGATGCGATGACTCTGTTCAAACGCGCGTTGTTCAGGCTGGGTCTCACCCCGGATCTTGCTTACCGCTCGGCGATGAAAATGGGGCTTGCACACCTTCGATTGTCGGTAGGAGTGACCAATCGATCAAAGCTGATGAAGCTTGCAAATCTCCTGATGCTTTCGCTGGAAGATGTAGACTGGTCGCGCACCGTAGCCTTTTCAAAAGGTAATTACGGGCAGATATTCATCAATGTGCGCGGGCGTGACGAGCATGGAATCGTGGAACCCGGCGCGGAATATGAGGGGACGCTCGCCAAAGTTATCGATAAACTGCGTGCCCTTGTTGATACTCGGACTAACACACCGCTGATTGGTCCAATCTGGCGACGTGAAGAACTGTACACGGGCCCTCATATCAACGAAGCTCCCGACGTTCAGTTCCTGCCAAACGACATGACAAACAAACCCCTCGGCACGCTCGACCTTACTTCGAACAAGTTTGTAACGCCGGTCTACGGAAACTCGGGCGATCATCGAATGCACGGAATATTATTGGGCCGCGGCCCCGAGCTTCGTCGAGGCGTGCTGGTTGAGGGGGCGCGAATCATCGATTTCGCGCCGACGATTCTTCATTCGTTTGGCGTTGAGGTCCCGTCGGACATGGACGGCCGAGTATTGGAAGAGATATTCACCGATGCGTATATGTCAGAGAACTCCGTGAGAACCGCGGAAGCTGTCGAGTATGCTGCGCCCCAGTCGACCGGTGCAATGACCGACGAAGAAAGCGAAGAGATACGCCAGCGGCTGAGAGGATTAGGCTACCTGGGATAAAAGACAGGGAATTGAGAATTGAAAATTGAAAATTGAAAATTGAGAATTGAATGAAAATTGAATGAAAATTGAAAGCCGATAAATTTGATATTTTCAATTTTCAATTTTCAATTTTAGATTCCTGACTCTTGGTATCGGATCTTGTCCCGTTCAACTCCAAATGCCTTTTGACACCATTTCTGCAGTGCTGCCGGCTTACAACGAGGAAGAGAACATCGAGACCGCAGTAAGACGGGTGTCGGAAGTGCTCAGCTCGCTTGACCTTCGAGATTGGGAGGTCATAGTTGTCGATGATGGCTCAGTGGATCGAACCGGCGAAATCGCCGATCAGCTTGCGGCTGCGGATCCATCACATCTTCGCGTCTTTCATCACCGCCCAAATCGCGGTTACGCCGAGGCGCTCAAGACGGGGTTCACCAATTCGCGGCATCAGCTCATCTTCTACACCGACTCGGATAACCAGTTCGACGTCCGCGAAATTACCAGCCTGTTGCCGCTGATCGAACAAGCGGACATCGTAAACGGGTTTCGCATCTACCGCTTCGACCCGCTGACCCGCCTGGTCTTATCGTGGGGATTTAACCTGCTGGTCAGGATAATGTTTCGAATCCAGGTCCGGGACATCGACTGCGCGTTTAAGCTGTTTCGACGCGAGGTCTTTGAAAAGGTTACCATCGAGTCAAAGAAGTTCTTCGTCGACGCGGAAGTGCTCGCGAAAGCGCGGTATTACGGTTTCCGGATGGTAGAGGTAGGGGTGCGGCATTATCCGCGACCGGCGGGGCGCTCGACCGTTCGCGCAAGCCACATTCCGTCTACGCTGATGGAGCTTGCGCGAATTTGGATCAACATACACAACAAGCCTCGAGGAAGCGCTAATCGAGAATGACGACGCAGAACGCCGAACAAGCAGTAGCGAACGTTAACCGCGCGAAAACCCGTCGCGGGTTGAATCTGCGTGGCGTAGCGCAGGTGATCATCGGTATCGGCGCGCTCGCGATGGTGGTCGTGAGATCTGACGCTCACGGTTTGATGGAGGCGCTCCGGAACACCCGCGTTACATATTTGCCGATCGCGGTAATGGCCTCGTTCGCGGTCACCTGGTTAATGGCTTATCGATGGCGCGCGATCCTCGCCTCGATACATCTTCACTTCAATCAGCGTCGTCTGTTCGTCTACTACTTGATCGGCATCTTCTTCACCAGCTTCGTTCCGGGTGGAGGTGTAAGCGGCGATGTAGCAAGGTTGATCTATGTCGATCGTGATGCTCGAGACAAGGCGCTTGTTTTATCTACGCTGGTCTACGAACGCCTCATTGGTGTTTTTACGCTGTTGCTTATCGGACTGGCGTCGACTTTGCTGACTCGCTCCAGCAGGCAGACGGACCCAATCATCTATACAAGCGAGGCGATCCTGGCGCTTGCGTTTATCGCGATTGCGACCCTGTTAACCGAATATGTTTCGTCGAGACTGGCGCGATTCATCCGAAAAACCGGCCGGCTACTAAGAACGGTGAGGCTAGCCGACGCTGCCGCGCGAACTCTGGAGTCTATCTCTGAGTTACGGCGTGACCCGATTCTGTTGTTGCGAACTTGCTTCATATCGATACTGATTCGAATAGTTTGGAGCCTCGGATGTTACGTCGTAGCCTGGGCGATGGGATTGCCGATCGGGGTGCTAACCTTGTTTGCGTTTATCTCGCTCGTTGATCTCGTCCGGTTAATGCCAATATCGGTAGGGGGGCTTGGCGTCCGTGAGTGGATTGTGATCGTTCTGTTCGGGAGTATCGGGATTTCGCGCGAACAGGCTCTGACGTTCTCGATACTGGCATTCGCCCCGATCTACTTGAACGCGATCGCCGGCGGCGTGCTCTACATTTTCCGAGCCAGGCTTAACCCTTCCTGAGCAGATTCACCTTCGTCATGAATTCCGGCGATGGCGCTCATCACCTCATCGGGTGAAATTGTCATCAGGCAATCGTGATGCGGACAAGCGAGCACCTTCTCGTCCCCTTCCAACTTAAAGCAAGGGCTGCAGGGCAAGTCGTGGCGAATCAACGTGTGGTTATCTCCAAGCGGCGCCGTACGACGAAAATCGGTCGGACCATAGATCGCAGCTACCGGGGTTCCGACGGCAACGGCCGCGTGCATCAAGCCGCTGTCGTTGCATACCAGCAGATCGCACTGCTCGATCAAAGCGGCCACTTGCTTGACCGAAGTCTTCCCGGCAGCTAGCGATATCCTGCCGGTCAATCCGCGCGCCATCTCCCGAATCATCTGTTCCTCCACCGGAGAACCGAACAGCACAATCTGGGAATCGGGACTCTCAGCAACCACGCGACTTATTACTTCGCGATAACGCTCGATTGGCCATTGCTTCCAGCGCATAGACAGAGATGTTCCCGGCTGGAATCCGATGATCCTGCGAGCCCGGGTCTCACCATTCACCTCGAGGAATTCTCGCGCAAATGCTCGATCTTCCTCGGTCAGGTGGATAAATGTGCTCGTGTCGCCCGATACTACGACGGGCGCGCCCGCTGCCGCGACGAGATCAAGATAACGATCAATCTCGTGTTGGTCCTCGCGCATTACGACCGGAAGGTTGAACACGAAACTGTAACGACTGAAGCGGCGCGACCAACCTGGGCTTGTCACATGACCCAATCTGAACGGGGCGCGGCTCGCCGCGATCAACAACGCAAGAGGCCACGAGTGGCTGTGGAATTCGTTTATCGTCAAGTCGTAGTGAGTATTCCTGATCGCTTCGCCGCGCGCGACCCACGCGCCGATCCCGGCCGAGAACGGTAGATTGTAGATGTTGTCGAATAGTGTCGAGCCTGCCAGCACCTCTTCGCATCCGGTATTGTTCCCGACTTGAAGATCGATCCTTGCGGAAGGATAGCGCTCGCGGAGCAGCCTGAGCGCCGGCGTGTACATAATAAAATTTCCAAGCCCGTGATAAGCAAAGACCAGAATACGTTTGACTCTGTCTGGGGAAAATCGAATGTCAGGCAGACTCGAAAGATACACCTTTAATGCAGCTTCGCCCGGGACTCGGATCACCTCTTTTATGAGCTGCTTTACATCCATCAACTGCTTACCCTACGTAACCGAGGCTCTTCAATCTCTCAATCACGTCGGCGTTCTCGTCCTCTGAGTATTCTACGCCGTTTGTCTGTTGATTATCGCTAGCCATGGAAAATCGAACCGGGTGAGCGCGAGAATAATCGCCGGATATCATCTCCTGCAGGACGCGCCCGTCCATATCATCCGGGATCCCGTGACCAGTCAAGTACAGCAGAGTCGGAGCCATATCATAGATCCTGGCTCCATCCAGCACGCACCCGCGCTCAATCCCGCTGCCGCTGGCGATCATCACTCCGTTCATCCGGTGACATCCGGAAATTCCGAACGCGTCAACCATGAACTTGTTGGATGTAAAGTCTGCGTTTCCCAATGGAAGATAACGCATGTCGGCGGGCAGGAACGCGATATCCGGCGCGTCACCAACCAGTGGGCCGTTGTAAATGTCCTCTCGGCGAAAGACCTGTCCAACCCAGGGTCCT
This sequence comes from Blastocatellia bacterium, assembly GCA_035649735.1. Lineage (GTDB taxonomy): Bacteria > Acidobacteriota > Blastocatellia > UBA7656 > UBA7656 > Onstottus_A. Next base: position 33,230 of record DASRIZ010000331.1, on the reverse strand, counting down.
CCAGTAGCCGGATCGTTGAGTGCGCGCAAACGTTCGATGATCGCATCACGCACGGCATCATACTGGCTTTCGGCAACCGAGCCGTTGGGTTCGCGGCCTTTGAGGTTTACATAAATCTGTCCGTAGTTCCCCTTCGAAAATGCCGTCGAACGGCTCCAGTCCACGTCGTTGAATGACAAAAAGAATTTGCCGAGGAGTTTCGATGCGCCCGGCTGCGAGCTCACTCCCCGCGCGGGCCGCAACGCCGCGGGAATCTTCCGGGTGAGCTTAAACGCGAGCTCCGGTGTCACGCCCAGCGAGAACATTAGTTTCTTTGCCCGAGTTGCCACATCGGGTTTCAATTGTAGGAAGCCTTCCTGAAGGAGCCAGATGTTTAGCGAGCAGTATTTGTGCGCGGCCCCGAACCCATGGTCGGACGCGATCAATACCAGCGGATCATTCCCGGCAACCACGATCAAACGTCCCAGAATCTCATCGACGCGTTTGAAGTACTCATAAACCCGATCGCGATAAACTCTTGCCTCTTCTTCGTTATGTCTTGGATGCTGGTCATCGATGATGTGCCACAGCTCGTGTTGAATGCGATCGGTCCCCCAGAAATACTGGAAGAACGCATCCCACTCGTATCGGGTCATGAGGTATTCGGCAACCTTCGCCTTGTATTCAAGTTCATCAAACAGCTCATCGAGCACGGCGTCTACGTTGCCTTCGGCATAGGTTTGCGATAGATGAAGTCTGTAACTTCCGAACTCCCCCTCGATTTCGTCAAGCAGTGACTCCGGATACGCGAAATCCCGGCGTCCACGCGGAGTCATGAAATCGGCAATCATCAACCCGTTGATCTCGTGTGGCGGATACGTGCACGGAAAGTTGTGAACGATGACCTTGTTTCCCGCATCGCTCAGCAAATCCCAAATCGCGCGGCCCTGACGGAATGAAGCGTTAACCGCGAGCTCGCGATTTGATTGATGGTCGCGCCGGACGAACTCGAAGATACCGTGTTTGCCCGGGTTCTTTCCGGTCATGAACGAGGACCAGGCAACCGCGGTAATCGGCGGGAACGTAGTAGTAAGATCCGAGCGAGCACCGCTTGCTATCAAGCCAGCAATGGTGGGGAGGTAGCCCTTCTCAATCAGCGAGTCGAGAACATTAAATGAAGCGCCGTCGAGGCCAATGACCAGGAGTTTGTTGCTCATACACTTGGGTGAACCAAGGTATGAATATACGTTGCAGGGATGCTTTCTTCAACCAGACCTGCTAGTAGGTGTTATCTCCACGCAGCATAACCGGTAGCGTCTTAAGCATGATCTTCAAATCGAGCCAGGGCGACCAGTTCTCTATATAAAAGACATCCAGACGCACCATCTCTTCAAAATGAAGCCGGTTTCTGCCGCTCACCTGCCACAAACCCGTTATGCCCGGGCGGACGTGAAACCTGGCTCGATGCCAGTCCTTGTAATGACGCACTTCATACGGAATCGGAGGCCGCGGGCCGACTATACTCATTTGTCCCAGCAATACGTTGTAGATCTGCGGCAACTCGTCAAACGAGTACCGGCGCATCCAACTCCCGATCCTGGTAAGCCTCGGGTCATCTTTGACCTTGCCGTATATCGGCTCGTCCGGCGTGCCTTGATTTGCATCTTCGCCATTGATCGTTCGCCGCATCAACTCACGATGCGCCTGGTCGTCAACTCCCTCTAACATTGAGCGAAACTTGAACATCAGAAAGACCTTGCCATCCATCCCTACGCGTTCTTGCTTTAGAAAGACCGGTCCGTGCGATTCTATTTTGATCAAGATCGCGAGCGCCACCCAGAACGGCCAGGTGATCAACAGCAGTCCTATCGAAACCAGAATGTCCATCCCACGCTTGAGCGCTCGTTGTGATCCTCGAAGCCCCTCCTCGAAGAGCTTGATCATCGGCAGCGCTCCGATCGTCGCGATCTCGGTCTTGCCGGGCAAGCAATCAAGGAGATTCGGTATCACTCGATACTTGATATGATGGTCGCGTCCGCACTCCATCAGCACTTCGAACATCTTTCTTGGATCAATTCCCGTGTCGGTGATCAGCACTTCTTCGACGCCATATCGCTTCACCAGCTCGGGAAGATCGTCGAACCCCCCAAGCATTCTCACGCCGTAGGTTGTCAGCGCGGCCGAGTCTTCATCGGCACGAGCCTTTACCGCCCCGACCAGCTTGTACCCGAGCCTGCGCTTCTCCGAGACTTCTGAGACGCATACCTGGGCCATCTCGCCGCATCCCACAACCACGGTGGGAATCAGGTTGCTCTCATTCGAGCGATAGATGATCTGGACGATGCGAACGACGCACCGCACCAGCCAGAAGGCGCCGGCAGCGATCAGCCAGTCATATACGAACACCAACCGGGAATAGGAATAATCAAGCCATACGAATTGGCCGTCGCGAATTGACACCCCCTGACGAAACAGAAATGCAATAAGCACCAGCACCAGCGACGCCAGCGTCGATGCCTTAAAGACCTTCGCGAAGTCGTTGCCAAATGAGAACTCGCCTCGTAAACGGTACATGCCGGCTCGGCGCAACATATAAACTTTCACCAGCGGCACGAAAACCAAAAAACCCAGATAAGGCTCAAAGTCGTTGACAACTCCTACCGGCCAGAAGGATCTTCGGTGTCGCCACAGAAACAGATCTGTGTGCTGACGGAGCTTGTAGGAAACCACAAAGACAGCGACCGACAGAACTATGTCGGCGATGACAAGAACCGCTACCGGCAAGACATTCGCAAACGCGCCCCGCTTTCGCGTGTCAGATTTGATCGCGTGGTCAGCCACGGCGGCCGCTCGTTCAGACATTGTCGCTATTCCATTTCACGGAGAGATAAATGCTGAGCGCATACAGCATCCAAGCTTGCGCCCACCGCATGTATGAAGTCCTGTTTGTATAGAATCGGTGCTTTTGAAAGTAAAAGAACCCGTCGGGATCTTGAAGTTCGTCTATGGACCATCTTACGACTCGACCGGCCATCGCTTTGGCGTTAGGCATCAGATCTGTCATCTCGACGAACGTTATCACACCTTGCGCCGAACTGTGGACATCGTGAGGATACAGCCGGTCATGATAGTACCCGGGTGTACCGTCCGCAAGAAAGAAACGTTTCTCGTAAAACTCATAACCCGCGTCGAGCGCGGATCTCCACTCGTCACAGTTCAGGTGCTCAATCAGGTGTTTGAGTGACACCAATGCAAACCCGGTGTGGAAGCTGTCGATCCACTTCTGGGATTCAGCCTCTCCATAAAACCACGAGCCGTCGCGGCGCTGCCGCGCCAGGGTGAATCGCGCGGCTCGGTCGGCGGCGTCTCGGTACTCTTCAATTCCCGTCTTCTCAAACACCCTCGCCAGAAACTCGGCGGCGAGCAGGTTCACGTTGTGTACCCTCGAATGATCCAGCGGTGTATAGCTGAAACAATCTCCATCGAATTCGCGGGTCCTGTTGAGTCGATCGAGTAGGAACCGGCAAATTGAGGTGGCCACTTGGAGCACGGAATCCTTGCCGGTTCGCTCATACCAATCCAGATAAGCGTGCCCGGCAAAAACCGTACACACGACGTTCGGAGTTCCTCGGGGAGCGAAGAACGCTCTCGACTGCCAATCGAAGTTGTACCCCCAACAAGCTTCGCCGTAGCCCGGTGTGCGAATCGAGGACAGTCTATTCATTAAAAAGTCGAAGTCAGCCGGAACGTCGCCCTCGTGATATTCGGTTCGGCTGCCCAGTTCATCAGGCAGACGACAACCCTCTCGATCGGCAATCAGCATAATTGCCCGCGCCGCCACCGCCAGACCTTTCGGGTTTAGATCTCTTCTGATTCCGATAATGGGGCGCAGATTGAAAGGACTGCGCTTGACTAGCTGAGTCAATGAAGTTCTTGCAAATCTGTTTTTGAAGAGGAACAGCTGGGCGAGAGGGCTTTTCAATCCATCATAAGGGTCGTAACCAACCCATGACTCATTTCGGCAATATCGAAGAAGCATTGATAATGCCTCCTCGCAATCATCAACTATCCGTCTGTTGGGGCGATTGGACAATCTGTTAGCGGAAAATAGAGCTTCTTATCGACAGAGGGCGCTACCAAAACTTTCCTCTACTCCACTTGAAGCGGAATACTCACGTCGATCGTTTGAGGGCGGAGACAAAGTTTATTGTTGCAGGCCTGGACCGTCAGCTTTGCCTTTAGAGAATGTGCACCCGGAGCCATCGAAGGGAGCGCTCGCGCTGTGAGCTTCAAGACCGCCTTGCCTTCAAACACCGACAGAGGCTTCTCGGAAAACTCGAACTTCTCCATCTTGGCTTTCGGATAAACCACCGGAGTAGTTGTGAACCCGGCGCTGCGCTCAAACTTGAGAGCCGTTGGGATCAGGTATTTTTCCGCAGGCTTGTTTGAGTTAATGTGGTAACCGTCATCCACCTCGACCACTACGGCGATTTGGACCGAGCCTCCGCGCTTAATCTTGTAAACAGACTCGCCTGGGGAAGCCTTTACGACCTTCGCCGAACCCTGAGCGAGCGCCGACGGGCTCAAACTGGCGGCGACAAACAACAACAAACCCAACCTGACTGACTTCACGTTTAACCCTCCTGAATGTGTCACACTTACAAAAACACCGAGCTCAAGTCAATGGTCACCGCGACGCCGCTCTTTGCCGACTCGACAGCCGCGAACGACGCCAGCGTAGTCGCGGCCAGTGACTCAAGTTCGATCGGAGGCCGAGTGTCGCCTCGCACAGCCGCTAGGAATGCGGTGACTTCGGCCGCGTGTCCCTTGTCCTGAACGCTTCGGCCTATCTTGGTTGTCTTTCTATCGCTGGTTAGAGTCCCGCCTCGGAAATCATCGATTGTCGCAACGCTGCGGTCGCAGAATACTTCGACACGTTCTTTGGCAACGGACGCGTCACCGCTCGCCGTGTACACGATCGAAACAACCGAACCGTCAGTCATGCTAATCGAGATCACGGTACTGTCATCGACCGCACCGCCCTCCCGTGAACGAGGCACTGCTTCAGCATTCACTCGGGCGGGTAGAGCCCCGGTAAGATACTGAACGAAGTCGATGAAATGACACGCCTCGCCGATTATCCGCCCTCCCCCTTCAGTCGGGTCGTGAGTCCAGTGATCGCGCGGAAGCTGTCCGGCGTTTACCCGGTAGATGATCGTCATTGGCGCGTTGCGATTTGCGAAACGAGTTTTAATTTGTTGGGCGATTGGAGCAAAGCGGCGGTTATATCCGACCATAAGGAATCCGTCGGACTCGCGCGCGGCTGCAACTACCTCTCGGAGTCCTTCCTCGGTGATCGCCAGCGGCTTTTCCACGAAAACATGCTTACCGCGTTTCAGAGCTTCAGCCGCAAGCTCAGCGTGCGAGTCGTGCCGCGTCGCGATAAAAACAATATTGGAATTCTCATCACCGAGGATTTCCTGATAGTCTGTCGTAGAATACGAGAACCCAAACTGTTCCGCGGTGTTCTTTGCGCTGAGCCCCGTCGCAGCGCCTATCCCAAGAAGCTGAACCTTCTCGGCGCGCTTTACAATTGGCAACAAGACGCCCCGGGCGAAATTGCCGGCCCCGATGAAACTGATCCCGGGTTCTCCGGCTCTTGCTCTGATATCTCTTGGCGGGTTTACTAGTGGCTGATCGGCGCCTGGGTATTCAAGTACAACGCCGCAGAACCGATCGCGGCCGTTTAGAATGAGATCGTATGCCTGAGTCGCCTGGGCAACCGCAAAGCGATGGGTCGTCAGCAGGCTTGTATTGAGCTTCCTGTCGGCGATTAGCCGCAGGAACGCTTCCATATTCCGCTTCTCGGTCCATCGTACATAGCCGATCGGATAATCGCTTCCCTTCTCTTCGTAGGCGGGATCATATCGGCCGGGACCATAGGAACGCGACAATCTAAGTTCAAGCTCCTTCGCGAAAAAGCTGTGTCGCGGTACGTCCATGCCAACGAGTCCGACGACAACAACTCGCGCTCGGTCTCGCGCGAGTTCAGCCGCGAGTTCGACCGGTTCTGACGATTTTGTGGCCGCGGTGATAACGATACAGTCTGCACCGCGTCCGGCGGTCAGGGCTTCGCACGCCGACCGCGCCGATGCGGAGTCACTGGCGACGGAATCGGCTCCTGACTTTCGGGCAAGCTCACACGCAGCGTCGTCGATATCAACTCCCAACACCTGGCATCCCGCCGCTTTCAACAGCTGGACGGTGAGTTGTCCGACCAGACCGAGACCGATAACCGCAACCGCCTCCCCCAGGCGCGGGTCGGCCTGACGAATGCCTTGAAGCGCAATAGCTCCGACAGTGGTGTAGCAGGCTGATTCCTCCGAAACGCCGTCGGGAAGCTTGCAGCACAGATTTCTGGGAACAAAAATTACTTCAGCGTGAGACGCATAACCGCCGCCCGCGCAGGCAACTGGGTCGCCTACTCGAAACTCCTCGACCTCGCGCCCAACCGCCGTCACAACGCCCGATGCGCTGTAGCCCAGCGCCTTGCTCTGCGAGAGCTTCGCCTTCACTTTCTCATAAGTAGAGGTCAGTCCCTCCCGCTTAAAGTTTTCGAAGACCTGGCGTACGAGATCGGGGCGTCCCCGAGCCTTTCCGACCAGCGAACTCTGCGCGGTTTCGACTATGGTTCGTTCGGTCCCGGCGCTGATCAGCGAATAGGCGGTGCGCACCAGCACCCCGCCCGGCCTCAACGCCGGTGGTTCTAGTTCCTCGACCTTTAACTGGCCGGTGCGATAGTTCTGTACGACTTGTTTCATCAAAGCAGTCCGTAGTCCGTGGCCCTCAACTGTACGGGTCTCCCTGGTTTGTCGGTTGGCCATGCACCACTCGGTTGGCGGCTACGGACTACTGAGCACGGACAACGGACTAAATAAGAGGATATTCAGCGCGCATTCGATGCCGATGATTCTGGAGCACCTTGTGGACCTGGCGAGGGCTGACCTTCGCAATCTGCCCGGCGATGCTGTAATGCAAGCCGTGCTCGGGCGGCGCTGGTGAACGCAGATACTCAATGTAAGCATCAAGAATCTGCTGTTGCGCTTCAGGGCTGGGTTCAGGGACGTTGGCGAACGCCCGTTCATCGTCGTGAAGGACGTCAAGCCATCTGAGCACTTGCCAGCGGGTGACGTACCCGAGTTGCTCGGCGATTCTTAAAGGCAGCTCAGTCAGCCGATACCTCTGACGATTCAACTCATCCCAATACATCTTCTCGATTTCGAACAGTTGTAGCCGGCTCGGATTTGGTGTCGGAGATGTTTCGTACTCGGACATTGACCACTCACGGATGATCTTCATCACCTGTTTGTAACGCAGCCCCAACGCCGAGCTTATTGCGCGGCGGCGGCCACCCTCGGGTCTATGCCCGCTCTCGACAAACCGCTGATACATCTCGATGGCTCTGGCCTTCAGCTCATCAGTGAGGGCTATCTTCGACTGAGTGACCTCGCGAATTACATCCGCTACCAACTGCCGCTTGATCCACAGTTTTGTAGCAATCTGCGCGTGCACTTCTCGAGTCTGGATGGGGCCGTCGGCGTACTCGGTCTCATAGATCTCGATAATCCGGCGACGCAGTTCGGGCGTGAGTGCTGTGATCTTTGCCACTCGTGGCGGTCGTTGGCGGGACGGTTCTCCCAACGATGGTCTTGTTGCGGGAAACGGTCTCGGCGCAACACGAGTAGTCTCGGCAACCGCTTTTGCTTCAGAAGGTACGTGCTTGACTACGCGCTTCTTGAGGCACTTCAAACAATACGCAGCTTTGCGATCGGGAGAGAAAAACGTAGCGTTGCAAACCGAACAGGTTCGACGAAATTTCATTCCGCTCATAGCAGTGTTCACAGTCTAATGGCCGGTTTAGCAAACTTCAACCCGGGCGCCGCCGGATACAACCGCTGAGCTACCAATGGCAAGGCTTATTAGCGCCTCAAACCGACGGTCAAGAACTCGCGTGGCGCACGAATGCGGTGGCCACCGCCTCGCGATCGGCGCGGCGCCTGATCCCGCGTCTGCGTTCGCCACCCTCCGGGTCGACCCAGGTTATTCCGTCAATGATCAACAGCGTTCGCACGTTGTATCGCATCGTGCGACGGCGCTCAACCACCCTTCGCTCGGGACCGGCTCTCCGTTCCTTTTCACCCAAAGTCATAAAAGTTAGGTAGACGCACAACTGGTCTTGAACCGCAGGCTCGATGTCTTTGGCACCAGACGCTAACTGCCAAGGCAACCAACGGTAGCGATTCTAACAACTGGCTCGTGAGGTTGTAAAACACGATGCAAGACAAACGATACTCAAATCCCCCAACCGGAAGGTTGGGTGATTCCCGCGGGCTCGTCGGTCGCCTGGGTTCGTAGGCTGGAATGAAGAACAGACTGAAAGTTGTCGAGTCGGACAACTCAAATGTTGGGATGCGCGGCCCGCGCAGAATGATCGGCTATCAGCGAAGGAGAATTAGTATCGGGCAGTGACGCCCTTTCGCGAAGACTGTGATAATAGATCAGCAATGTACCGGCTACGACTCCGATGGAAACAACTGCCCAACCGGCCGCCCAGACCACCGGAGGCAGAAAGCCTCCGGTTGCCTGCGACATATTTCGCGCGTCGGTCGGAAACGCAGGATCGAACGCCGATAGGTACAACACCGTCCGAAGATCGTAGAAGGCATTGAGCAGGCACTGCACCGCGAGAAAGCTCATACAGAAGTGAACGAGCTTGGGCCGTCCCTTCATACCCAACAAAAGGCAGCCCGCGCCGAACACCAATCCCGCTAACCACGCCACGATGTTTCCACCAAATAGTCCGGTGATCAACAACAACAAAGCTCCGGTTCCGATCGCCGCCACCTTCGCGTTTCGCTCACGCCTCAGGAACAGCAGTAGAGCTGAGCCGTAGACAGTTGTGGTCAAATACCCGGCGCTTGAAATCAGAAGCCCCAAGCCACCCTGGGTGAACGTTACTCCGCTGCCGCTCCAGTCCAGCGCGACTCGGTTGACGCCACCGAAGGTCGCAAGCGCGGCCAACGCGTGGCCAATTTCGTGAAGGTAAGTTACAAACAGCCGAATCGGATAGGTAACGACTCCGGCAAATGGAATAAACCAAAGCGCGAGTGTCAGCAAGGAGGCGAACACAAGCAGCTTGAATGATGCCTTGACCTCTGACTGGCTCTGCATAATCAGCTATACGGCGTAATCGCGAGTCTGGTTCGGCCCGCGAAGTACTAATGATCGCTCCTCACGTAGTCACCCGATCGGCCACCGGTCTTTGATTCCAGTCTTATGTCGGTTATTACCATCGCTTTGTCGATCGCCTTACACATATCGTAGATCGTGAGCGCGGCGATTGAAGCGGCCGTCAGAGCCTCCATCTCGACCCCTGTTTTGCTGTCGGTTGCCGCCGTAGCGATGATCGACACCCCATCATCGCCCAGCTCAAGCTGTATATCAGCGTGATTGAGCGGGAGAGTGTGACAGAGCGGTATCAGCTCAGAAGTGCGTTTTGCGGCCATGATGCCGGCCACTCGAGCAACTTCAAGCGGATCACCTTTTGGCGTCCGGTGATCGCGAATGGCCTCGATCGTAGCCTTAGCCATGCGGACAAATCCGCTGGCAACTGCGGTTCGCGTAGTAACGGCCTTACTGCCGACATCGACCATTCGCGCGCGTCCCTCTTCGTCAGTGTGGGTAAGCTTCATAGTAAAATCACATCCGCGAGGGCGTCTTTTGCCATCTCGTGTTCTTCCTCAGGTACAACGATCAATGCATTCGCTCGCACGAAAGCAACGAGGTCCGACGAGCCGCCCCATTTCAACGACTCGACAACAGCCTTGCCGTCTTCTATCGACACCCTTCCGGGCAGATAGCTTCTTCGACTCGAACCGTCTTTTAGACCTCCTGATAGCCTCGCCTTCACCGTCTGCAGACAAGGAGAAGTCGCTCCCTGCATCTTTCGGATAGCCGGCCGGACGAAAACGTTGAAAGTCACCGAGGTCGAAACCGGATTACCGGGAAGCCCAAAGAAAAACGTTCCGTTGCGTCGAGCAAAAACGATTGGCTTGCCCGGACGGATTATGACCTTGTCGAAATATATCTCCGCCCCGATATCCTTCAGCGCCCCTTTGACCAGATCGTAATCACCCATCGAAACGCCGCCAGAGGTGATGACGATGTCGTGGTCATTCGCCGCGTCAGTCAACGCATTTCGCGTAGCGTCAGCAGTGTCCTCGACGGTTTCCAGGATGTCGACGAGCGCTCCGGCTCGCTTCGAGTAGGCTGCAAGCGTATAGCTATTGGAGTTCCGGATTTGCGGACCAGAAGGCCTTGAAGAGACGTCAACCAGTTCACTGCCGGTCGACATTACCGCGACTCGAGGACGCCGCCCAACTCGTACCCACGCATATCCAAACGAGGCCAGGACTGCCATTTCGGCCGGGCCGATCTCCTCGCCCGCCGCGCCGACTTTCTCTCCGGATCCAACTTCGCTTGCGTGCGGAGTTATGAACTGACCGGGTTTGACGGGCTCGAGAATTTCGACGGTCCGTCCGTTAGCCCGCGTGACTTCGACCTTCTGTACCGCGTCAGCTCCGGCTGGGACCGGTGCGCCGGTGAATATCTTGACCGCCTCGCCCGGATTCACCGGCTGCTCGAATTGGGCCCCCGCCGCAATCTCTCCGATTACTCGAAGGGTAACCGGCGCGCTGCGGGCATCGGCCGCCCGCAGGGCGTAACCATCCATACGCGCGCGATCAAAGGGCGGAAGATCAATGTCGGCAAAAATGTCTTCTGATAAGACGCGGCCAAAGGTGTCTTGTAACGCCACCGTTTCAGACCCCAACGGCTGGACCTGACCGAGCACGATACTGAGCGCTTGATCGACAGTGATCATATGCAAAAGGAACGCTCGGGTTACGAATCGAGCGAGTTTATGTTAGTCCAATTTGAAATCAGCAGACAAGGACACTTGCTCTGTGTTCGGTTCAGAATTGGCACAGACGTTGCAAGCATTTTGGGGAATGTCTGTGTGAAAGATTACTGAGAAATTCAATTCTTACGAAATCCGGTCTGGTTCAGAGTTAATCCGTAGGCGTTGGTCGGATGGTCTAAGTTACTGAAACGTTTCCTTTATGTGAGATTCATCGCTTACAAGCGGCCTCATAAAAGGCTGGCCGAGTTCACTGGAAAGGAGAGCGTTAACATGGAAAAAAGTACATCCTCGACGAACGCGACGACCAAAGGACCGTCTCAATTTTGCTTCAGAGTGAGGCGATTATTCATAGCGGCACTGCTCGCTTTGGCGGTCGCCGCCCTGGCCCTCCCCGGTTCGATTCCCTCGGTGGCAGCCACACAAATGAGTTATAGAATCGCGTCGTTCGCAGCGGGCTCCAGTCCTTCCGCGGCGAAGATCGGAGACCTGGACGGCGATGGGCTGAATGACATAGCGGTGGTCAACACTCAGGGCAGCCTACAACTATTCTTCAACCGCGGCGATGGCTCGTTCGAGAGGCTTACATTGGATGGACTGTGGCCTTCCAGCTCCAACAATCTTGGCGTGGATATCGGCGACTTAAACCGCGATGGACGAAACGACATAGCCGTTGCATTCTCGACATCAACCGGGTCGGTGTCGGTTCTGCTCAATCAAGGCAGCCGTGCGTTCTCAACTCCGATGAACTACCCCTCGTGCGGCTCCTCAAACGGCGTTGCGATCGGTGATCTTGATCAAGACGGGGACAACGATGTGGCCGACATAAGTGAATGCGCCAGATCGAGTGTGCTGCTGAACAACGGGCAAGGCAGTCTAACCCTAAATGGTTCATATGGAACGGGACAGCATTCAAGGTCAGTAGTTCTCGCGGATTTTAATCGGGACGGGATCAAAGACATCGTCTATGTCAACAACGGAATCAACGTCAACGGTTCGGTTACTACGCTGCTTAACAACGGGAATGGGACTTTCGGCGCCGCAAGGCAACTGAATGCTGGCGACCTCCCGGACGATGTGGCGGTGGGCGACTTCGACGGCGACGGCAACACGGACCTGGCAATAGCGAATTCGTATTTATCACTGGTTACAATTGTGCTCAATGACACCCAGGGAACCTTTACCAATGGTTATTCGGAGCTGGGAGGGGGAGACACGCCAACCAGTATAGCTTCTGGAGATTTCAACGGCGATGGCCGCCTTGATTTTGTGGTCACAAGCTGGGGAACTGGCAGCATTTCAGTCTTCTTGAATCAAGGCAACTATAACTTTGCGCACGCTGGTACACAATTCGTCCTGCAGCGTCCGGTGGACATTGAGGTGGGTAATCTGGACGGCGATTCATTGCCGGATCTGGTTGCAGTCAATCAAGGTAGCGGAACCATATCGGTCTTTTCCACTTCAGCTGTCGCCCCGCCGCCGCCTCCTCCTCCACCTCCGCCACCTCCGTCCCAGATCACAGTGACGGTGTCAACGATCCGAACGAAGACAGCGAGGCTTGTCGAACTCAGATGGACTGGAGCAACAAGTTCAAACATTGATATCTATCGCAGCGGCTCATTGATAGCAACCGTGTCAAATTCCGGCAGCTACACAGACCGATTCGCCAGGAATGCGACCGGAACGTACACATACAAAGTCTGCGTGGCGGGGAGTCAGCAGTGTTCCAATCAGGCTACGGTAGGATTTTGATCTGATCCGAGCAGAATTCCACGCATTCAGAATGAAAAAAGAGCCAGGCAACAGCCTGGCTCTTTTTCTCTAACTAAAGTGGCGGAGCCGACGGGATTCGAACCCGCGACCTCCGACGTGACAGGCCGGCGTTCTAACCAGCTGAACTACGACTCCGCGCTCGAACTTTCAATCTCCGCTCACCTTCGAGCATCGCAAACTTGGTGGGCGGTACTGGGTTCGAACCAGTGGCCCCCGGTTTGTAAGACCGATGCTCTACCGCTGAGCTAACCGCCCCGCTTGGGAAACCATACTATAAGTAGCCCCTGCATCCACTGTCAAGCAAACCACGCTTAAACGTTGCCCGTTGTCGATACATTTTCTTACCACTACGCGCTGGATCGTAGGCCATCTTTCCTGTAGTCTGGCAACGTTTACGTCGCAGCGCTCACCACATTACAGGCGGCTTTAACTGTAACCGCGCCTGATTGCAAAGCGTCTTAAGGCATGCGACAAAATCATGCTGTGCCAGTTATTTCCGGATCGCATGGCACTTAAGAACGAGGAACAGAATGTCAGAGAGGATAAAGAGATTCATCACCATTATTAAGAAACGGCGAACCCCGATCGGTATCGTCTTGCTCCTTGGTATCGTCGTTGTAGTTGCGGCCTTTTTTTGGGGCGATAAGGCGAGTGCCAGCGACTACATTACCGGCAAGGCTGAAAAAGGCAACGTGGAGGTGAACGTCTCGGCCACCGGTACCGTTCAAGCGGTCACAACCGTACAGGTTGGTTCGCAGGTGTCCGGTACGCTCGAGTGGCTTGGCGCTGATTTCAATTCGCAAGTGACTCGCGGTCAAGTAATTGCCCGATTAGATCCGGCTGTTTTCCAGGCTCAGGTAGCCAGTTCGCGGGCTAACCTGGCCAACGCGCAAGCGGCAGTTGCTGCGGCCGAGACAGAGATCAATAGTCAAAAGGCTAACCTGACCGCCGCAAAATCCAATCTCGAAGTAACCCGAGTCCAGCGTGAAGACGCCGCAGCGCTCGTAAAACGATATCAGGAACTCAAGAACGTTTTATCCGGACGCGATCTGGAAGCCGCCCAGGCTCAGGCAAGCGCCGCGGCGGCGCGTTACGAACAGGCAGCGGCTCAAGTCGGGCAGGTGCAGGCAGCGAACGCGTCCGCCAAGGCCAGAGTCGACCAGGCAAAAGCGCAGGTGGCCCAGGCAAGCGCACAGCTTCAACAGTCGCAAGCGAACCTTGATCACTCGATCATTTCATCGCCGATAGATGGTGTGGTCGTATCCCGAAACGTCGATGTTGGCCAGACTGTCGCCGCAAGTCTTTCGGCGCCAACTCTGTTTACGATCGCAAACGATCTTACCAAAATGCAGGTGCTCGCCTCGATTGACGAAGCCGATGTCGGTCAGATTCGCCAGGGCATCAGGGCGAACTTCGCAGTCGATGCTTATCCGGGCGAAACTTTCACCGGTGAGATAAGCCAGCTCAGGCTCAACGCTCAGACGCTTCAGAATGTGGTCACCTACAGCGCGGTGATTGATGTTGCAAACCGCGCTTTGAAGCTGAGACCGGGGATGACCGCAAATATTACGATCATGGTCGCAAAGCGCGAAGCCGTTTTGACGGTGCCCAACGCCGCGCTGCGATTTAGACCGACGCTTCCCGATAAGGAAATGGAAGCCTTTCGCGCAAAGATCGATGAGCGTCGAAAAGAGCTTGAGGCCGAACGCCAGGCACAGGGCGGCCAAGAGGCTCCGGCCGGTCAGCAAGCGGGCACAGCCGGGGAGCAGCCGGCTGAGAAACCGGCCGCACAGGGCGGGGAAATGAAAGCCAAGAACGAAGGTGGTGCAGCCAGGCCTGACGGCGAGAAGCGAAGACGAGGCGAAGGCTTTCAAGGCAACCGAGAGGCCTGGCGCCAACGGGCTGAAGCCGGCGAGGGCAACGGCAACCGCGAGGGCCGGCGACGTGGCGAGGGCGGAGGTAACTTCAATCGAGAAGCCTGGCGTGCCCGACGCGAAGCAGGAGCCGATAACGGCAACCGTGAGGGTTTTCGCCAGCGCGGTGAAGGGGGCGGTCGCCGAGGGGGTGGTTCGGAAACTGCCGGCGCCGAGGGTCAACAACGTCGCCGTGGTGAAGCGGGTCAGGCCGGAGGCGGTGACGGGCAGCGCCAGGGCGGCCCGGGCTCTGGTGGCAGATCGTTCGGCGGTGGCGGCGGATCTTTTGGCGGCGAAGGCGGCGGCTCGCGAAGACAGTGGATGACTATTTGGGTTCTAACCGCAAACAAACAGATTGAACCCCGTCTTGTTCGCACCGGTCTCACCAACGGCCGGGTTACCGAGATTGTCGCCGGAGACCTTGAAGAAGGTGACACGGTTATCATAGGCCAAAATGAAACCGGCGCCGCTCGTCCGCAAACCCCGACCACGCCGTTCGGTGGTCAGCAGCGCCCGCCAGGAATGCCTGGAGGCGGCCGCGGACCCGGCAGGTAAAAGAAGCAGCGTGGAAACTTTCTGGGCGCGAGCTTCGCAATCTGCGGGGCCGCGCCCATACATTGAGAGAAGGGGTATTCATTGGAAGCTCAGGTCGTCACAGAACCAAACTACGCCACCGACTCGCTGGTGGGTCCGGCGCTGATTACGCTTGACCACGTCCACAAGACATATCAGATGGGTGATGTGGAAATTCACGCGTTGCGCGGCGCCTCTCTTCACATTGACCGGGGTGAGTTCGTGGCGATAATGGGCGCGTCCGGCTCGGGCAAGTCAACAACCATGAATATCCTGGGCTGTCTGGACAAGCCAACCCGCGGTCATTACTTCCTCGATGGACAGGATGTCTCGAAGCTGTCGCGCGACGAATTGGCAGATATAAGAAACCGCAAGATCGGATTTGTGTTTCAAGGCTTCAATTTGTTGTCCCGAACATCGGCGCTGGAAAACGTCGAGCTGCCTATGCTGTATCTTGGGGTGAAAACAGCGGAGCGCCTCGAGCGCGCAACTGAGGCGCTCGAGATAGTAGGTCTCGGTGAACGTCTACACAACATGCCTAACCAGCTCTCAGGAGGGCAGCAGCAGCGCGTGGCGATCGCTCGCTCGCTGGTTAACAGACCCTCGATCATTCTCGCCGATGAGCCGACGGGAAACCTCGACAGCCGGACCGCGGTCGAGGTGATGGATGTATTTCAACGGCTCAATCAAGAGCGGGGTATCACCATCGCTCTGGTAACCCACGAACCCGACATAGCCCAATATGCGCGCCGCGTAATCGTCTTCAAGGACGGCCGGATCAAGAATGACTATATGATCAAAGAGCCGCGTTCGGCTCGCGAAGAACTCGAGAGCTTGCCGCCGCTGGTCGATGACGAGGAGGACGACGAATGAATCTGCTTATGACGTTTAGGATCGCGATTCGCGCACTTGGCCGCAACAAAATGCGATCAAGCCTTACCATGCTCGGCATAATCATCGGCGTCGGAGCGGTCATCGCAATGGTCGGGATCGGTCAGGGTGCGTCCGCCACAATCCAGTCATCGATCGCGAACCTTGGCAATAATATGCTTTATGTGATGTCCGGCTCAATGAACTTTGGCGGCCAGCGCGGCGGCGCCGGCTCGGGTAACAATTTGACTCCCGAAGATGCTGAGGCCATAGAAGCTGAATGTCCCGCAGTACGAGCCGTAAGCCCTGGCGTTCGAGCGAACGGCCAGTTGGTGTTTGGAAACCTGAACTGGGTCGCCTCCAGCGGGATCCAGGGAACAAACGAGAAGTTTCCTGAGATCCGCTTGTGGCCTGTCGCAACTGGTGAGTTCTTCACCGAAGGCGACGTCCGAACGGCTGCGCGGGTTTGCGTGATAGGCAAGACCATTGCAGACAACTTGTTCACCGGGAATGATCCTCTCGGCCAGACCATGCGAATTCGAAACCTACCCTTTCGAGTGATAGGGGTTCTTAGCACTAAGGGTCAGAATCAGTACGGTCAGGATCAGGATGATACCGTCATCGTACCTTACACGACAGCGCAAAAGAAGATGCTTTCGAGGAGCGATATAAACCAGATCATGGTTTCAGCGATAAGCCCGTCATCAACCTTTACCGCGGAAAAGCAAATCACCGAATTGCTTCGCCAGCGTCACAAGCTCGGCGGAAATCAGGAGAATGATTTCTTCGTACGCAACCTGACAGACGTTGCTGAGATCGCAGATCAGCAAAGCAAGATCATGACTAACCTCTTGGCGTCTATTGCCGGCGTGTCATTGCTCGTGGGTGGTATCGGGATTATGAACATCATGCTGGTCTCGGTGACCGAAAGAACGAGGGAGATTGGTATAAGAATGGCAATTGGAGCGCGGAGCAGAGCTATCCGCCGCCAGTTCCTTATCGAGTCAGTTACCCTCTCGGTGGTCGGCGGGATATTCGGCATCGCATTTGGTGTCGCCGCTTCGATAATCATTTCCAAGACCTTGAACTGGCCTACTCTGGTTTCGCCGGTTTCCATACTTGCGGCGGTTCTTTTTTCCGTGCTTGTAGGGGTGTCTTTCGGTTACTACCCGGCGCGCAAGGCGGCCGGCCTCGATCCAATCGAAGCGCTTAGATACGAATAAGGGTAGTGGGTCAGGTCGAGGGTCGGCTACTTGGATTGCGCGCCACTTATTTGGACTGCGCCGCCCTTTTCCGCATTTGACGATTCTCGCATGCGTGGCGGCGCTTTCACCTTGCGCCAGTGGTTTCCCGCCACACTACAAAAGCGCCGCCACACATGCAAAAGTCACCGAATGCGAAACGGGGCGGCGGGGTCCAAATAGGGGCTCTGAATCCAAACCGACCCGAATAAAGTTAGATGCTGCGAACCCGCCTGAATCGGGTATAATAAGAAACCCGAACCTGAGCCTGCATAGCGCGTTCATGAGTAGGGCAATTTTTTCAATAATGATGATTCGAACACTGATAGGAATTGTTTGCGTCTCACTGATCGCGCTTTCGCTCCCGGGGGCCGCGGTTAGCCAGGTTGACCCCACGCCAAGGCCTAGCCCCCAGGACGCCAAGCAAAGCGTCGTGCGAAAGATTATTAACTCGGCCGAGCTGCATTACCAGCGAGGGGAACAGGCGTACACCGCCGGACAATACGACATCGCTCGCCGGGAGTTCGACGAAGCCGTCGATACGATCCTAACGGAATCGATCGATGTGCGCAGCGATGAAGAGCTTCGGGTTTACTACCGCGCGTTGGTGGAGAAGGTCAATCACTACCAGATCGCAGCACTCGAGCAGAAAGACGGCGGGTTTGCCGAACAACGATTCGAGCCATCGCCGCTTGATAAGCTGGCTTCACTCTCGGACGCAGATCTTGAAGAAGCCGGGGCGGCAGATGACGAAGACGCGATTGCGCGATTCAACTTCGACTTCACATCGGCGCTGCCGGTGCGGCAGTTTATCAACTACTTCACGCGAGGACGCGGACGGGTGACGATGGAAGCCGGATTGCAGCGATCGGTGCGGTTCCGCGATATGGCTCAACGCATTTTTAAGCAGGAAGGCGTACCCACTGATCTGATCTGGCTGGCGCAAGTTGAATCGCTTTGGAATCCTAATGCTTACTCTTGGGCAGCAGCAAGAGGAATCTGGCAGTTCATACCATCGACCGGGGCGCGTTTTGGACTGACGCAGAATTATTGGGTTGATGAGCGATCAAACCCGGAGAAGTCGACAGTGAGCGCCGCGCGTTATTTAAAGTGGCTATCGAATCGCTACAAGGGCGACTGGCAACTGGCGCTTGCGGCTTACAACACCGGCGAAGGTAATATAGACAGCGCCATCGCAAGGTCAGGCTCGCGTGACTTCTGGAAGATTCATCGGGGTGGGTACATCGCACAGGAGACCCGCAATTACGTTCCCGCGATTCTCGCGGTGGTGACGATAGCAAAGAACCCCAAGAAGTACGGATTCGACTTGCCGGCTGCATATCCCTACCGATACCAAACGAGAATGGTTGCCGGTCAAACCGATCTCCGACCGCTTGCAAAGAGTCTCAAGGTTTCCTACAACACGCTGCTAGACCTGAACCCTGAGCTTCAACGAGGGGTGACCCCGCCTGGCAAACACGTGATTCGAATCCCTGCTGCGATGGCTGTAAAGGCGACAGAGGCGACGTCCGAGTCCCTCCCACTCAGCAACGATCAGTAGACCCAGACGCGAGAAACGCCAGCCCTCCATCGACGCCGTGAGACTGGGCGAAAACTCCAGTAACACCACCAACTTGGGGGGTCTTAATTTTCACCTACGAACGGCAGGCGATACTTCTGGGTTTGTCGACGCTCCGGTCCCGCGCCGCCACTCGCGGCGCGCGTGGCGGCGGGACCGGAGCGGAAATGGGGAACCTGACTCGCTCGCGTAGGCTAAAACTAAAGAACCCCCAACTGAAGTTGGGGGTGTTGGGACTTTCGCACAGTCTCAAAGGGTGACGGAGGCGTGTCCAGTCGAGTCAGCCGGCGTTAGCTAGACAGTCGTTCGCTCCGAGGTAAACCTAACAATACTATTGCTCACCTAATATCCCTTTGTTATCATCGGCCCAGTCCTCGCTAACACGTTCAGCTGCCTCCCTAAGCTGCCCTCACTCAGTAATTGGCGAGAGGTCACCTCGATGTTCGGCATCCTCCTTTTCATTCTGATCCTCATTTTTCTCGGAATCGTTTCTTCGTTTATCCCGATTGGCAACGAGAACTCGACGGTGCGCAGGTTGCCCTGGGTTACGTTCTCAATCATGGCGCTAAACGTCATTATCTTTTACGTTACTCTTCCGGTGGTTGGCGGACAGCTGGACGAACTAGGAAAGCTCGGTACGAGAATCGGACAGTTCATTGAAAAGCATCAAGAGTTGTTGGCCGACGAGAGTGTTAGAGAGAAGCTCTCGGAAATAGGAATGATGAGCAAGATGGAACGCGACGCCATCGAAGACCAGCTCAGGAAGTCGCCGGAAATCGATGCTCAATACAAGGAATGGCTGAGAGGTATGGAAGGCCACACCCTACGCGAGCAACTTGATCAAAAGCTCTCTGAATTCAAACTCGCCGCTCAGGAAAGCGTTTGGTACAAGTACGGACTCGCCCCAAACGGCAAGTGGCAGCCTCATCAACTGATTACCGCGGCATTTTTGCACGGCGGAACCCTTCACCTGTTTGGAAACCTAATATTCTTTTTCGCGGTAGCGTTTAGCCTTGAGGACCTTTGGGGCCGCGGCGTCTTCCTCGGATTCTACCTGCTTGGAGCGGCGGCCGCCTGTGTCCCGAGTCTTATTAGCCCGGTTGGCGTACCCTCGATCGGCGCTTCAGGAGCCATCTCGGCCACAATGGGAGCATTTCTATTCAGGTTGCCAAAAACCAAGATAAAGCTGTGTTGCATTCCGGTAATGACGCCGGTCTGGTGGCTCAGACTTCTCTGCGGGTACAAACAGCTTATCGTAATGGTCCCGGGGTATGTTTATCTGGCCTCATATTTCATAGCACAGGTCGTCTACTGGTACTTCGACAAGAAGGCCGGGTCAACGTCGAATGTCGGCTACTCGATTCACATCGCCGGTTTTGTTTTTGGGGCGGGCTTTGCGCTGATGATGAAGGCCACTCGCTATGAAGAAGAGCACATAAATCCCAAGATTGAGGCTATGGTTTCCTTCTCCGCAGCACCCGCAGTGAACCAGGCGCTCGAGGCGTTGGATAGAGGCGACGCCGTGATGGCAGAAAGAAAGCTCAGAGCCCATCTTTCAAAACAGCCAAATGACACAAACGCGTTGCTGGCGGCAATCCAGGTTTATCAACAGTCAGAGAACTTCGAGAAGCTCAATGCAATGTACTCCCGGCTCATACGACACCACCTTACGAACGAGGACAGAGAAGCGGCCCTCTACGCATATGACAGTCTGCTTTCGTCTTTTCCGGACAACAACGTCGCGCCTCGCATAGCCGCTCGTGATTGGATCGCCATCTGTGAGTATCTGCGCGAGTCCGACATGAATCGTGAAGCCGCAGTGGAATATGAACGGCTGGTCGAGGCCTGTCCGGACGATGCGCTGACGCCGCGCGCCGCAGTCCAGGGAGGTGAAGTCGCCCTGTTTGTTGCGGATGTCGACCGCGCCTTAAAGCTTTTTCAGATAGCCGAAGCGATGTTCGCTCCGGAACCTTATGCCTCTCGAGCGCGGTTGGGCATCGAGAAGTGCAATAAGATTCTTGAAATGCGTCCCAAGTGGACCGCCCCAAGCCCCAAGCCGCAGGCTACGCGAAAAGTTGACGACCAAAAACTGCCGGGCATCGCATAGGCGATTGTTCCGTCCTCTTCCTTTTAGAACGAAACTTTCACACTCAGCACCACACTTCGCGGACGTTGTGTGCGTCGCGGCACCAAAAAGTCCGCGTCATCGCGATCCACGAACTCCGAACCAAAGCTGAATATCGTGTTGTTGAAAAGGTTGAACGCGTCCAGTGACGGCCGAATACTGATGCGCTCCCGAACCACAATCGTTCTCGATACGCGCAGATTGATCGCACGAGTTCCCGGTCCGACACCGTAATTGCGCGGCAAGTTCCCAGTGGTTCCAATCGGCGAAAGCTCAAGCGCAGACTTCACATCATCCGCCGCCGCGCTTCCAGGATGCCGCCAAACCGGCCTCCCAATGTTTTTGATGATGTTGGGACGGTCGTTTTCTATGTCGTTCAGGTTTCGATCAAATCCCGCTCCGATGTTGAACGGCTTTGATGATCCAAACGAAACAATCGGCGCGAGATCCAGGTTTATGAAGGGAACCTGAAACACGCCGCTGAGCGTGAACCTATGACGCTGATCCTGGAGTGAAAGCGCTCGTTCGGCTCTGCGGTTAAACAGATCCTGGGGCGAGGCGGTATTCGTCGTGCCTTCGTCGATCAACTTCGAAAGGGTGTAGACGGCCCTGAGACGGACACGGCTGCCAAACGAGTATCTTATCGATACCACGCCGCCGTGATAGAACGAGTTGCCGGTCGATTCGAGAAGCTCGACCTGGGTGAGAGAGGGATCGGGTCGCAAGGAACGAAGAGCACTTAGCGCAGCGGTTATGTTGGATGAACGTGGCGCATTCAATCCGAGCGTCAGCACGCGCACGCCGTTCGCTACCTGGGTTGCGCCAGGAGTCGAGGACGTATTTGATGTGCCGTCGAAGCGAATGACATCGGCAGTCGAGCCTGAAATTGGGCGAATTCCGCTCGCTGCGGGCCGGTTGTCAAAATCCCGGCTTTGAAGGTACTGGCTAAAACTCTGAAAGCCGCTCGGCAAGACCGGAGCGTTGATATTACTCTCGCGCCACAGATGAGCGCCGCGAGTGAATATATAGTCTAGCGTTGCAATCATGCTTTTTGTTATTTGGCGCTCGATCCCGAGGCCTGTCTGTAACGTGTACGGGATTTCGAGATCCGGGCTGATTCTCCGCAGAAACTGCGCCTCAGCCAAACCAAACCTTTCGATCAACTTCGCGTCGGTGAGAGGTTGAGGAAAGATCACCGACATTAAGATCTGCGGCATTATCTCGGAATCGACAGTCGTTGTTGACGTCCCCAGGGAAAAATCATCAATAGTTCGCAGAAGTGCGCGGTTGTAAAACAACCCAAATCCCGCTCGTATCAAGGTCTTCCCTGGTTCCAGGTTTAACCCGCGAAACAGTTTGGCTCCAAACGGGTCCCAGGCGATTGCCAGTCGCGGACTAAAATTGTCCCGGTCATCGAGGATCGACTCGTTATCCCATCGAACTCCAAACGACAAGGTCAGATTTGGGGCGATCTTCCATTCATCCTGCACGAACAACCCCAGAACGTCATTTGACGCCTCGCTCCTGCTGTTGAAACGCTGGACGAAACGGCTCGGCCGGTTCGATAGAAAATCATCGACAGTGGCGAAGGTGTACTGTCCCCCGGTTGCGAACAGATCGCTGAATGTCGAGCGCACCAACTGAATATCCGCGCCGGCCCTGAGAAGGTGTGGTCCAGCGGAGAGGGAGAGGCTGTCCTGAAGCTGAATACGCTTCTCTTCCCTGGCAAACGCCGGTGACGAATCGCTGCCGGTGAACGTACCGGCGGTGATTCGCGGCGAGCTTATGACGACGCCAACCGACTCGAGGTTAGTCTTGCTGCGTGGCAACAATCTCGAGTATTGAAACCTCGACTGGTTTACAAATCGATTCCCAAGAATCAGGAAATCAGAGACGCCGATCGAATCAGAATTGCGTCCCTCGATCAACACCGTCTCCGGCAAGCGGGTTCCGCCCGGGAATCCTCGTGCGCTTTTCCCTCTCAGCATATCGAAACGAACCGCAGCGTTATGCGATTGCGAAAGGTTGAGATCGGCACGCGCGTTGAGGAGGTTGGAGCTCTCGGATGTCGTGATCTGGTCAGCAAACAATCCTACGTCACTGCCGGCAGCCGCCGCTTGAGTGGGCTTTGGAAGTGGGAACCGCGGATTGATAACGACCGGTACGAAGGCCCTGATCTCGGTAAAGTCAGGCAAGTCAAATCGCTCGTACCCTGCGAAGAAAAAGTCCTTTTGCTTTCGAATCGGACCTGACAAGACGCCGCCAGCCCGGCGTTGCTGTTGGGGCACTCGACTCAGCCCTCGCGCGTTTCGGAAGTACGTGTTTGCGTTGAATGACTCATCGCCGAAATAGAAGGACGCGTTGCCGTGAATGCCATTGGCGCCGGCGCGAGTGCGAATGTTTATTCGCCCACCCGATGCTCGACCGTATTCCGCTGCGTACTGATTGGTGATGATCTGGACCTCGGCGATAGAATCTACGTTTACGCTGATGCGCTCCCGAGCGCTGCGGTCATCGTTATTGTCCAGCCCGTCGATGGTGATGTTGTTCGAAGTGGCCGGAGCCCCGGTGAGCGAGAACGAACCAGCCTCCTCAGGCGTCCCGCGAAGAAAGACGCCTCGGCCTTCGTCCGCCAGCTCGGATGTCGACAATGGAGCTTCGGTAACCCCACCGAGCAGAAAGACCAGTTGAAGCGGATCCCGATTGATCACCGGCAACTCTTCGAGTTCGCGTTGAGTTATAGTATCGCCAACGACGGTTCGATTTGTATCAAGTTGAGGCACAGTCGCGGTCGCAACGGTGATTTGCTCGCTGACGCCGGCAGCAACAAGCGTCAGGTCGATAACGAACACGCGGCCGGTGGTCGTGGCTATCTCCAGACTTTCTTGCGGAGTGAAACCGCTTGCGCTGGCATTCAGTTTGTAATTCCCGGAAGCGCCGACTGCAATTCGAAAGCGGCCTTCGCTATTGCTCATAGATACGCGCTCGATGCCAGTGGCAGTTTGAATCGCGACAACTTTGGCGCCGACGATCACTGCGCCGGCAGAGTCGCGAATCACGCCTTCGAAAACTATGTTGTCGAGATCGTCCGCGATTATCGCGGCCGATGAAATCGATAGAACGAGTAACAAACTAACTAGAGCGAGTACGACCTGGCGAGACAACCTGGTGAACATCGTGAGCACCTCCGATATGGCGTCTGGGCGACGCCGGATTACCCAGGACTTCACCTAGAAAAATCAGGTTGTGCATAATATACTACGCAAATTGTTTAGAAGACAATACCAAAGATTAAGAAGCTTTCGTCTGAAGCCATCAGGTGGGTGACAGCATAGCCGCCTCGAGTTTCGACCGCGAATCATCAAAGGATCGTGATGGAGGAGGGAGCAGATTGCTGAGCGAAATCGCTCAATCCGAGCGGCCGCCGTTCTTTACTACAAGCTCTATTCGCCGCCGCGGAACAAGCGCGTTTTTGGACTGTTCATCGGTGCTGAACTCCTG
The DNA here is from genome assembly GCA_035649735.1 of Blastocatellia bacterium. Lineage (GTDB taxonomy): Bacteria > Acidobacteriota > Blastocatellia > UBA7656 > UBA7656 > Onstottus_A. Next base: position 8,698 of record DASRIZ010000331.1, on the reverse strand, counting down.
GGCAATGTTCTCACGGATGTACTGAAGAAAGTTTTCAAACTCGCGTTGCATGCGATTCATTTTCTCACGCATGTTCAGAATGATCTCCACGCCGGCGAGGTTTACCCCCAAGTCGCGGGTCAGGTTAAGTATCAATTCCAGGCGTTCGACATCCTCTTCGGTGTAGTATCTTGTGCCCTTCGCCGATCTTGACGGGGTGATCAAGCCTTCTCGCTCGTATAGGCGCAACGTTTGGGGGTGGACGCCGTATTCTTCAGCGACAACGCTGATCGTGTATTTTTTTGATTTGGTCCCTTTGGGCATCACTCTTTTTCTGCAGTTCGGTCGGCGTCGTCGCCTTTGCTGCCGGTCTTGGTCATTCCCTGCTCTTCATCCTTCTGATACTGAACAGCCTGGCGTTTCTCGCTCATGAGCATACCTTCTAACCCCAGGGCTCCCGCTCGAACGAATTGATTTAATTTACCCTGGCCGGCCGCATTCTCGCGCTCCCACTGTTCGACCGTTCTTTGCCGCCGGCTGTCGTTCTCGCGAACCAGTACCCAGATAACCAGCGCCACCGCCAACAGAACACCAGCCCATGTCAGCAACTCAGCCATATCCTATTCCTCGAGAGTCGCTACTCGAGCCCCATCTCAGCCCGAGGATTCTCCTTGTTGTGCCGGGCGAACTGCTGCAACATTTCCTTGGTCTCTTCGCTGATAACCGTTGGCAATGTAATCTTTACCTCAACGAATTGATCTCCGTGAATTCCACCGGCTCGCAGGCTGGGGGCACCACGCTCTCGCAATCGGAACCGCTGGCCCGACTGAGTGCCTGGGGGAATCCTCAACAGGGCTTTTCCATCGACGGTTGGCACCTCGATCTTTGCGCCGAGGGCCGCCTCAGGTACGGTGATTGGCACGGTGCAGTAGATGTTGTCGCCCTGTCGCCTAAAATACGCGTGGTCACCAACATTGGTGATGATGTAAAGATCGCCGGGCTGTCCGCCGAAGCCACCCGTGTGTCCCTTGCCGGGAACCCGCACGCGCGAGCCTTTGTCGACGCCCGCAGGTATTCTGATGTTCACCGTCTCGTGAGTGGGTACAACCCCGCTCCCTCGGCAAGGCTCGCAAGGAGCCGCGACTTTGCCTGAGCCGTTACAGATTGAGCATTTGGATACCCCGCCGATCCGTCTGGTTTGTTGTCCGCTGCCGTTGCACGCCGCACAAACAATGGTGCGGTTAGCGATCTCACCGATGCCCTGACAAGCGATGCAGAGCTCGGTTCGATCGACTTCAATCTTCGTTGTCACGCCCTGCATAGCTTGTTCGAATGTGACCGCAAGCGCGTGCTCTAAATCACCACCGCGTGCGGGGCGGCGGGATTGAGCCGGCTGGGTCCTAACATTGCTAAAGATTTCAGAGAAAATGTCCCGGAAATTTGCGGCCCCGAAGTTTGCAAAATCAAAAATAGGACCGCGAGCGCCTGCACTGGCGGCTTGATCGGAATAGTAACCGTAGCTGTCGTAGATCTCTCGCTTCTTTGGATCAGATAGAACTTCGAACGCCTCCGAGATCTCTTTGAAACGATCCTCGGAATTAGCGTTTCCAGGATTGACATCGGGATGGTATTGCCGCGCCAGCTTTCGATAGGCCTTCTTTATGTCGTCGGCCTTAGCGTTGCGGGGCACACCGAGCAGCTTGTAGTAGTCTGGGCCTTGCATAACGTGATGCGTGATGCGTGATACGTAAAAAGTAATGCATAATGTGAGCGCCTATAGATCGCCCTCGTCACGCGTCACGTTTCACGCATCACGTTTCATTCTTACTTCTTGTCATCAACATCGACGAAGTCGGCGTCAATGACAGTATCGTCGCCGCCGCCTCCTCCGCCGGCCGCCGCGCCCGAAGCACCGGTGTCGCCGGTCTGACCTGCCGCCTGCGAGGAAGCTTGTTGATACATGATCTCGGCCAGCTTGTGGGACGACTTAACGAGCTTGTCATACGCGTCGTTGATCTCGGCGGCGTCGCTCGAATCAAGCTTGCCCTTCGCCTCCACCACCGCGGCCTCGATCTCGGATGCTGTGGAAGAATCAACCTTGTCACGGTGCTCGGTCAGAGTCTTCTCAGTCGAGTAGATCATTCCGTCCAGCTTGTTTCTAGCTTCGATGCGCTCGCGAGCCATACGATCTTCCTCGGCGTGTGACTCGGCGTCGCGCATCATCTTGTCTATTTCGTCCTTTGCGAGCCCCGACGAAGCGGTGATCGTGATCTTCTGCTCGCGACCCGTACCCAGATCCTTCGCCGAAACGTTGACGATCCCGTTCGCGTCGATATCGAAAGTGACCTCGACCTGCGGGACGCCGCGAGGCGCCGGGGGAATCCCAACCAGATGGAACTTGCCCAGCGTGCGGTTCTGGGCGGCCATAGATCGCTCGCCCTGGAGCACGTGAACCTCGACCGATGTCTGACTGTCGGAAGCAGTCGAGAAGATTTCTGATTTACGCGTCGGTATCGTGGTGTTGCGCTCGATCAGCTTGGTAAAGACGCCGCCAAGCGTCTCGATGCCGAGGCTGAGCGGAGTAACGTCGAGCAATAGCAGGTCCTTCACTTCTCCGCCTAGTACTCCAGCCTGAATCGCCGCGCCAACTGCGACTACTTCATCGGGATTCACGCCTTTGTGGGGCTCTCGTCCGAAGAATTCTTTTACCATCTGCTGCACCTTCGGTATGCGAGTCGACCCCCCTACCAGCACCACTTCGTCGATCTTATCGGTCTTGATTCCCGCATCCTCTAAAGCCGCGCGGCAGGGCCCGATCGTTCTTTGGAGGATGTCCTCGACAAGCTGCTCGAATTTCGCGCGAGTCAGCTTCATTACAAGATGTTTTGGCCCCGACTGGTCGGCGGTAATAAACGGCAGATTAATCTCCGTCTCCATTGTCGACGAAAGTTCGATCTTCGCCTTTTCGGCGGACTCCTTAAGCCGCTGCAAAGCCATCTTGTCTTTTGAGAGATCGATTCCCTGATCCTTTCGGAACTCCTCGATGATCCAGTCGATCACCCGCTGATCGATATTGTCTCCGCCCAAATGAGTGTCGCCGTTGGTCGACTTCACCTCGACAACGCCCTCGCCCACTTCGAGAATCGATATGTCGAAAGTACCGCCGCCAAAGTCGAACACCGCGATGGTCTCGTCTTTCTTCTTATCAAGCCCGTAGGCGAGCGCAGCCGCGGTCGGCTCGTTGACGATTCGCATTACTTCGAGACCGGCAATTTTCCCGGCATCCTTTGTAGCCTGGCGCTGGGAGTCATTGAAATAGGCGGGTACGGTGATTACCGCTTGGGTGACCTTCTGACCGAGATAGTCCTCGGCGGCCTGTTTGAGTTTCTGCAATATCATTGCCGAGATTTCCGGAGGCGACCACTCTTTGTCGCCGGCGAAAATCCTGACGTCGTTCCCGGCTCTGGTGACCTTGTAGGGCACCATCTTCATTTCTTCGTTCACCTCGTCAAAGCGGCGTCCCATAAAACGCTTGATCGAATAAACGGTGTTTTCTGGATTGGTGACGGATTGCCGCTTTGCGACTTGCCCAACCAGACGGTTGCCGTCTTTCGTAAACGCAACAACGGAAGGAGTGGTCCTTGCGCCCTCCGAGTTATTGATGACCGTTGGCTCGCCACCCTCCATTACCGCAACAACCGAGTTTGTTGTGCCGAGGTCAATTCCTATGATCTTGCTCATCTTGATGCCTCCGAAAAGTTTGAAAATCCAGCCTGATATTAATATCTGAGCGTAAGACTGTCAAGTTTTTTATCGGCCTCCTCCTCAACAATTCTTGCCGTCTTCGCGTCTCTTTGATCGGGTGGGTTCTGCGGTTAGTGCAAAGAGAGCTAATGGGAGTCGCTAACGTTCTGGTTGAGGAACCCGCTTATGGGCCTTCATTATCTGAATGCCGTGGTAGACATATTCGGCCCCGGAAACAGTGATCGAGGCGACGACGATGACGTAGAGATAGGGCAATAGAAAGATAAGTTTACCGGTCGTGTGAAAGACCAGAAACCAAACAATTAACCCAAGTTCTACGAGGGTGTTTACTTTCCCGAGGAAGGTGGGTTTGAAGTCTCTAAACCTGGTGAGTTGGTAGACAAGAAATGAGCCCAGCACAATAATGATGTCCCTTCCCACCACGCCGATCGCCAGCCAGACTGGGATCGAAGGGAACCCAGGATGCGGAATGGCCATTACGACAAACGCCGTTGTCGTTAGGAGTTTGTCGGCGAGCGGGTCGAGAAGCCGCCCCAGACTGGATTGCTGGTGATATCTACGGGCGACGTACCCATCCGCGAAATCAGTGAGACTCGCTAGAAAAAAGACCCCCAGGGCTAGCCCAAAGCGCCCTTTACCAACCAACAGCAAAAACGGGACGAGGAGAGCGATCCGAAACAGAGTGAGTAGGTTAGCGGTGGTCCAGGGGCCTGAACGGTCCGATTTAGATGCCGAACGTGAGTCGGTGGTGTTCGTTGAGTGCCGATCAGTTGACATTCCCGGTGTGGGATTATATGAGCGCGAGCAACAAGCCGCAAATGGCGGTCAACAGCGGCGCCAAGCGACCATAAAGCGTCAACGATGGATAAACCCGGCGGGTCTCGGGTGAACTTGGAAGGCCTCACGAAATAAAAAAAGAGGACGAGATCTGCACATCCAGTCTCTCGTCCTCTACCATTCCGCTCACTTCAGGAATTGAGGAGGCACCTCAATTGCTGCTTTCAGTGATTCCTTTTTAACACATTTTTGCGATTCGATGCAAGCACTTTTCAGGTCAACTCTTCAGCGAAAATAGTGTGGGGCCATCCTGGTTCGGAATGGACAACACCTTCCGATTCGACCAATGCCTTTACTGGCGGCTAACGGCTTTCCAGGAGCGTCGCCTTGAAGGCGTTGGGACTGACCGATCAATCAAGCTCAGTCTCAAGCTGCGACTGTAACTGTGAAGTGCCGAGTAGTATTCGTGCGTGCATCTGAATGCCAGCTCCACTGTTCGACGGGCAGTCAGATGTGCCGCGTTTATACCGTGCCGTTCTTGCCCAACCGCGGTGATGATAGCGTTCAGGAGACGATGGTATTTCTCGCCGTTGTCTTCCTTCGCGATCCGATTGATTAGCGCCAGATCAGACTCGTCAAGCCGGTCGATTCTCTCTTCAAACGCCCCGCTGGTGAGGTCGGCAACAATCTGAAACCGGGCCGCAATCGAGCTGACGTCGACCACGCTCAAGGCCCCGATAAACTCTCGGATCTCGCGCTCATCGACGACATACTTTTGCGGCGGTCGTCGCTCTCGCTCTTCCTTCTTGCTCTGTCTTTTAGTCATGTTTAGCACCCATCTCCGATAACCAGGATACGCGTCGCCACAAAATGAGCGAGCTTTTCGATCTCTTACTGGTCTTGTCGTTCGCAGTACCGAGCCGGTGGGCCACAAAACGCGTTCGACAATTGGGCGGATAGTACAGCGAGCCCATCCCGGGTGTCTTTAACGGATGATTAATTAGTTCTTTGCGGGTTCTTAGCGGCTTGACCCTGGGATGAAGACTGAACGCCTTGCCCGCTCAAGTGGGTAGTACTACAATGCGCGCGTAAAATTGTTTCTCTTTAACGGTCCTTTGGTTCGTCAGTGCTCTCGGGGTCCTCGAAGCCAACAAGCGCTTGAAAAATTTTTGAGAATTCTTAAAGTACTAGGCAGCGTGAGAAGAAACACTTACAACTTTGGGCCATTCCAACTTGATATTGTGGAGCAAGTGCTGCTACTCGACGGTAGGTCTCTGCCACTGAAGCCCAAGGTATTTGAAGTGTTGTCGGTGCTTGTCCAGAATAGCGGTCGACTCGTTTGCAAAGATGAACTGATGAAGCAGGTGTGGGCGGATAGCTTCGTTGAGGAAGGCAATCTCGCTGTCAGCATCTTCGAGATCCGGAAGGTCTTGGGCGCGAGTTCAAACGGACACAAGTACATCGAGACTGTGCCGCGCCGCGGATATCGCTTTGTATCGTGTGCAACGGATGCTGCAGAGCGGACGTCGTCGCAAGCGGACGGCGCCGATATCGACACTCAAATGTTGTCGAGGCCTTTAGCTGGATACCCAAGCACGACCAAAGGATCAATCGCGGTGCTTCCGTTCAAGTTTATTGGCGGCCCAGGCAACGAATACTTAGGTCTGGGCATGGCGGATGCACTGATAACGAGGCTTAGCAACTTAAGACAGGTGATTGTCCGACCAACGAGCGCGGTTCGCAAGTACACCGGCGCGCAGGATTCTGTCACGGTAGGTAGAGAATTGGGAGTTGAATGGGTGCTGGATGGAAGCATACAGAAGTCACGCAAGAGAATACGAGCAACAGTTCAGCTCGTTAATGTGGTTGATGGCGTCTTGCTATGGGCAGAAAAATTCGACGAGAAGTTCACGGATATTCTGGCGGTTGAAGACTCAGTTTCTGACCAAGTGTCACGAGCACTCGCACCAAAGCTAACTGGCGAGGAAAAGAGGGCCTTGACGAAACGGTACACCGATAACCCTCAGGCGTACGCGGACTACTTGAGAGGTCGCTATTTTCTAGACAAGAGAACAACCGAAGGATGCAGGAGGAGTATAGACTGCTTTGAGCAGGCCATCGCAATCGATCCGGTGTACGCCCTCGCACACGCAGGACTGGCCGGTTGTTATGTTACTCTTAGCACAATACTCCCATCTCAGGAGTGGATTTCAAGCGCCGAGCGGTCCGCTCTAAGCGCGTTGAAACTTGATGGGAACCTTGGCGAGGCTCGCGCATCTTTGGGTTACGTGAAGACTCGGCAATGGAATTGGCGTGCAGCTCAAATACAATTCAAGACTGCTATTGAGCTCAATCCGAACTGCGCAGCTTCGCGCGCCTCGTACGCTATATATCTTGCCGAGGTGGGACGTCCCTCTGAAGCGCTCAAAGAAATTACCAAAGCGCACGCCCTCGACCCCCTCTCACTTACAATAAACTCTCAATTCGGATCCATTTATTATATGGCGAGACGCTACGAGAAAGCGTTGCAGCAGTTACGCAGGACCCTTGAATTCGATTCGAATTTTGCCGTGACGCACTTCATTTTAGGATATGTTCTAGAAGCCCTCGGCGAATATGAGGAAGCCGTACAAGAATATCACTATTCGCAGGACGGCCTGGGAAATCGCGCAGAATTCGTTGCGTGCGTTGGTCGCGTCGATGCTTTTTCGGGCAGGCGAAAACAAGCTTTCTGCGCTATCGACGAGTTGAAAAGTCTGTCTCAATCAAGCTATGTCCAGCCCAACCTCATCGCGCTAATTTACGCTGCTCTGGGAGACAATGACGAAGCGTTCAGATGGCTCGAACGCGCATTCCGAGTGCAGGACGAAGATCTCTCTCTCCTTAAGGCCGACCCACGTTGGGATGTTCTTCGGGGTGACCGTCGGTTCAGAGGGCTCCTCCGACGAGTGGGACTAGACAATCTCAGTAGTTTCACGTCATCAGAATGACTGGTTTATCCTCTTATTGCGGTCACGCTGACCGAACCGCCGTACGCAAGATCGATCTCACCACTTAAGCAACCCCTGTTATTGCTTGAATAAGCGTAGCCGGATCTATCGGCACCAATTTTGAAAGAAATCTCACTACCAGACAATTCTATTTTCACCGGGAAGAACGCTGAGAGGCCGCGATAGATATGAACTGGCTGAAGGAAGATCTAAGACGGTACAACAAAAAGGGCATGCTCGTGCTCGTAGGTCTCACCTTGGTGTGCGTCGTGCTGCTCACGATTGCAACCGCTGAGGTCGTTACTGGCGGCTCTAAAAAGTTACTGGTTTGGCTACTCTTAACTATTATAGTAGCAAAGATCTCATCTCAACATGCTCTGAAGTTTTTCAAGAATGGCAGTGGCGCCTCGTTCGGAGATGCGCTGATATTTCTCGCAATCATCCTCTTAAGCCCATATCACGGTACTCTACTCGGCGTGGTCGATATGTTTGTTTCGAGCTGGAGACTCAGGCTCAAGGCGACGAACTACTTGCTCAACTTGGCTAATATGGCAATCGCCGTATATGCTTCAGGGCGAGCTTACCACGAAATTGCGCAGTTTCTTGAGACGTCTGCATTTCTGGGCACATCCGGCCGAAGCGCCCTTGTCTTCGCCGTTCCCGTAGTCGTGATGGCGCTCGCCTATTATGCGTTGCAGGTTGCAGTGTTGGCCCTTGTTTCGCTATTCACTTCGTTTGTCAGGATTAAGGAGAGAATTCGCGATACCTTTCCTTGGGAGCCAGTCTCATTACTGGCTTGCGCTATTGTCGCTGGCCTAACGAATTACTCAATTGTTCACTTTGGCGCCTTACCAACAGGGATGATAATGTTGGCGGTTCTGCCCATCCCAATTGTCATCTACTATGCATTCAAGACCTATCACGAGAAGCTTGATGAACAGGACAAGCACTACGAGAAACTAACCAGCGTTTACGATTCGATCCTCGAAATGCTCGCGATGGCGATCGACGCAAAGGATGATGTCACTCACGATCATATTCAACGGGTGAAACTGTTTGCTCGCCGAATGGGCGAAGCTGTAGGACTGTCCGAACTTGAGATCGAAGCACTCAAGGCTGGGGCCTTGCTTCACGACATCGGCAAAATTGGAGTGCCAGCTTATATCCTGAACAAACCTGGCAAGCTC
>DASRIZ010000330.1:0-20394 GCA_035649735.1 Blastocatellia bacterium | reverse complement strand
CGGACCAAAACGAAAAACTGCCTGAGATACTGTGACTGAAGACAGAACCGGCGAGCCCGGGTGCTGTCGGGTCGGCATCAGAGCTGAAGTCCTCAACGCAGGGCGGCGCCGCTTGAGGTGCTGCGGACAACGGCCCAGCCTGAAGGGACGCACCCGGCATAACTGTCAAAAACGAAGTGGCCAGGAGCGCACAAAACGAACTGATGATCGTTCTTGCTATCGAATAATGTTTCCTTGGCTTCATTTTTAGGTTCCTCCTCATTCTGCGAGTTAGCGTTAATTTGCGAGACAGATTTCACCGGTAATTTCGGCCTCGTAGGGGCCGATAGAAGGATCCCCGACCGGTTTGAAGGTAATAAAAATCATACCCGTTGCTCCGGCGAATCTACCGGTGCTGGCGGTTGGATTGATGCTCCCCCATTCGGCGCCAGATCCAGTCACGATGCTCTGTGTAGTTACTGGACTGGCCTTTAGCTGGCCGTGAATCGTCGTGATGGTGAGATCGGTGGTGTATGCGACTACGTTTGGGTCAGGAGTGAAGACAAATCCAGCAGCAAAGTTGATGACATCTTCCAGTGTTCCGTTGAGAATACCCGCGTTTGTGACTGGTCCAGTCACGACCCCGGTAAGCGGATCGAAAACCTGCACCCCTCTACCCTTTAGTGCCCTGCACTCTCTGCTCGCCGATTGCTCCGTTGATTGCGCTGAGTTTCCTCGCCGTAGAAACACGCTCCTTGCCGATTGTGCCGACGTTGGTTGTGCAAGGGGAAACAATCCAAAGGTCAACGAGGTAGTTAGCAGCGTCATAAGTATTCTGGTCTTTGTGTTCATAATCTTTCTCCTATTCTTTTGATGTGGCGCTAACGATGAACCATTGAATCTGGCGCGCGGCCGTCAGACTCCGGTTGCGCTCACCTGGTAATGCGCCGATATACGGCCGATTTGTTAATCACGAAAAAAATTGTTTGCCAGTTTTGACCTAGAGACTTGTTTGGCGGTGTGATAATTTGCTGCCTACATAAGACTCACCGGCGATCTGAACGTGAGCGATGACGGCGAACTCCTCCCATGAAATCACGAAGCTGCTAGTCGCATGGAGCGACGGCGATCAGACGGCGCTGGATAAACTGGTACCTTTGGTCTATGACGAGCTCCGTCGGGTGGCGCGGCGTTATATGAATCGCGAATCGCCGGGCCATTTACTCCAGACTACCGCTCTGGTTAATGAGGCTTACATGCGGCTCATCGATGCTAATCAGGTGAAATGGCAGAATCGGGCGCATTTCTTTGCGATCTCGGCGCGAGTGATGCGCCGGATCCTGGTGGATTTTGCTCGTCGCGGCGCTAAGCTCAAAAGAGGCGGTAAAGCAATTGAGGTATCGTTTGATGAGGCGCTTGTCGTTTCTGCTAAGCGAGGTTCCGACTTAGTGGCAATTGACGACGCGCTCACCGCCCTCGCTGAGTTAGACCCGCGACAAAGTCAGGTAGTGGAGCTCCGCTTCTTCGGAGGCTTACAGGACAATGAGATCGCGGAGGTGCTCAAAGTTTCGCACGGAACAGTCAGACGTGACTGGCGTCTGGCGCGCGCATGGCTCCATCGGGAGTTGTCAAAACAGTGACAACGCGCACGAATCAGTGTTATGACTCCGGAACGTTACCAACAGATTGGAAACCTCCTGGAAAGAGCCCTGGAGACCGAGCCTGAAGGACGGTCAGCCTTTCTCGATGAGGCTTGCGCGGGCGATCCGGAGTTGCGTCGCGAAGTAGAGTCTCTAATCGCGTCCGACGAGCAAGCAGGAAGCTTTATTGCAAATCCAGCGTTTGAACTAGCGGCGGGATTGATGGATCAAGCGAAAACGGAATTGTCAGTAGCGCGCAAGATCAGTCACTACCAGATTCTTTCTTTACTCGGCGCGGGCGGAATGGGCCAAGTCTATCTCGCCGAAGACACCAGGTTAGACCGCAAAGTAGCGATCAAGTTCTTGTCATCAGATTCAACGGTTGATAGTCAGGGGAACAGACGACTCATTCGTGAAGCAAAGGCGGCGGCCAAACTCGATCATCCAAACATCTGCGCGGTTCACGAGGTCGGCGAAGAAGATAGACGGCCTTTTATAGTTATGCAGTATCTGGAAGGTGAGACTTTGGCAGTGAGAACAGCGCGAAAGCCACTCGAAGCGAGAGAAGCGCTTGACGTTGCGATCCAGATCGCCGATGCGCTTTCGGAAGCACACTCGCACGGGATTATTCATCGAGATATCAAGCCTCAGAACATAATGCTTACGGCGCGAGGCCACGCCAAGGTAATGGACTTTGGCCTGGCAAAAGTCGCAACACACAAATCTTTTGTCGAGAGTAAAGCAGAGACCGAGACATTGCTGACCGAACAGGGAATGATCATCGGTACTGTTCCTTACATGTCTCCGGAGCAGGTAAACGGCGAGGCGGTTGATGAACGCAGCGACATCTTCAGCTTTGGCGCGGTGCTTTATGAGATGGTGACGGGGCAGCTTGCGTTCCAGGGCAATTCGACGATGGCGACGCTTGCGGCTGTGCTCAATCAGGAACCAAAGCCCCTCCCGGCAAACATCCCCAGGGAAATGGCGAATGCGATCCTGCATTGTTTGCGAAAGGATCCAGCGCAGCGGTATCAAACTATGGCTGAGGTGAGAGCAGCTCTTGAAGCGCTGCGTGAAAAGCCTCGCCCTCCGCGAAACCGCTTGATGTGGGTCGCCCTCACAGCGATGGCATTGATCGCTGGTGTTGCGGGACTCTTCGCTTTCCAACCTTGGCGGTCGCGCGAGAGTACCGAGCAGCTCCAGGCCATCCCGCTCACCACCCTGCGCGGGGTGACGCGCTATCCTTCCTTTTCGCCCGACGGCAACTACGTGGCATTTAGCTGGACCGGGCCAAAACAAGATAATCCTGACATCTATGTTCAACAGGTCAGGTCCGGTGATCCTTTGCGGCTGACGACCGACTCAAGCAACGACTACAACCCGTGCTGGTCACCCGATAACCGTTGGATTGCGTTTTTGCGGAGCAAATCCAAAACCGAAAAGAGTGAATTGCGGCTGATACCGCCACTCGGCGGGCAAGAGCGCAAATTGGCAGAGATTCGAATACGCAGCGGGATAAATGTCAATCCGCCGCACTTTGCCTGGTCTCCCGACAGCAACAGTTTGGTTGTTACAGACTCACCAGGGGAGGGCAAACCGGACGCTCTTTTTGTTATCTCGCTCGAAACTGGAGATAAAAGACAGTTGACCGATCCGCAGTTCCCGGCGGCGGGCGACAGCAACCCTGTGGTTTCTCCAGACGGCAATTGGCTTGTCTTCCGACGGAGCGCTAACGCTCTGTACAACGGTGAACTTTACCGGCTTGAGTTGGGGAAAAACCTGACGCCCGTGGGTGAACCGCAGCGACTGACTCCGCCGGTGCTGGATGCGGAGTATCCCGCGTGGATTCCCGGTACTAACGAGATCCTCTTTTCCGCAAAAGGAAGTCTTTGGAGACTGGTTGTCTCCGGCGAAAATGCGCCGGCCAGACTTCCTTATGTCGGCGAGTACGGTCTGATGCCGACGGTTTCGCGAGCGCAACCGGGACGGGCAGCTCGTCTGGTTTACGTGCGCAGTTTCGCCGACGACAACATTTGGCGTCTCGAGACTTCTGCCCCCGGTGCATCGGCATCGGCGCCCGTCGTCTCTATCTCTTCAACGAGACTGGAGGGGATGCCCCAGATTTCTCCCGACGGCCGTCGAGTTGCGTTTTGGTCGGATCGGTCAGGAGATTGGGAAATCTGGTTGGCCGAGGTCGATGGGGCCAACCCGGTTCAGCTTACGTTCATGGGCGCACGCGCGGCTGGCTACCCTCATTGGTCTCCAGATGGCGAGTGGATTGTGTTCCACTCCAATTTCGACGGGCAGTGGGAGGTTTATATGATTTCGGCCGCCGGTGGTAAGCCTCGAAATCTCACCTCGCACCCGGCCAGCGATACGTTCCCGAGCTTCTCGAGTGACGGCCGATGGATCTACTTCAACTCGAATCGGACCGGTGAGTTTCGGATATATAAGATGCCGGCCGCAGGCGGCGATGTCGTTCAGGTGACAGACAGCGTAGGATTCGCGCCGTTGGCGTCACCTGATGGCGCTTACGTCTACTACGTGGAGAGTATAGATAGGCCAAGCGCTCTGTGGCGGGTGCCGGCCTCTGGCGGTGTGCCGGTCAAGGTTGTGGAGGGAGTGGTGCTGGCAAACTTCGTTGTACTCAAAGCAGGCATCTACTATATCGACCGGCTTTCGAGTGATACTGGTATCCACTATTTCGACCGCCCGTCGGGTGAGACACGGCTTCAATATTTCGACTTCGCGACCCAAAAGTCCACGACGGTCGCACGCGATCTCGGCGTCGTTGACCTTCCCCTCACAGCTTCTTCGGACGGCCGCACGATTCTCTATCACCGGCAAGACTCCCCGGTTAACGACTTGATGCTGGTGGAGAACTTTCGATGACCACCGCGAGTTGCAAGCTCTGTTGTGTTGAAATTGGCGTGCGAAATGTCCAAACTCCAGTGCCCTCCGTCAGGAGGGCAATGTTTATAGACGCCGAACCCGACCGCGATCCGCCCTCCGTCAGGACGGCAATGTTCTTATAGATGCCGAACCCGACCGCGATCACCCCTCCGTCAGGAGGGCAATGTTTATAGATGCCGAACCCGACCGCGATCCGCCCTCCGTCAGGAGGGCAATGTCTTGGATTCAGTAATTCGCCACATTCGCAACCAGTAGAAGCATCATGCAAGGAGAAGTTTCGGGAGTGAATCCCTGACTATGTTGAAGAATTTCGATATTGCGTGCGAGCCCAAGTATGTCTTGGAGGGCTTTACTGATGAATAGCCACATGGCCCTCCTGACGGAGGGCGGATTGGCTCGGCGCTGGCGTCTATAAACATGGCCCTCCTGACGGAGGGCGGATTGGCTCGGCGCTGGCGTCTATAAACATGGCCCTCCTGACGAAGGGCGGATTGGGTCGGCGCTGGCGTCTATAAACATTGCCCTCCTGACGGAGGGCGGATTGGGTCGGCGCTGGCGTCTATAAACATTGCCCTCCTAACGGAGGGCGTTCCGCCGACGCGGGCGTCGGTGAAGGCCAACAAAGAAATACCCTCGAAGAGCCAACGGAATCCCGCTTGTTTAGCCCGCGTCTTGACCGCTGTTTTTTTGGAGTGCTACAAGTATTGTGAGAATAGGGACATAGAAAACTATCTGTTGCCCCAGCTTGAATCCTCACTGAACCAAGGCGTGACAACGTCAGCTTCTTAGCGACAGCGCAAGGTCACGTGGACGCCCTTCGACCTACCGCTGAAAAGAAATCAGCCCAATCCTCACCAATTCCTTGGGAGAAAGGGAATCTGTATGTCTTTTCAAGAATCAACTGCGGTCTTTGCCAGGTTATTTGAGAAGCTCGGCAGAGTGTCCTCGCGATTTCGCGCCGCAGTCGCTGTTTCCTTTATCGCGACGTTGCTTCTATTTGCGAAATCCAACGTAGCCGGCAACGCTGCCCAGGAACCAAATCTCGGGAGAGAACCGCAACTGTTAGCTAGCCTACCGAGTGGGTTCTCCGAGACTCTGATCGCCAGCGGAATCGCAGGCCCAACAGCGATGGCATTTGCTCCCGATGGTCGTCTGTTCGTATGCGAGCAGGGTGGGGCATTGAGAGTGATCAAGAACGGCGCCCTGTTGGCAACTCCTTTTGTCACTCTCACCGTAAACTCCGCCGGTGAACGTGGACTGCTGGGCATAGCTTTCGATCCCGCGTTCGCGACCAACAATTTTGTTTATGTCTACTACACCGCGACCAGCCCGGCGATTCACAATCGAGTGAGCCGGTTCACTGCGAACGGCGACACGGCCGCACCCGGCAGCGAAGTTGTCATCCTGGACCTGAACAACCTGAGCAGCGCAACCAACCACAATGGAGGCGCGATTCACTTCGGGCCCGACGGAAAGCTATTTATCGCTGTCGGTGAGAACGCCAATGGAACAAATTCGCAGACACTTGGAAATCTGCTTGGGAAGGTGTTGCGCATCAACGCCGATGGGACGATTCCTTCCGACAATCCCTTCTTCAATACGGCTACCGAGAACAACCGGGCCATCTGGGCGCTCGGCCTCCGCAACCCGTTTACGTTTGACTTCCAGCCGGGCAGCGGTCGCCTCTTCATAAACGACGTTGGTCAGAACACCTGGGAGGAAATAAACGACGGCATAGCTGGCTCAAACTACGGCTGGCCCGACACTGAAGGCTCAACCAACGACCCGAGATTCCGCAGCCCACTTTTCGCCTACACACACGGCAGCAGCGCAACCACCGGGTGTGCTATAGCCGGAGGAGCGTTTTACAACCCGCCAGTTCAACAGTTTCCGAGCGCGTTTGTCGGGGACTACTTCTTCGCGGATCTGTGCAGCGGTTGGATCAGGCGATTCCATCCGGTGAGCGGAACCGCGGAGGGATTCGCCACCGGCATTTCTTCTCCGGTCGATCTAAAGGTTTCCTCGGATGGCAGTCTTTACTACCTCGCTCGAGGATCGGGGAGCAACACCGGGGTGGTGTTCAAGATTCAACACACCGCCAGCCAGGCACCGAGCATATCAGTTCATCCTGCAAATCAGACTGTTTCAGTTGGCGGGTCCGCCACGTTTTCGGTTCAGGCCAGCGGGACACCACCGCTGAGCTTCCAATGGCAGCGCAACGGCTTCGACATGACAGGCGCTACCGCCTCATCCTTCACTGTGCAATCTGCTCAGCTTTCTGATGACGGAGACCTGTTCCGCTGTGTAGTGAGCAATGCTTTTGGAACTGCGACGAGCAACGCAGCGCTTCTTACGGTTGTCGCAAACCAGCCTCCAACCGCATCCATCACGCAGCCTGCCGCCGGAACCCTGTACACCGCTGGACAGACGATAAACTTCTCGGGTACGGGCAGCGATCCCGAGCAAGGCAACCTACCGGCTTCGGCATTCACATGGCGCGTGGACTTTCATCACGACGACCACATTCATCCGTTTCTCCAACCGACCAGCGGAATCACCAGCGGCTCGTTTGTTGTTCCGACGACCGGCGAGACATCTGCGAATGTGTTTTTCAGAATACACCTTACGGTCAGCGATTCGGGTGGATTACAGAATTCGACATTTAACGACGTGAGACCGCGAGTAGCTACGATAACTCTCGCCGCCAACCCGTCAGGTCTTCAAGTGACGCTGGATGGCCAGCCTCAAACGACTCCCGTGGTGTTTGTTGGAGTGGTTGGAATGACTCGCACCATCGGTACGGCCTCGCCCCAGACACTAAACGGCCGGCAATACGTGTTCAAGATGTGGTCCGACGGCGGAGCTCAAACGCACACTATCGTGACTCCGTCGTCGAACACGACATTCACCGCGCGTTTCCGGAGATCAAAGTAGATCAACACTCGAAGGGCTCAGAATGGATCTGAGCCCTTCCACCACTCGAGAGCCCGAGATCCGTGCTCCTGAACACCACCGGCCTCAGCCGAGTGGTGTTTCAATCTCAGCCTATGAGCGCGACTCAACCCCGGGCGCTCGTAGCTTTCGTGCTTCCCTAGAACCTCTCTGGCCCTCTTGTTGCTGGTCCCAATCGACAGAGCATTAAACTCGATGAATTTGTTGTAGTAAGAATGAGAGCAAAGAGAAGGGTGTACAGTTTCGTTGCAATAGAAACATTAGCTGCGTATTGAAAGCTGTGGGCCAGAATCTTCCAGGGAGTAATAGCAATGGCAAAATGCGAAGTATGTGGCAACGACTATCATTTGTCTTTCGACGTGATCGCGGCCAACGAGCGTCATACATTCGATAGTTTCGAGTGTGCGATTCACAGGCTTGCGCCGACCTGCGATCACTGCGGATGTAGAATCATAGGACACGGGATTGAAGCCGGGACGAGGTTTTTCTGCTGTGCAAATTGTGCTCGGCTTTCAGGTGTGAGTGATGTGAAGGACCACGCGTAATGGAATGTGGCTATCACTCTGACTTCACCCGTCGTTTGTCTTTCTAGCCTGATCGATGATGGACGGCAGCCTCGTCGAATGATTAGTAGACAGGCGTCCAGCTATGTGGCTTTCGTTGCGGATGCCTCCGCCTTCATCGTTCGGGGGATAAGGCCAACCCCCCGGTCAGTGTGAGGCCGGAGAATATGACTGTACCTGTGGCGGTTAGCCCCGTGGGTGTCAGTCACCGTAAGCATCACTGTATGGGTGCCGAGACCGAAGGGCCGCGATGAGTGATTTAATGCTTCAGCGGACTGTCTCGGCGAATAACAATTGTCAGGCCACAAATTTTCAATTTGCAATTTTCAATTTGCAATTTTCAATTCTTCACCCCGTCTCCCTTTCTCCCCTCGCTTCCTCGCCCCTCAGCTAGTCGAAGCCCGGTGCTCCCGCCTGTACCGCGCCGGGGGCAATCCGAACTCCCGCTTGAACGCGCGATTGAATGCGGCCTCGGATTCGTAGCCTACATCCGACGCAATTTCTGCCACGCCGCGTGAGGTAGCTGCCAAAGCACGCGCGGCTAGCTGCAGCCGCCATCGCATCAAGTACGCAATCGGCGGTTCGGAAAGATAGCGAGTGAAACGCTCCACTAGAGCGGAACGGGACAGCCCGACTTCCCTGGCCAATTCGGCAATGGTCCACCGATGTTGCGTCCTTGAATGCAACAGCGTCAAACTCTTACCGACGATGGGATCGCGGACTCCAGCAAGCCAACCAACCTCTTGTTCAGGAAGCCCCGCTAAGTGACGTCGCAAAGTGTCTACGAAAAGCGCTTCGGATAATTTCGCTAACATCGCCTCGCTTCCAGCTTGGCCGGACGCGGCTTCTTCGACCAGGTGGAGAATAGAGTTCTCCAGCCAGCGACCCGAGCGGTCCGTGCGAAGGTTGACCTTGAATGCCGAGGGAAGGCTATGCAGAATTGGCCGGCTCAAAAGCGGATCGCAAGCCATGTATCCGCACACAAAACGCGTCACCTCGCCGCCGCCGCCAGCTTGCATAGTCCTTAAATCGCGCGACTGAATCTTAGCGACTATCGCTGTCGTTTCCTTTTCCTCCACACCTTCCTTGCTACACATCCAATGGGCATCTCCGTGAGGAAGAACTATGACGTCCCCTGCCTCGAGCAACAGATTGAATCCGTCTTTCAGACGGATAAATCCGGAACCCTCGATAAGGAAATGGTAGACAACCAGATGCGGCGCTCCCGGGGCAACAACTGGAGCCAGATATCTAGAAGGCGGGGTCGAAAAACCCCACGGAGCAGAGAACTCCGCGCTGAAGAACACCGCGCCCTTCAATGCCAGTCCACCCAGAATTTCGGAGAACGCGTCCATCGAGTTTTCTGGACTGCCGGCAAAAGAGTCCATACGTTCGGCAAAACGATCTGTAATCGCTGGACTCTGAATCAATTTCGCCGGTCGCGCGGGTATGTTCCATTCGGCCGATATCGCGCACAATTCTAGTCGCTGCGGGAGCGCCTCGCAATGCATTCAAAAGGTGAATCGTCCTGGTGTTGGTTGTCCGAAGGGGGTAAGTAGCATTGGAACCCAGAGAGATTATTCAGAAGATCGAGGAATCGGCATCGCTTCCAGTAGGGAAGGGTGACCGGTTTGCGGGCTACGCAGTAATCGGGCTACCGTTCCGTTCAGGTCACGTCCTGGCATTGCGCCGTTTTCCCGCTTCCTCCCTCGGGCGGGGATATACGTCGGTCTGGCACCGGAGTCCTGCCGGCAACTGGACCTTCTATTCGACTGTGCTGCCGGAGCAAGGATGCGCTCGATATTTCGGCGCCGAGATTCAAAGAAACATCATTGCGCCGATCGAACTGGTGTGGAATGGTCCGGCAAAGCTCTGCGTTAAAATCGGCGATACCCTCAATTGGCAAATGACGCTTAGCGAGTCGCCGCTTTCGCGTCTTATGAATGGAGTGTCGCGTCTAGTTCCCGCTCCGTGGTGGCAGACTAACAGTGTTCTCAAAATGATGGGACACGCCGCACGAATCGGGTTGGGGACCGGCAAACTGAATCTGCGAGGAAGAACACCAAACGGGCATGATTTCACCGCGAACCCGCAACGCATTTGGCTGATCGATTCAAGTCGCGCTGTTGTAAATGACATAGATGTCGGCCCGGTTGGAGCGCTTCCTCAACAGGCGAGTTTGAATGAATTCCTAATTCCGCAACGAGGCATTTTTGCGGTCGCCCGCGCATTTCTGGAGGCGCCCAAAGGAGCGTCGACTCAGATCTCAGAGGCGGCCTGGTCACTTTCGTCCGGATCGCATGGTGGCTCACGTTGCGGACGTACCTAAGGTGCCTTTTCCGTAACGAGGGTTGCTGTGTTTCTCGAAACTGGAGGTTTAACTGATGTACCAGGAATATCACGCATTGCAGACGTCTCATAACGTCACAGGTCTGCTGATCGCATGGAATAATGGAGACGAGGCGGCGCTCGAACAGTTGGTTCCGATAGTGCATGACGAACTGCACAGGCTGGCCAGGCGATACATGGGAGGGGAGCGACTAGGGCATTTGCTGCAACCGACGGCGCTGGTGAATGAAGCTTACATAAGATTGATGGGCTGGAAGAATGTCGAGTGGAAGAACCGCGCTCATTTTTTTGGCGTTTCGGCAAAACTGATGCGAGGTGTGCTGGTTGATTTCGCGCGCAAGCGTCCTCGCCACGCGGGCCACACCGCTCCTCACGTTTCGGTCGACGAAGCTTGCTTGGTTAGCGAGCGAGCCGGCGATGATCTGGTCGCGTTGGATGACGCGCTCACCAGCCTCGCTGCCATAGATGAACGCAAGAGCCGGATTGTCGAACTGCGCTACTTTGGCGGGCTGAGCAACGAAGAGATCGCCGGGGTGCTGCACATCTCAACGGTCACCGTTATCCGCGAATGGAACAAAGCGAAGGCCTGGCTTTACCGAGAATTGAGCAGCCGGCCGTAATTCGCTCGCGTCTCATTTATGCACGCTGAACGCTGGGCCCAAATAGACTGTCTGCTTGACCGGGTGCTGAAACGCTCGCCCGAGACACGCGTCGATTTTCTGGCCACAACGTGCGAAGGCGATGATGAATTGCGGCGTGAAGTTGAATCGTTGCTTGAGGCCCACTCCCACTCTGGGTTCTTTCTTGGGACCCCGGCCCTCGAACTGGCCGCGCGACAGCTGGCTGGTGAAAGAAATGTTTCACTAGTCGGAAAACGATTGGGACCGTACGAGGTGATTTCTGTCCTCGGCGTCGGCGGGATGGGCGAGGTCTATCTCGCCTGGGATGAGCGGCTGAATCGCAAACTGGCTCTAAAATTTCTGCCTCATCAATTCACCAGAGATACAAACAGCGTCATGCGCTTCGAGCTCGAGGCTCGCGCCGCTTCTGCGCTCAATCACCCGAACATAATCACAATCTATGACATCGGCGAGATGGCGGGAACCTATTACATCGCAGCAGAGTATGTTGAAGGCCAGACCCTCCGGCAACTGATAGAACGAGGTCCAATGCGAGCGAAAGATGCTCTCGCTATCTGCTCGCAAGTAGCTAGTGCCCTGGATGCGGCGCACCAGGCTGGGCTAGTTCATCGCGATATCAAACCGGAAAATGTCATCGCGCGGCCGGACGGATACGTCAAGGTGCTGGATTTTGGACTGGTAAAACTTACAGAGCGGGGACTGGGCGAAGCGACGCCAACTCCGCGCGGTTCACATCGGACGCACCCCGGTACGGTACTTGGCACTGTCGCTTATATGTCCCCAGAACAAGCGTCCGGGATGGGAGTCGATCATCGCAGTGATCTCTTCAGCCTGGGAGTGTTGATGTACGAACTGCTAACCGGGGTCGTGCCTTTCAAGGGCGACTCAATCGCCTCTATCCTCGATGCAATCGTTCACCATCAACCCGAGCGGATGATCAGCGGGAGTTGTCAGCTGAACGTAGAGGCCCAGCGTATTGTCAACCGCGCACTGGAGAAAGACCGCGACCTTCGATATCAGACGGCGAGCGACTTCCGGGCCGAGTTGAAGCGCTTGCAGCGAGAGCTCGATTCGGCTGCGATGATCACTGTCGGCGAGTCGTCGAAACTGAACGAGAGCAAGCCATCGACTATGGTGATCACCAAGCCGGTGATCACGATTGGGTCGGTCATTATCGTTTTGGCAACTTTGTATTCAGTCTGGCTGCTGAGTTGGAAAGAGATCAAGCCTTCGCCATGGCTTGAGGCGAGTTCCACTCAGGTCACGGATTTTCCGCAGGAGGAACTGTTTCCCAGCATGTCTCCCGATGGCAACACTGTCGTTTACTCGCGGCGGAGCGATGGCGACTGGGATATCTTTACGCAGCGGGTTGGAGGGTTTAACGGGCGGAATCTGACCGAAAGTTCTTCAGCGGACGACACGCAACCGGCGTTTTCGCCGGACGGCGGATACATCGCTTTCCGCTCGGAACGCGATGGTGGTGGAGTCTTCGTGATGGGCGCTTCGGGCGAGCAGGTCAGGCGATTATCCGATAGGGGCCCGGCTTATCATCCCGCCTGGTCTCCTGACAATCAGGAGGTTATTTATACCGAGGACCGGATCAGAGATCCGCGCAACCGCGGAGTAGTGCCGCATCGTCTCTGGGCAGTCAATATTAAGACGCTCGAAAAACGACTGATCACCACAAAAGACGCGGCGCAGCCCCAATGGTCGCCAAACGGCCATCGCCTGGCCTATTGGGCCTCGGACGAGAGCAGCCAGCGAGACATTTGGACCATGAGCGCGACGGGCGATAGCGTCGTCCAGGTCACCAACGACCCAGCAACCGACTGGAATCCGGTCTGGTCGCCTGATGGCAATCATCTTTACTTCGTCAGCGACCGCTCCGGAGGAATGCAAGTGTGGCGCGTTGCAATTGATGAACGGACTGGCCGCGCCCTTGCGGAACCGGAGCTTGTGCCTACACCCTCTGCTTTCAGCCAGCATATAAGCCTTTCGCGAGATGGCAGGAGGCTGGCTTTTGCCAATGTCAGTCTCAAGCGTAACCTGTATCGCGTCGAAATCGATCCCAGGAGCGAAAAGGTGATCGGCGAGCCCCAGGCACAGACTCAGTGGTCGAGACAGGGAATGGATCTGGATCTTTCGCCCGACGGGAAACGCCTTGCATATACGACGGTTGCCGATACTCGCGAAGACCTCGCCCTTCTTGACTGTAACGGAAGCGGAGAGCCGCAGTGGCTGACCGACGACGAATACAAGGACCGGGGCCCGCGGTGGTCGCCCGATGGAAACCGTATCGCTTTCTATTCCACTCGAAGCGGTAATTTCGAAATCTGGCTGATCAACGCGGATGGGACTGGTCTGCGGCGCCTCACCGAAACAGGCGCCGATAGGGCCTTCAATCCTTTATGGTCGCCTGATGGCAAGAGAATCAACTTCACCAATATCAAGGGCGAAACCTGGATCATCGAGGTTGATAAACCCTGGCGCGAGCAGACTCCGCAAAAGCTCAACCCGGAAGGCGAACCGGCGAGCCGATTCTGGCCAGCCGCCTGGTCACCAGACGGACGCAAACTGCTTGGCTGGAGTGATCTCAATCAACAATCTCCAGGTCTCACGGTCTACTCTTTTGAGACTGGCCGGCACGAGACGATCAGCGATTTCGGGTCAGCTTCGATGGCCTGGTTGCAGGATAATCGCCGGGCGCTATTCACCGTCGACGGCACCGTCTTCCTGACAGATACAGTGACAAAAAAACATCATCTCTTATTCTCCAGCGCGCCGGACACAATCAGGGGATTCAGGCTTTCAAGCGACAACCGGTGGCTTTACTACATCCGGGAATCTGTTGGAGCTGACATTTGGCTGGTCCAGCAAAAATGAGCCCGGCTTTACGTATCTCTGACCAAAAATGAGAGGGGGCACAAATTGTTTGTGCCCCCTGCTGCTTGATCGAGCGAGCGTGATTCTCGAGGTCGGTCCTAGAAGTTTTTTACCAACCAATCCAGGATCGGGTGCTCTAATTCCTGCTTGTGGTTGTTTGAAAACATGAAATCGACATGCCCGTACACTTCATTGAAGTTTATCGTTACATTGGCCGATGTCATTAATTGAGCCGTATCGATCATCCCCGTCCCAAATCCGTGGCCGGCAGCGAACATCATTACCGGTCCTGTAAAGCTCTGGAGGTTGCCGGTAAACGTTGTGTCGCCGGCCAGCGCGCAATTCAGATCTCGCAACATACGGATTGCTACGTAATCGAGAAACTGAGCGATACTCCCGTGGACCAGCGATTCATTCGCATAGAAGAGGCGATCCTCTGGCACACTCCCGGCAAGATTGTAGAAGCCCGGTCGAGGCGTCAACGGTGATGGGTTGGGGACGCTAAGGACCAACACAAAAACCTGGTGGTTAGTGAAACCCGGCGGAAAGCCCGGTAGGGGCGTAAGCCCGTTCGGATCAAGCTGTGCCAGCTGGCTAACCAGTTTAAAGCCGGGCCCGCCCTGTCCGTCGTAGTACACGCCGTTGGCGAGCAGGTTGTCGGCGACGGCGCAGAAATTCGCATTCATGGCGCGAACCGCAGGGTCTTCATCGTAAATCGTCCCGTCGATTAGTATCGCTCCGTCGTAGTCGTTGGCATGAGCGTTTATCGTGACCAGTGCAAGGATGCTGCCCAGAGACAAACCTCCCACGATCTTTTTGCGACTCGGATACTCGAGCTCGATCTGCTGGCGTACGAACGCGATATCCTGGAGGAAGGTTAGTATTCCCCAGTCGGCCATCGCAGAGCAGTCAGCCGCGCCGCTTTCGCACGTTCCCGCCGCAAGCCCCTGTGCGCGCTGCGAGATGCCGAAGAGGATGTAATTTCGGCGAGCAAAAAACGCGACGAAAGAATTGTTATAGTCGCCGTTTTCCCCGACTTCGTAATTCTGAAAACCGCTGCCAAGCGGCGGCAGAAGGAATAAGACATCTTTCAGTGCCGGTCCCCCAACCTGCTTGACGACTTTTGTAAACGAGAACCGGTTTATCGGATTGTCGCCGACCTGTACCGTAGTGACGGTCTTGTTCAGGTCGCCTCCGACGACTGACGTTTCGGTGCTGATTATCTGGTATGTTTCAGCGCGGCTGACACTGGCGATCAGCATCAGCAAGCATAGAGCGAATGTTGGGTAGAGGGTCCGACGTACGATTCCCCTAATTTGAATAGCTATTGTAGCGAACCGCGAATCTTTGATCTGCAGGTTCGCCTCTTGCGGCTTGATTGCGCCGCGAGATTGATTTGTGGCTGTGTCCATAACATTTCTCCTTCTCATCGAATGTTGTTTTAGCGAGCGCAAGAGCCCGCTCATCTGCAAAGGCGTAAGCGGGCGGCGAGAACTATCACAGGGGACCGTTTGATCGAAGGATGGAAAACAAAGTGGCTGTTGCCCGGGGGAGACAGTCTACGGTAGGGCGTCACAAATACGTGACATCGGATTTATGGTAGTGGGTCAGTTTAGATTCAGAGCCCCTATTTGGACTGCGCCGCCCCGTTCCGCATTCGGTGACTGTGCATGCGTGGCGGCGCTTTTGTAGTGGGCCGGAAACCATTGGAACACGAGCGCAAGGAGAAAGCGCCGCCACGAATGCGAGAATCGGCAAATGCGGAAATGGGCGGCGCAGTCCAAATAAGCGCCACGCGGCTGAAGCCGGTGGTGTCGAGTTTCGTGGCGCCAAAAGCGATTTATCAGCGGACCGCTTTCACGCTGCCATCACATTTATCTCGCGATCTGTTCTGGTTGGATTCCGCTCAGAGTACCAAGCGTGCGGGATCCCGGGATTGAGCAGCAACGGCTGGCGGGCTCGATTATGCCTCGAGCCGCAGCCGGCCGTTGCCATCAACGCAGTCCGCGTGACCCGATGATCACTGGTTGAGTTCATCCGCCGTGAGGATCTGGACGCCGCTGGGTTGGAGGCCGCTAAGCCGGCCCGGGAACGTCGGCGTGATCACCTGCCGGCGCTGGCCCTCCGGGTGCTCCAGTGTGAACGCCTCGACCCAGCAGGTGAAGCCCTCTCTCCGCATCACCCTGGCTTCCACCGTTAGACGTCCGCTTGGCCTGCTCACAATTGAGAGCAATCCGCCGCGACGGTCAAGGCCAAACTGTTTGGCGTGATTGACCAGCGCCACTGCTCGAACGGTGGACTGCGTGTGGATCTGCGACCCATTGGAGGGCAGCGGCGAGTGATAGTCGGCCAGCGTGCGATCGGCGCGGAAGGTGAGAATGCCATGGTTGTCCAACAACGCCGCGTCACTCGCGCGACCGTGGGTGAGCTGCACCCGGACGATGGTCTGCCCGAAGCGTTGGTCACGCGTTACGCTTTGCAGCTTTAGCCCGAAGTCCGGTCCGATACCCAGCTCGTCCAGGTTCGCCTGCACCAGCTTGTCCACGTCTTGATCTGAGGCGCGCTTCGGGAGACGAAGGGGCGGCACCGCCGCCTCGTGCTCCATCCACTCAGCCTCCGAGTCCACGTCGAAGATCTCTCGCTTCGTGAGCTCGTCTACAAACATGTCCTGATAGCGGCCGCCGAAGAACTCCTTGTCCACTTTGAGGTACGCCTTGCCAACGTCCTCCAGTATTAACGAATTCTCAGGTGTGTAGTCCGTACTCCGCGTGAGGAAGATTCCCATGATGTCTCCCGCCTGCTCGAGCGCCTTGCGCTCATCCAGCCCCTGCCTGCTCCTCAAATCGTTATAGACGAGAGTGAACACCTTGTAAGCGGCACCGGTAAGCACCTCTGAGCGGTCGTGTACCTCATCCGTGGTGTCGGAAACCTTTTTATCCTGGAAGGCGTCGCGCACACCTGTGCCCATGCCCACCAGTGCGGCGAATGCCTCGACAAAGCGGGTCAACGAGTTCGACTTGAGAAAGTTTCGGTCTACCTCTTCGAGCAGCGTCTGTACGCGGGCCTTGTCGTCGAGCGAGGCCCACATAGCCGTCTGATCTGCAAAGGACTCGCTCCAGGTGCGGTAGCCCTGATCGCTGAGGTCGATGTTTGGTTTCAACGTGTGGTGCACCGCGTGTGCGCATTCGTGTGCAACTTCCTCCCACGAGGTCGCCGTCTCGAACATCTTGACGGTCGTTTCGCCGGGGAGCCGGTACGCCGCAACGCCAAGGAACACCTGCCTCGCCGTGGGGCTATAGAACGCGTTGAAATCAGTAAAGGAGTGGCTGTTGATAAAGAGCACCTGATTCTGGTTAAAGACCACACCCCAGTTGATGTCGCGGCCAGACCAGAACTCTGCGGCGTCTTTGGCGTCGTTGGCGGCTTTGAAGCTGGTGGTCCACCCGAGATAGAGGTTAAGCGGCTTCCACACCTGCAACCCATCTACGAGAATGGGCTTTCCGTCCTCACCGCGCTGGATCTCAAATAGCGGGAACCGCGCTTCATCTTGGTACTTGAAGTTTCCCTTGTCATTCGGGGCCGGCAGCGGCCACGGATTCCACGCAAACGGCTTGTATTCATGGGTGGTCCGGTCCTCGCGATAAATGTAGTTCTCATCCTCTACGAACACCCGGCTGTTGGATAAGCGGGGACGCCCGTCATCCCCTTGATCAAACCTCGAAGCCTCCATAAGCTCGACCTTCGCCTCGTTCACGAACGGGTCGTCCTTGTACGACGAGATCTTTATGAACGAGCCTTGGGCGGATATCTGAGTCTGCCAGAGTGGAAGACTCATCAGCACTGTTACAAGTATCATCAGTTTGGAAACAATCAGACGTTTTGACATGGTATCTCTCCTTAATAGGTTGTTGTTAACGGATGAGGATGAAACACGACGACCATGTACGGGTCACCCCTGGCGCCGTGCATTCCTCGCTGAAACCGATAGTGGTCAGAAGTTCAACACGAAAAGGTTAGAGCGTAAGTCGCCGTCATAAATTCGCAGACGATTGGGGCCGGTGCGGAGATTCAAACGACCTGGGTCCCGGTTGAGCTTCAGCTTTCTACTATTCGTACTCTGGAGAATCGCAACTACTTGTCCGTTTATCTCTATTAACAATTGGCTGGCGAAGCCAGATCCCTTAACGACCAGCTTGCTTCCGGTGTAGGAAGCATTCGACACAGTTGGGCCCCCCGAGTCACGTCCGCTGAAGTCAGCCGTTGCGGCTCCGCTGCGGTTGCCCCGGCTGTCGATGAAGATCAGCGAGGCCAGAATGGCCGCGGGCAGTGCATTCAAGTTGGTCACCTGTAACCTGAAGTTGACCGTCGAGAGGCCACCGAGGTTTACCGGGAATGGCTCGGTTTGGCCAACCTTCTGCCCTGCGCTATTGAGCAGGTCTGATTGAGCGTGCGTGATGTCGCCGTCGGGATCAAAAGCTGTCCCACTAAGCGTCAATTCATCTCCGCTCAATTCGGCTTGCAGACTGATAATCTGAGGCGCGTTGTTGCCGCCGGCGTCACGAATGACAGTGGCGGTGACGGTAAAGCTCGCCGCTCCCGGGCCATAATTCGCGACGGCAATGTAATAGGTTCCACTCTTGAGCGGGGGAGCGCTCGAAGAAGTCACGGTAATCGACTCCTCCCCGCTTGGAGAATCAGACTTGTAGTCGGCGATGGGGCGTCCAGATGAGTCAGGAGCGACCCGCTGATCGAAGCGCACGAAGAGATCGACGTCCTGGTTCCCACTGAGGTCTATCCTTAATTCGGTCGCGCTGTTGGGAACCTCCACCGAATACTGGGTGGGACTGACGCGCGCTGCCCCTGGGTTAGGGGCCGAAACTGAGCCCGTTTGAGAAACTCCCGAAGATAGAGACACCGTGTCACCGCCGGCATTGCGAAGCTGATAGCCGATCGAATCAAACGCAGCCAGATCGTTATTTGTGAGGGTCCAGCGCTGGCCAGAGGGAATCGTCGGATCCATGATGCCGAGGTATTGGCCGCTCAGAGCGTCATCCTTCCAATGGCTGGCTTGGCGTCCATCTCCGCCGGTTATGTCAGGGCGACCGGTCGACAGTGCCAATTCCGCACCTCCGGCGAAAAACACCTGCGCCCCTCCCGAAGACTGTAGTCGCCACGCGTTGGAAAACGTTGCTAGCGTTATCCCCGGACGAAACCTAAGCAAGTCAAGTAACGAGGGGGCGACAGTGCCGCCCGGATCCAATTCTCGTGCGCCAACATTTGAGACGAAGCCAAGGGCGTGTCCTATCTCATGGACCGCAACGGCATCAAAATCCGTCTTACCGGCGTCGATGCCATTGTCTGGGTCGAAGTCAAACTGAAACGCCGAGTTAAATCCAATTGCCGGAGGAGATCCTAGAGTGGACGTCTCACTTGCAGGATCGGCCACCGGGCCGATGATGCCCAACGCGCGGTATAACGGGGACGGCGCGAGCAAGGCCGCAGTGCTGCCAAGGTCAGTTTGAACCGCCCCGACGGGAAGCGCATTGTAGAGCTCAGCTTCTCCGGTGCTGGAAGCTTGCGCGGCCAGGCTGTTACGCACAGTCGTATAAAGGGACGTATTGCCGATCGGTTGTGAAAAAGTGGATCCCAATATGTTGGGATTTGGATAGGGTATGCCGAATCGGGTGGGTCCATAATCAACGTCGATGATTACGGTGATCCCATTTTGAATGATCGCCTCCCAGGTCTGAGCGGCCCTCAGGAATGCACTCTTCGCCTGCGGGAAGTTTTCAAGTTGTTGTGTGCCCCGCAGGATTATGTTCAACGTGGCGTCTTGCGGGCCAACACCGTCTTGACGAATTGGAGATATGACGTGGAGCGATACAACCTGATCGCGACCAGCGAGAGCCTGTGATTCTTCGTGAGTGGCGTCACGGCAAGCAACGCCTTCACCAGTACCTTCGATAATGTAGTCACCTGCTGGCGGCGCGGCCAATGGTTGAGCGCCGGCAGCACCTACAGGTGTATAGCTTTGAACCAGTTCCTGCGCCGCTAACGTTGCCGCCGGTACAACGGTCGGCCAGGTGAGCAGCATTATTAAAGTAATGGCGATCGTCTTAAAATTCTCAGTCAACATGTTATTTCTCCTCCGTCTTGATGACCGGTGATGGCAGTGATTTGACACAGACGCTTATCGAGCCGTTCGGCTCCTCCCGGTAATGAACCAAACCGGATTCGACCCAGCGATAGATCATTCGCTCCGGGACGTGAGTCACCGCGGCGGCTTGTTCGGGGGTGACCATAATGGATTCGCCCGGCGGGCACTGGCTGCAGATAGGAGGCAACGAGCCGCTTGCCGTCCTAATGACATAGAATTCATGGATCTCGACCGTTTTCTCGTTTCTGCGCGTTCTAGCCACAATGTTTCTCCGTGATCTTTTCCGGCTGGATGACTTATTGCTGTCATTGACAGTC
>DASRIZ010000329.1:0-2229 GCA_035649735.1 Blastocatellia bacterium | reverse complement strand
GGCCTCGACAAGGCCATGCGCGAGCTGATGCGGTAGACTTTCCGACGCTCATCGGTCAGTCTTGAGCGCGAATATGCGTTCAAATCCTAACGGCGTCCGGGGAGTATTCAGTCCATGATTAGTACATTGTGGAATGAGTTTTTTGCAAAAATCATCGCGACGATACTGGCGCCCGTATTTATCGGTATCCTCTATTATCTCTTTCGACGTCTGAGTCGTGCCTTCCAAGCGTTGCGTTTGGCTGAAGGTGCTCTCGGCGCTGTTGCACGGCAGGTCGCCCATGGTGAGTGGGTTGAAGGACCCGGTTTCTGGTTGAAGAAGCCCATTGTGAAGCCGCCACATTACGATCTCGCGATGAAAGCGAGCATTCCGATCCTGATGATTGCGACACTAAAAGGTGGTGTGGGAAAAACGACCTTAGCAGGCAGCTTGGCTGCCCATTTCGCAATGCGCTGGACGAAGGCGCGGGACAATCAAGGCGAAGATCCCTCGCTTCGGGTCTTGCTGATAGACCTAGACTTTCAGGGCTCATTGTCAACGATGACAGTTCCCCAAGGTGACCGCCAGGTAGTTCCCTCGAAGGCAAACCGGCTCGTAAGCGGTGAAATTGGCGATGGGCTGCAGAGGAATTCGGCTCCCAGGGTGAACCGCCCTAATACTAAGCCTCTGACAGCGTGGACAGTTCCAGCTTACTATGATTTGGCGCAAGCCGAGAACCGTATGTTGGTAGAATGGCTGTTGCCCTTGTCCGACTATGACTTCCTCGCATGGTTGATGAAACTGTTTCGGCGGGGTTTGCCGCCATCACCTCGATCAAAAAAGGATGTGCGATATCTCCTGGCTGAAGCGTTGCTCGATGCGCGGGTCCAGCAAGGATATGATCTTGTGATTGTTGATGCGCCACCTCGGCTTACTACATCACATGTTCAAGCCATGTGCGCAGCAACGTACCTTATCATTCCGACAATCTTGGACCAGCTATCGCTCGACGCGGTCGCGCGATACGTCGATCAGATCGCGACTCACAAGCTCGGTCCGCCAGGGAATGACAGCCTTGCGATCTCACCTTATTTGGAAGCCATCGGTGTGGTCGGGACCATGATACCCCCACAAATTGATGTGTCAGGGCCCTTCACTTTGCTCAAGCAAACCCTTGCGGTTGCGAGGTTAACTCCCCACGTGTTCGAACAGCACACGATACGGCAGCGGCCGCCCTATCACCGGTGCGCAGGTGAGCGCATTGCATACGCGGCCGTGGAACAGAATCAGCTGTTCCAGAGACTGCGCGAAGAAGTTGATCGGCTTGGATACCAGATTGGGGATAGGATGGGAGCTGCCGGCAGAGGATGGGTGCGCCGTGAAGCTCGGTGAGACTGAATTGACAATTGCTGCCTACGCTCTCGGCTTGCAAGGAGCCGAAGCGGGAAATCCTGCTACGTCCCTTCGGCGCTTGGCAGATTTCCTGGGAGATTTTCGAACATGCTCGATGTCCGAACTGATTGCCCGTGCTTCCAAAATCCCTGCCCCGTCAACGCGCGCAGGTGGGCAGGTCCCGGATATGATGTCAGCTGACGTTATAGCTCTGCTCGAAAAACTGGGAACCACTCTCAAGCATCGTGAGGCGATTAGCCACGCGAGTGATTTGGAGTTGCTCATAAAATTGTTGCGGCGCGACTCGGGTTACTTTCTGCCTATGCTTGAGACCTTGCGACGCGCTTTGATGCCGATTCCACCCGAAAAGGAGATCAGGGAATTCATTGAACGGCTGCGAGCGGAGACCGGAAGCGATGCCTTCGAGGATACGCTTTCGAAGCTAGCGGCATCTCGGTTGAAGCGGGAGCATGTGGTTGAAATCGCGCGTGCCGTCTATGGCGGAATCCCAAAGAACACCTCTCGAAAGGCTGCCATCAGCTACATTCGCAAGCCGCATGATGCTCGAACAAGTGCCAAGCGCGGGATCGACGCAATGGGCGGCCGTTCCGCCGCATAATCCTGCTTCGGCAACTCTACCTCACGCACCGCGGTCGCTGGCGCGTTGGCCAGCTAGAATATCTTTGCCGAACCTCCCCCATTTCTGCATGATGCGCGCATTCGGTTCGGGGGTGCCAATGACAAAGCGAGCAGCAGCGGCCGCGTGCCTCGTCGCCATGTTGGCAGCGAGCGGCGCAACGGCGGGTCCAATCGAGGACCTGGATGGCTACTGGTCGGGAGGCGGCACGGTCGTGCTCA
>DASRIZ010000328.1:0-4123 GCA_035649735.1 Blastocatellia bacterium | reverse complement strand
TTGAAACAATGGGCGCGCAATCGGAGGAGCTTTCTGCGAAAGAGATGGAATGCCGCGCTCAGGTTATTGCGGCGGCGAAAGGAACCGCTCGCTTAACACGCATTTCTATTCGTGCCTCAGCGCAAGCATCGGATCTACTTTGATCGCTCGGCGGGCTGGCGCCAAACAGGCCACCAGAGCCACCCCTGTGAGCACCACCGAAACACTCGCGAACGTCGAGGGGTCGGTGGTGCTTACCGAGAACAGCAGCGACTCCATCACCCGTGTTACCGCGAACGCTCCTGCCAATCCAATCGCAACCCCGATCAGAGCCAACATCATCCCGTGGCCGACAATCAGTCTCAGCACCGCGCCGGCATTCGCGCCAAGCGCCATCCTGATCCCAATCTCGTGCGTTCGCTGAGTGACCGCATAGTTCATGACGCCGTATAGCCCGACTGCCGCCAGAATCAAGGCCACTGCAGCAAAGACTCCCAGCAGTAACATCAGAAAGCGCTGCTGCTGGACTGATCCGGAAATTATCTGATCAAGCGTACGGATGCGCGAGACCGGCTGCTCCTTATCGATCGCCAACACCTCGCCGCGTATTGCTCCACTGAGCGACGCCGGATTGCCCTCGGTCCGCACCACAAGCGTTAAGCTGCTGAACGGCATCTGTAGATACGGTTCGTATGTTTGCAAGGGGCTTGGCTGCGCCAGGCCATATTGTTTGACGTCCCCGACGATCCCGACTATCTCCCGGAACTTATCCGGACCCTGCGTGAGGTGAATGCGTTGGCCAATCGGGTCTTCATCAGGGAAGTACTGCTTTGCCATCGTCTCGTTTATGATTGCCACCGGTGGCGCTTTGCTGTTGTCCTGCTCGGTAAACAACCGTCCCCGCAGAAGCTGGATTCCCATCGCCTTGAAGTAATCAGTAGTTACTGCGTAGTAGTTGGTGCTCTTGCCTTCCCCGGGCGGAACAGGTGGCCGGCCTTGAATGTCGAAGCCGACAAGAAAATCGTCTTGTATTGGAAGCGATTGAGTTGCGCCCGCCGCGACCACGCCAGGGAGCGCCGAAGTTCTTTCAACTAGCTGAGAGAAGAAGGCCAAATGATTATCCGAATTCGGATATTTCCGCCCCGGTAACGCAATGCTCATTGCGAGACCATTGCTCGGGTTAAACCCAGGATCGACCCGTTGCAACCGCATGAAGCTACGGATCATCAGTCCCGAGCAGATCAGCAACATCAACGCGAGCGCGACTTCGACAATTACAAGCGAATTGCGAACGCGATGGCGGCCGGCGGTGGTTCCCCGTCCGGCTTCCTTCAAAGTCTCGTTGAGATTCGGACTCGACGACTGGAGCGCGGGGGCGAGCCCAAAGATAACTCCGGTTATCATTGTCACCACTAATGTAAAGCCCAGAACCCGACCGTCGAGTGCAACGTCTTTTATGCGCGGCAAGTCTTCAGGCGCGAGTGCAAGCAGCGATTCTGTTCCCCAAAACGCTAGCAGCAAACCCACACCACCGCCTATCAGTGCGAGCAAAACGCTCTCGGTCAGAAGTTGCCGGATGACGCGCCAGCGGCTGGCGCCGAGCGCGCTGCGTATCGCCATTTCCTTTTGCCTTGCCGTTGAACGAGCAAGCAACAGATTTGCGACATTCGCGCAGGCGATGAGCAGCACAATCGCGACTGCCCCCAACAAGAAGATAAGCCCCGATCTAATATCGCGCACTTCGTACTCTTGCATTCGAAAGACGTTGTTGCTCCAGCCGGCGTTTGAGTCTGGATACTGCTCCGCAAGCCGTGCTGCGATGGATTTCATTTCGATGTCAGCTTGTTGAATCGTCGTCTCTTGCTTCAGACGGCCGATGACTGAGAGGTAATGACTTCCGTGTTGTTGGGCTTGCCTGGAGGTAAATGCGATAGGCGTCCAGAGCTCGGTATCGCGGTCCGGAAACTGAAAAGTCGCCGGCATGATTCCGATGACCGTGTAGCTGGCTGAGCTTAGGGTTAACGATTGACCGATGATGTTGGGATCGCCTCCAAATCGACGCTTCCATAAGCTGCCGCTGAGGATCACGACGTTGTCGCGTCCAGGTTGATCCTCTTCATCCGTGAACGTGCGACCTTGCACCGGGTTCGCGCCCAGCATCTCAAACAGCCCAGCGGACACTCGAGCGCCACGAAGACGCTCGGGATCGGCGTCGCCTGAGACCAGGTTGTAAGCCGCCCGGTTGATCGCTACGAGCTTTTCAAACGAGGTGTTCTGCTTTTGCCAATCGAGGAAGTTTCCGGGAGAGATTGAGAACTCCGGAAACTGCGGCAGCTTGTTCTCTCTGACAACCATCAGCCGGTCGGGGTCGGAATAAGGCAAAGACCTCAATAGGACGGTGTTAACGACGCTAAAGATCGCCGTATTGGCCCCTATTCCCAATGCCAATGCGATCACCGCGACGACCGCGAAGCCGGGATTCTTCAGAAGCATTCGAAGCGCGTAACGGAGGTCCTGACCAAGACTCGTCATACTTACTCCTCATTGTTATGGCAGGGATTTGCGTTTGTAAGTGGCAGGAGGGACGCTTTGGTTTCAGAAACTTCTTTGCGTCTTCGCGGTCCTTTGCGTCTTTGCGCGAAACCCGGCATTGAAAGCAAAGAGTTAGCGCAAAGACGCAAAGGACCGCGAAGACGCAAAGCCAACCTTCGTCCTTAATCCTGTCTCAGTGCCGTCATCGGATCCAGGCGCGCTGCACGCCGAGCCGGGATGTAACAAGCCAACAACCCGATGATCGTTAACATCAACGAAACTCCAAACAATGTTCCAGGATCGCTCGGCGACACTCCGTAAAGCACGCTGGTCAGCAGCCGGCTCACCAGGATCGCGCCGGTCAGGCCCAAAACGATTCCTGGTATGATCAACTTCGCACCCTGTTTCAGAATCAACCCGAACACATCGCGACCGCTAGCGCCCAACGCCATCCGCAGCCCGATCTCACCTGTTCGTTGAGTAACCGCGTAAGCCATCACGCCATACAATCCCAAAGCCGCCAACATTACGCCCATCACAGCCAGTGTCGCGAGCAATAGCGCGCTAAACCGCTCGGTGACTACAACGCCGGCAACGTGCTCGCGCATTGTAGTCGCCTCGGAGATCGGCTGGTGCGGATCTATCGCGTGGACTGCGGCCCTGACGGATTCGGTCAGGCTCGCTGGGTTTTCTGCACGCACCAGTACGTTCACCGGCAGATGAAGCTGGTGTTGAATGTAGGGCAGATACCAAACCGCCCGATTGATGCGGAAGTTTGCGCGATCCTCCTTGACGTCTTTTACTACGCCTACCACGGTCATCCACGGAAACCCGGTAAGGCTCGCTGTCCCGCGACGTATGCGCTTGCCGATCGGGTCGGTATCCGGCCACGCCTGTCGGGCTAGCTCTTCGCTGACCACCACAACCATCGGGCTGTCGACGCGATCCTGTTCATCGATCAACCTCCCGCTGACCAACTCGACGCCAAGCGTTTGCAGATAACCCGGCGTCACCAGTCGCGCCGCGGTTATCGGCACTTCGGCGGGATTCAACGCTGCCTGACCCTCAACGGTGAACCTCATATCGATCGAAGCGTGACTCAGCGGAAGGTTGGTTGTAGCTCCCGCAGAGACGACGCCCGGAAGCGATCGAACGCGATCGAGCGTTTGTGTGAGAAACGCCGCGCGCTGTGTCTGGTCGCGGTATTTATCTTGCGGCAAATCCATGCGAACGCTCAATAGATTGTCTTGTTGAAAACCCAGATCGAGCTTTTGTAAACGCTGAAAGCTCTTGAGCATCAGCCCGCCGGCTACAAGCAGCGTCACCGCGACCGCCATCTCGCTGATTACCAGCGCGCTCAGCCAGCGTCGTCCGGCGGCCGCGCCTCCGGTTCTCATCTCGCGCTGTTTTATAAGCGTCATCAACCGATCGGCGCGGGCGGTTTTCAACACCGGGATGAGACTGACAAGCACGCCGGCGAGCAGAGAAACCGCTAACGTGAAAACGAGCACCTTCCCGTCAACTCGAATGTTATTGAAGACTCCCGAGAGGGCAACGGCCTCAATCGGACTCAACGCGGACAAAAACGGCGCCGCCCAGTAAGCAAGAATCA
>DASRIZ010000327.1:0-5023 GCA_035649735.1 Blastocatellia bacterium | reverse complement strand
TCTGAATAGCACGAATCCGAAAGCAGAACGAATAAATTCGTTGCTACGTGGACGGATTAACTCGTTTCTTCCGAATAGCACGAATCCGAAAGCAAGAACGAATGAATTCGAGACTACGTGGACGACGACAATTCGATAACGACTTGAGGGCCGAAACAACAACATGAAAAAGCTAATGCTGCTCGCGATTCTAACGGCGGTGGCAATCCAGCCGCTTAATCTTTTTGCCGACGACGGGATGTGGACATTTGATAATCCGCCGCGCAAGCAATGGAAAGAACGTTACAAATTTGAGCCGGCCGATACCTGGCTTGAACACCTGCGACTGGCGTCCGTAAGACTAAACGACGGCGGTTCCGGATCGTTTGTGTCGCCTGACGGGTTGATGGTCACCAACCAGCACGTAGCCAGCGGTCAGCTCCAAAAGGTCTCGACCAAAGAAAAGGACTACACCAGGGATGGCTTCTATGCTGCCACCAGTGAGGAAGAGCTCAAGTGTCCCGATCTCGAATGCAATGTGCTGATCTCCTATGAAGATGTCACTTCTCGAGTGCAATCGGCGATAAAGCCGGGCACCGCAGACAAGGAAGCCGGAGAGCTGCGAAAAGCAGTGATCGCCGCCATTGAAAAAGAAGCGACCACGAAGACCGGGTTGAAATGCGAAGTGATTTCACTATACAGCGGCGGCGAGTACTGGTTGTATCGATTCAAGAAATACACCGACATTCGATTGGTCTTTGCGGTGGAAGAACAGATCGCGTTCTTTGGAGGTGACTACGACAATTTCACTTATCCTCGTTACGATCTCGATGTGGCATTTTTCCGTGCCTACGAGGACGGCAAGCCGGCCCGGACGCCACATTATTTCAAATGGTCGGCGACTGGCGCGGTCGACGGAGAATTGGTCCTTCTGCCGGGCAATCCCGGTTCGACGGCCAGGCTGCT
The DNA here is from genome assembly GCA_035649735.1 of Blastocatellia bacterium. Taxonomy (GTDB): domain Bacteria; phylum Acidobacteriota; class Blastocatellia; order UBA7656; family UBA7656; genus Onstottus_A. The sequence continues at coordinate 4,078 of DASRIZ010000327.1, read as the reverse complement.
AACCCTTGCGCAGATTCAATATCAGCGAGACGTCGGCAATCCGTTGCAAAAGCAAGTTTGGACATCGCGGCGCGATGCCCTGGACCGATACGCAGAGCGAAGTGCGGAGGCGGCACGGCAGGCAGGCAGCGGAACAAGGTCATTCAATAATTCGCTAAAGCGGTTGGTTGGTCAGCAAGAAGGCTTGATGAATCCGCGCATGATGGCGAAGAAAGAAGCCGACGAGAAAGCGCTGCGCGATGCGTTGGCTCAAAAGCCCGATGTGCAGAAGGCATACGGCGATGCATGGGAACAGATTGCCACAGCGTATCGCGAGTATCCGAAGATCGCCGCGCGCATAGCATTTTCGACCCTGACACCTTCACGAGTTGACTTGCTGAACACATCGTTCGGCAATCCTGTCTCCCGCTTGGCGACAATCGCCGCGGCGATTGTGCGATACACCGAAGAAACCCGTAAGCCTAACAACCAGCGTTACGATGAGCTGCGGGACTCGAACCTCGAGTCATTCCGATTCAGTCTTTTTTCTAAGGCGCCGATCTACCCCGAAATGGACGAACACCTTTTGGCTGCATGGCTCGAAGAGGCACAGAAGACTCTCGGCGCCGGCGACCCGTTTGTTAGAGCCGCACTGGGCGGATTGACTCCTACGGCGGCTGCAAAGCGCGCGGTGAGCGGGACCAAGCTCGCGGATGTGGCTGTGAGAAAAGCATTGATTGACGGCGGCGCGGAAGCAGTCGCCAAGTCGGACGATCCGATGATCGTGCTTGCGCGAAACGTCGAACCGGTAACCCGCGAGTTGCGTGCCTGGCTTGAACAGAAGGTTCAAGGCGTTGAGACCAGCGCCGGCGAAAAGCTTTCCAAAGCGCGGTTTGCGGTCTACGGAAAGAGCCTGCCGCCCGATGCGAACTTCAACCTGCGAATCAGCTACGGCCGGGTGTTGGGCTATGAAGAAGACACGACGCTGGTGCCATACAAAACAACGTTTTTCGGCTTGTACGATCGAGCCCGGAGCTTTGAGGAAAAGCCTCCGTACGATTTGCCAAAGCGCTATCGTGAAGGCAAAGACAAGCTTGATCTGGCGACTCCGTTGAATTTCGTTTACACGGCGGACACGATCGGCGGGAACTCCGGGAGTCCGGTGATCAATCGGAACGGCGAGCTGGTGGGGCTGAATTTTGACAGCAACATTCAAAAGCTGCCGAATCGATATTGGTACGTTGAAGAAAGCGAAGGCGGTCGCGCAATCGGCGTCCATAGCGCGTCGATCATCGAGGCGATGAAGAAGCTCTACGGTACTGACAAGCTGATTAAAGAGATACTTGGTCAGTAGGCTCGTTTGCTGGTTGCGCGCGTTGCGCGGAGAGCTGCGCCCAAAGCTCCGTCAGTCGCTCGCGCTCTTCCTGCTGCTTATTGTCAATCGCCCTTACAACGTCCCGTTGCTGTTTCGATTCAATCAGGAATAGTTTATATTTAGGGCGCTGATGACCAGCACTTCTCTAGTTGGCGCCGCCGAACAGCTGCTCAAGCGCATGCTTGGGCGCGATGCTCAGTTTCGCGAAGGCCAGTGGCAAGCCATCGACGCCATCGTTACTCGCCGCGGGCGGGTCCTCGTCGTTCAACGCACCGGTTGGGGCAAGAGTCTCGTTTACTTTCTCTCGACAAAGCTTCTGCGCGAGCAAGGCGCCGGTCCCACGATTCTCGTCAGCCCGCTGCTGTCGTTGATGCGAAACCAGATCGAAGCCGCCTCTCGCATAGGCATTCGCGCATTCACAATTAACAGCTCGAACCGCGCTGAATGGGACCTGGCCGAGGCCGCGCTCGCAAAGGATTCCTGCGACATTTTGTTGATCTCACCCGAGCGCCTCGGTAACGATCGGTTTATGCGCTCGGTGCTGCCCGGCGTGTCCGGACGCGCAGGTCTTTTTGTTGTCGATGAGGTTCACTGCATTTCAGATTGGGGTCACGACTTCAGACCGGACTATCGCCGAATCATCGGAGTGATGGACAGACTCCCCGCGGGGATGCCGGTTCTCGGAACTACCGCTACGGCAAACGATCGCGTTGTCGCCGATGTTCAACAGCAACTCGGACCTGAGCTGGTCGTCTTGCGAGGTCCGCTGACACGGCACTCATTGCGGCTGCAAAACATCGTGTTATCCAGCCAGGCGGAACGGCTCGCCTGGCTCGCTGCCAACATCCCAAAATTCAAAGGCAGCGGTGTTATTTACTGTCTGACTGTAGCTGACGTCGAACGCGTTACCAACTGGCTCAAGTCGCGCGGCATTGACGCGGAAGCCTACCACGCCGGCGATGACGCCAAGGTGGATCGTGAGGCTCTCGAAAGAGCATTGCTTGCCAATGAACTCAAAGCGCTGGTCGCCACGGTAGCCCTTGGGATGGGTTTTGACAAACCGGATCTCTCGTTTGTCGTCCACTTTCAACGGCCTGGATCGGTCGTCGCTTACTATCAGCAAGTCGGAAGAGCGGGACGCGCGGTCGAGAAGGCGTACGGAATCCTGTTGAGTGGACGAGAAGACGATGACATTCAGGACTATTTTATCGAGAGCGCTTTCCCTCCTCCTGAAGCTATGACATCCCTGCTCAATGCAGTGGCGGCAGGCGACGGGTTGTCGCTCAACGAATTGCTCCCGCGAGTAAACGTCTCGCGTTCTATGGCCGACCGGGCTTTGAAATTACTCGAGATCGATGGAGCGATCGAGATCAAGTTCGACAAGAAGATTCGGTACTTTCGAACCGCGACTCAGTGGCAGCCGGATGTAGATCGAACAAATCGTATCACCGCGTTGCGGCGGGCTGAGCTTGCGCAGATGCAGAAGTACGTCGCTCACCGCGAATGTCTGATGGAATTCCTGGCACGCGCGCTTGACGATCCCGACGCAAAGGCTTGTGGGGTCTGCGCCAATTGCCAGGGGAAAGGATTTCAAGCCGAGACGTCACCGGAACTCGTGGCTGAGGCATCCGAGTTTCTCGGGCGAGTCGACATCGTGCTCGAACCGAAGAAACGATGGCCTCTGGACATGACGCTGTCTCCAACCTCAGTCATTCCAGCTGACGAACGCAACGCGGCGGGCAGGGCGCTCTGTTACTACGGCGATGCCGGATGGGGCAAGCTCGTGCGCGAGGGCAAGTACGAGCACAATAAGTTTGACGATCACTTGGTCGACGCATCTGCGAAATTGATTCGCGAGCGATGGCAGCCGGAACCTTTTCCGGAATGGATTACAGCGATACCCTCGCGACGCCATCCGGGGCTGGTGTATGATTTCGCGTCGCGATTAGCCGGCGTGCTCGGAGTTCCATTTGTGGCTGCGCTGGTTCGAACGTCAGATGCGCCGGAACAGAAACTGATGGCTAATAGCTCGATGCAAGCGCGCAACGTCGCGGGGACGCTTGCGACGCAGGATCAAATACCGGGCGGCCCAGTGCTGCTTATTGACGACATCGTCGATTCCGGCTGGACTTTGACGCTAGCCGGATGGCTGTTGAGAAAGAATGGCAGCGGTCTCGTCTATCCCTTTACTCTAGCTCGCGCAACAGCACGCAAAACTTGATGATGGAACCTGACAACGACTCATTCGCACTTTTTCTTTTATGTTCGCATCTCGGTCTACCCGACGAATCGGAGGTGAAACCGCTGAGTGCGCGGGAGTGGAACCAGCTTGAAGAAAAGCTGCGGGCTAACGCTGTAAGCGCAGCGAGCCTCGTCGGTTCAAGCGCCGAAAAGGTTGATTCAATTCTGCAAACCGGTCCAGACCAGGCAGCGAGACTTACTTGGTTGCTCGATCGTGGCGAAAAGTTGAAGCAGGAACTCGAGCGGCTTGATGAGCTTGGCATCTGGGTCATCACGCGATTTGATGAAGACTATCCGCCGCGGTTCACGGAGCGGCTAAAGAGCGCGGCGCCGGTGATGCTCTACGGCGCGGGCGATGCGAGGTTATTGAACCGTCGCGGACTGGCGGTCGTCGGCTCGCGTAACGTCGATCAACGCGGGTTCGCGTTGACAGAGTTCATCGGCAACGCCTGTGCGGAATCAAAGCTGACAGTTTACTCGGGC
>DASRIZ010000326.1:0-36228 GCA_035649735.1 Blastocatellia bacterium | reverse complement strand
ATGAGGGAAAATACTCGCCCTCACCCTGAGTAAGCTGACGCGGGTTGGACCCATCGATAGCAACTCGCCAAACGTTGAATGTAGCCGCGTTTGCGCCTCGGTTCGAATTGAAAACTACAACTTTTCCATCGGGCGAAACAGCGGGGAATATGTTGACACCTGAATCACCGGTCAGTTGTTTTGAATTCTTACCATCGGCGTCCATAAGCCAGATGTCCGGGCTGCCCCCGGCTAACGAGACGCATACGATCCTCCCGTCCGGCACCAACGTGATCTGGTCATATCGACCCGATCCCGTTGTAATCTGTTTTGCTCGAGCAGCGTCACCGTTGGGTGCTACCCAAACATTTGCGGCCACATCGGACTGAATAGTAACAAGCGACCCGGAGTCGGCGGAAAGGCTGACGCCGTTATAGGTGTTCAGGTCGTTTGTGATCCGTTTCGCAGTTCCGTCCGGATAAGAGATTTGCCATATTTGAAGTTGGCGGCCGCCGGGCGTTTGATCCAACGCGCAAATCACCAGCCCGCTGCCGTCGCTCAGCCAGGCGAACCCGCCAAGCGCGAGCCACTTCTGAGAGCCAATGACCTTCTCGGTGCCATCCGCGACCTGAACCGCGACCAGCTCGTTCCTAAAGCCGCCGGTGATCTTTCTGGTTGTCGCCGCCACGACCTTGTCATCTGGTGACCACTCAGCTTGAAGAAAGAGGTCGGGCTGTTTATGGGTCAGCAGCTTTTGCTCGCCGCTGCCGTCGGCGTTAACCAGGATTAGCGCGCTCTCGGTGCTGGAGTGGCGGATAAAGGCAAAGCGTTTTCCGTCGCGAGAGAACGTAATTGGGCTGTCGACATCGTCAATCAACTTTCTCGGCGTACCTCCCAGGACAGGAACCTGATACAGACTGCGAATGCTGGCGCCCTTTGGGCCTTTCACGAAATAAACGTAGTTGCCATCACGTGAGAATGTGAGACCGACGTAATTGCCGTCATCGGGCGGAACGATTGGAACGTTGCTGGATGTTGTTGTCTGACGCACCCACAGACCCTGCGTTCCCGCGTCGTTGACAATATGAACTACGTACTTGCCGTCAGGCGAAATGACCGCCCCCAGGGCCCTCCCGGCGCTCGTAAGCTTACTGATCGCAGTGTTCTGGAAAGCAGGTCCGATTCTCTTGTTCGAGTTCTGACCGATTACAAAATAGATTGCGATCGCTGCGATGACTCCTGCTAAGAGCAAACCGCCGACGAGCGTAACTAGTTTTCTACTGCTGCTAGCCGGCTGCGAGATTCCCGACACTGGTCCGGTCACTGGACCGCTGGTGGCAGTAACGACGGATTGAGCTTCGGTCACCGCAAATTGGGCGGAGTGCGGCGCGGTAACTGGTTGGTGTCCATGAATCAAAGTCGGTTGAGATGTGTACATCCCCGACACAGTCGCCTGAGAATCGTACTCTCTGATCAGAGCTCGGAGATCGATCGCTATGTCTTTGATTGACTGATAACGCTCGGCCGGATCTTTGGCGAGGCATTTCCGAATTATGCGTTGAAGCTCGGCTGGTGCGTCAGGATTGGTCGTTGCGATTGGCGGGGCCTGACCGTAGACGATCTTGTGCAGCGAGTCGATAACCGAGTCCCCCTGAAACGGCTTAACTCGCGTCGCGGCCTCGTACAGGATGCAGCCAAATGAGAAAATATCCGAGCGCTGATCGACCACCCTGCCTTGCGCTTGTTCGGGCGACATGTATCCGATCGTGCCCATGACTACGCCCGGGCGGGTCTTATCCATCACGGCGGTCGCGGCTTCTCCGGGATCGGCAGCTGCGGTGGCGGGCTCTTCGGCTTCAATTAGCTTTGCGAGTCCGAAATCGAGGATCTTGGCATATCCGTCCTCGGTGACCATGATGTTCTCTGGTTTGAGATCCCGGTGCACGATCCCGGCCGCGTGAGCCTTAGCTAGCCCGTCCGCAGTCTGCGCGAAATAATCGAGCAGCTTTTTCGGATCGAGATGCTCGCGGTGGATTTTGACGTGAAGTGTCGCGCCGCTGATGTATTCCATCGCGATGTAGTGGGCAACGTCCTGCGGGTTTGCGGCGTCGAGCTGAGCCTCTCCGATCTCGTAGATCGTGATGATGTGAGGGTGATTCAACGCAGAGGCGGCTTTTGCTTCGCCGATGAACCTGCGCACGCGATCCGAATCTGTTACGAGTTCTGCGGGAAGAATCTTCAAAGCGACCGGACGATCGAGCCTTGTGTCGATTGCTTTGTAAACTTCGCCCATGCCGCCCGCGCCTATTGGCTCGAGGATCCTGTAATGACCGAGAGTCGATCCAGGTGTAAAGGACATAGTGTTTTTCTCTTTGGTTTCGCGGGAGATTATAGCCTCAGGGCTGGCTTTTGAAAATGTTCATAGTGTTAGGCGGCGGCTGCCCGCCACCAACCCTGTGTCGGTGGAGGAACGACTGCCCCGCTAAGACGTGACGACGACCTCCTCCCTCCACCGACCCTGTGTCGGTGGAGGGCCGACTGCCCAGCTAAGACGTGACGACGACCTCCCCCCGCCACCAACCCTGTGTCGGTGGAGGAACGACTGCCCAGCTAAGACGTGACGACGACCTCCTCCCTCCACCGACCCTGTGTCGGTGGAGGTACGACTGCTAGCTAAGACGTTCCCGCGCGAGGCCTCTCACGGCGCCGACCTCGGTTCGGTTTAGGGAAGAAGGTGCCTCGCACAGGCGCCTTAGCTGGTCAGTCGCTCCTCCACCGACGCAGGGTCGGTGGAGGGAGGAGGTCTGGTGTGCTCACGTCTAGCTGGGCAGTCGCTCCTCCACCGACGCAGGGTCGGTGGAGCAGGATTCAAGTGCGAAAACCTCAGCTTTGCTGAATTGGTGACCGGAGGCGAACTACTGTTTGCCGCTCGGCGGACTCGGCATCGTAGGAATATTCGGCATACTGATCGCCTTATAGTCGGTTGGGATGACAAATAGCGAATCATCCAGGGACTTCTTTTCGATTCTGGTCGCTTCCATGGTCATAGTGGCTTTGCCGTCCTGCATCACGCTGAGTTTCAAGGGAAACGCGCCGCCGTTGAGAAACTTCACCCATTCAGGATGAGCCGCCGCCTCGGCAAGCATCTTGGGGCTAAAAACGAGGTTCTTCCACGAACCCATACCTCCTGAGGATTGGCCCCCCATTCCAAAATACCCGAGGCCTTTTGCAACGCACATATCGACGTCTTGTTCCTCGCCCATCAACCAGTGCTCGCAAGTGTAGCCGGCGATCGTCTCCGTCTTGCCGGTCGCGGTCAGTTTCGGGAACTCAGGGTTTTCCTGGCCGTGCGCCTTCTTCATCTTTTTCATATCTTCGGCCGCGGCTTTCATGTCCATCGTCAAATACATTTTCCGCGAGGGCATTAGGGAGACGATCTTTCCGCCGTCCAGGTCTAAGAGCATCACCGCAGATCCATCAGGGAGGTTGGGAACTTTTGTTTCAATGCGAGTGTTCTTGCCTTTGAGGAAGTAAGTCATTTCGGCTCTGGTTTCATCGACCGTTTCCATCTTCATCGCGATCACGCCTTCAAATTCTCCGGCCGAAGCGGCTGTCGATGGAGACGAGGCGCTGGAGTTTGTCGCTGGCTGCTCAGACTTGCTGCAAGAGGCCGCGAGTATGGATGCGCTTAGAAGTGTTGTGAATATGATTGCCTTGTATCGAATGGACCACGATTTACACATAATGATCTCCTTTTCGCTCTCGTTTCGAATCACCGGTGATAATAGAACTAAAGTCTGGAGGTGCGCCAACGTTTCGGGCATTTTCGCTAGCAAAGCCTTTCTATGCCTCAACGCTGCATCGCGGCGATTTCGAGAATTGCAAAACAAGAATGGCAAGATTGCACGCCCGGCACCCAGGCACCGCGACGCGGGGCGAACGGTTGCACCTGCTCAAAGCCGTACTATAGAATTCGCCGCGTCATTCACCGCGGAGGAGCAAAATGAAGATCGGCGTACTCGTAGGCCGCGAAGGCACTTTCCCTCAAGGTCTTATTAACGAAATCAACGGTCGCCGCGCCGGAGTAACCGCCGAGTACATAAAGCTCGGCGGAGTGTCCATGGCTGAACCCTGCCCATACGACACAATCATTGATCGAATCTCACACGAAGTCCCGTTTTATCGAGCTTATCTCAAGAGCGCGGTGCTCGCCGGTGCGAAAGTCATCAACAATCCATTCTGGTGGAACGCCGACGATAAGTTCTTCAACTATTCGTTGGCGACTTATCTCGGAATCGCCGTGCCGAAAACGATCCTTCTCCCTCAAAAGGAATACAAGGAAGGCGTGGTCGCCGAGTCGCTCAGAAACCTCGAATATCCACTCGATTGGGACGGCATAATTCAGCACATCGGCTTTCCGGCTTTTATCAAGCCGTTTGACGGCGGCGGCTGGCGAGGCGTTTCTCGCGTCAACAACCGAGAGGAGTTGATGGAAAAGTACGATGCCAGCGGAACCGATTGCATGGTCCTTCAGGAGTTCGTGCCGTTCACTCATTACGTCCGCTCATATTGCATTGGCAAGAAGGACGTGTGTCCGATGCCTTATGATCCGATATTTCAACGCTACCTGGTCGTCGACAACTATCTCGATCCTGAGATGGACGCGCGAGTTCGGCGTGAGACGATCCAGATCAACGAAGCGCTGGGATATGACATCAACACCGTCGAGTTCGCGATAGCCGGCGGTACGCCTTACGCTATTGATTATATGAATCCTGCGCCGGATGCCGATTGGTGGTCGGTAGGATCGATCTATTTCAAATGGATGGTTGAGAAAGTCGCGGACCTGGCGATTGAAACTGCGTTGCACGGCAAACCGACCATCGCCAGCCATCGGTGGAACGAGTTGCTGAATCACGAAATTCAACGGCCCAGCGCCGGCAAGCCGGCCGGAGCGGATTAGTTTCTGGTTTCTGGTTCGTAGTGTCTAGTTTTTGGTTCCGATTTCGATATCGTCCGTAACTAGAAACCACAAACCAGAAACCACAAACCAGAAACCAGAAACCAGAAACCAAAAACCAAACCGATGACCAGCCAGGCAGCCAACGACTACAACTCACTTATCGAACGCAAGCCGGGGCTGCTCGAAGAATCGCGCGCCTTTTTAGAGACCCGTCTCAACGACGTGCGTTTCGTGTTTGGCGGTAGAATGCTCTCGCCTTACCTGCGGCCACATTTCGTTACCCGTGGTGAGTGGCAGCATATAACTCGAATCTGTGAGACGGTTTGGGGCGCGATTGAAAAAGTTGGCCGCATTGCTCCCAACGACAAGCTAATGCTTGATCAAATCGGGTTGACTGCTGGTGAGCATGAGTTGGTGGCCGTCGATCCGGGTTACCACGAGGTCTCGGTCACCGCGCGATTGGATTCTTTTCTGACCGATGAGTCGTACTGGTTTGTCGAGTTGAATGCCGAGTGCCCGGCGGGTATCGCCTATCAGGATGTTGCCGCCGAGATCTTTTGCGGGCTGCCGCTCATGCGAGAGTTTTGCGTCGATCACAAAATCACGCCGATGTACTGCCGTCAAAACATGCTGGACGCATTAATTGCGATCTACGAGCGCGTCCGAGGCCGCGCCGAGAAGCCTCAGATCGCGATCGTGGACTATAAGGGGCTTCCGACGCAGCGGGAGTTCGAGTTGTTCAAGGACTTCTTTGAGAAGCAGGGTTATTCAACGACAATCGCCGACCCGCGCGACCTGGAGTTGCGGGAAGGGAAGTTGCACCACGGCGAGTTTAGGATTGATCTTGTTTATCGGCGCGTGCTCACGACCGAGCTGCTGGAGAAAATCGATGAGTGCCAGGCCTTCGTAGCCGCTTACAAGAAGGGCTCCGCCGTGTTCGTGAATTCGTTTCGCACGAAGTACGTTCATAAGAAAATGCTCTTTGGGGTTCTGACCGATGAGCGGCATCAGCACTACTTCTCCGGTGCAGAACAGGAAGCGATCCGCGCTTCGGTGCCGTGGACGCGAAGGGTCGAGCACGCAAAGACTACTTACGGTGGCGGTGAGATCGATCTGTTGGAGTTTATAAGGACCAATCGCGACAAGCTGGTTTTGAAGCCGAATGATGACTACGGAGGACACGGCATTTTTATCGGCTGGGAGTCGGATGAAGGGGCCTGGGATCAAGCCATCGAGGAAGCGCTTGGCGGCGATTATCTTGCTCAAGAGCGTGTAACAACGTCGCGAGAGGTCTTTCCGTTTGTAGATGAGACAGGCGTACACATGATCGAGCAACTGCTGGATTTGGATCCGCTATTGTTCTTTGGGAAGGTCTCGGGCGCTTTCACCCGTCTGTCGTCGTCATCGCTGGCGAACGTGACATCCGGAGCTGGAATGGTGCCGACGATGATCGTTGACTGAGTTCCGATTTCCGATTTGCGATTGTCGATGTGCGATCGCTCATTCGCCAATCGGCAATCGAGAATCGAAACTTCAGGAGTATGAATGCCTGACTTCACGCTGGGAATTGAAGAAGAGTTTCAAATTATCGACCCGCACACGCGCGAGCTCCGTTCGCACATCACCGAGATGATCGATGAAGGGCGCATGCTCCTGGGCGAGCAGGTCAAACCCGAGATGCACCAATCTATGATCGAAGTCGGCACCGGTATCTGCGCCAACATCCAGGAGGCTCGAGCCGATGTGATCAAGCTCCGGCGCACTGTCGCCGCTCTGGCCGGCAGTAAAGGTCTCTGCATTGCCGCTGCTTCGACTCATCCTTTTTCAAGCTGGAAGGATCAGAAGATTACGGACCACGAGCACTATGCCGCGCTCATCGACGAGATGCAGGTGCTAGCCGAGTCGCTGCTGATCTTCGGCATGCACGTGCATGTTGGAATTGAAGACCGTGAGGCGCAGATTCACTTGATGAACGCAGCACGGTACTTCTTACCTCACTTGCTTGCGTTGTCGACAAGCTCGCCTTTCTGGATGGGAACAAAGACCGGTTTAAAAAGCTATCGCTCCGAGATATTCAAAAAGTTCCCGAGAACTGACATCCCGGATTACTTCAGCTCCTGTTCGGAGTTTGATAATTACGTCAACCTTCTGTTGAAAACCGGATGCATCGACAAACCAAAGAAAATTTGGTGGGACGTCCGCCCTCACCCGCATTTCCCGACGCTGGAGTTTCGAATCTGTGACATTCCTTCCAGGGTTGATGAAGTCATCGCGCTCGCGGCGCTCATCCAGGCCATTATCGCGAAGCTGTCCAAACTCTATCGAATGAACATGGGGTTTCGGCTGTATCGGCGCGCGCTCATCCAGGAAAACAAATGGCGAGCGGTTCGGTGGGGTCTGGACGGAAAACTTATCGATTTCGGCAAACAGACCGAGGTGCCAGTGCGAGATTTGATCCTCGAGTTGCTCGAATTTGTCGATGATGTGGTCGACGAACTGGGAAGCCGAAAGGAACTCGAGTACATCCATACCATCCTTAAAGGCGGAACCAGCGCCGATCGCCAGCTCAAAACGTTCGAACAAACGGGCGATTTTAATGCAGTCGTAGATCAACTAATCGCCGAAACTATGGAGGGCATTCAATAGCCTTGGCGACCCTCGCACGCCGATCCACCGTTATTTCACCACTTACTGCTCTTCGTCACATCTGAAGCGACTCCTGCGCGGTCCAGTTCCTGAACGGATTAATGTTTGCTTTAGTCAAAGTGTTTAGGCTTCGGCCGGCTTCGCATTTTCTATCCGATGAGGGGGTGGAGATGAACCATCACGACCAGGACGCAATTCATGCTGATGTCGCAACCACAGACTCCGCCGCGGATGAAGAAAAACAATCAGAAGTTCGGCCCGCCGCTCAGGCATCGGCCAAGCGAACCCCAGCCTTTCATCGCAGGAATTGGCGATCGCGGCTCGGCGGGTTGGCAAAAAAGCGGGGTGCTTCCGTGGGCCTTATGGTTGCCGGAATAGCGGTCGTAGGTCTGCTTGGATATTTGCTGGTAAGCCAATCGAATGCGCCGGGTGAGCAAGTGAGGAGCGGCGCTCCTCCCGCGTCGCAAACGGCGCCGACTCGCGACAGAACAGGAGAGGTGGGACCACCGGGGCTCTTCGATGCCGAAACCGGGGGGCAAGACAACGCGGCCTGGCCGGTAGTTGCGGCGACGATCACGCTAAAACTAGCGCTGGGAGCACTGCTGGCAACCCTGCTCGCTTTCCGGCCGCGCCGCGAGTCCCCTGTGACGATTCGCAATCCGTATGTTGCGCAAACTCAGATACTGCTTGCAGTAGTGGCCTCCGCGCTGATGATGGTTGTGGCCGACAATGCAGCGAGAGCCTTCGGGATATTCGCCGCTGCCTCGCTTGTAAGGTTCCGGACCAATATCCGTGATCCAAAAGAAATCACTGTGTTGCTGATCAGCCTGGCGATTGGACTGGCGACGGGCGTCGGAAAAGTCGAAGTCGCGATCATTCTTACCCTGTTCTCTCTCATTGTCGTCTCACTTCTTGAGTATTACGAGCCCGAGCAAGTCTTCCGAGCGATGGAGTTGACGGTAGCCAGCCGCAACGTAACGGAAACCGACGAAGTGCTTCGCGAGATCTTCGAAAAACGGAGTATTCAGGGAGAGATGCGGAAGGTCGATCCCGAGGATAAAGAGAACCCGATCGGTAAAATTGTCTATTTCCTGAATGTTGCGGGCGATCATAACACCGATAAGCTGAGCGAAGAGATCTTTGCTGCTGATCCTCAGAACATCGACAGCATTCAGTGGGATCAGAAAAAAACGAGCTCGTATGTTTACCGCTAGAGGGCTTGCTGTCCCGGCGGAGTCATTCAAATACAAAGGGTTCAAGCAGCCTGTACGATTCTAGTCCATTAACGTATCAGATCCGCAAAGCGCTGAATCTCTCCTGAGTTGATCTACCTGCATAATAGGCGAATCTGGAGTCCCCGACACTTGGCCCTTCCTTTGCGCTATCATTGAAAGGAGGATCTAAAGTGCCGATCAGTCGAACAATCAACGACGTGACATTGCGGCCCCGGACAATAGTCTTGCACGACCCGTACGGTCGAACACGGGCCACTGTCGGTGACCGTATCAGAGAGATCTGGAGTCGTCTCCCGCGATGGGTAAGATCGTCAGCCGCCTGGCTGTCGCAGCCCAGAGTACTCCTGGTTTTTGGGGTCATTTCAGCGATTTTTCTGTCTGTCTCGATCTACTATTACAACAAGTTCGCAAACGAAATCGATATGCGGCTTAATAATAGCTCGCTTGATAATTCGGTTGAGATAGTGACGCCGCCGCTTTCGGTGTCCGTCGGGGACCGCCTTCCGATTAACGAGCTCAGCGACTACCTTAGTGCAAACGGATATCAGCAACGTGCGAACAACGGCGAGGGGAACCACGTCGGATCTTTTCAAGTGGAAGCCAACTCAATTGTAGTTTCACCGGGTGATGAGTCCGCGAACCACGGCAGTGTTGGTCCAGTCCGAATCCAGGTAGATAAAACCGGAAAGATCGCTTCGTTGACGAGTCCGACGACGGGCCAGCGGTTATCGTCAGCCGCGATCGAAGGTAAGTTGCTTGCCTCCGTGCGCGAAGGCGATCGCCGCAAGAGAATCCCAGTACAGTTCTCCGATATCCCAGGGAACCTGCGCAACGCAATTATTGCGGCTGAGGATAGGCGGTTTTTTAGTCACGGGGGCGTCGATTGGCGAGGAATCATTCGCGCTCTCAAGACCGATCTTGATCAAGGCGAGTTCGTTCAGGGCGGTTCGACGCTCACGCAACAGATAATCAAGAACGACTTCCTGACATCTGATCGCACTCTTACGAGGAAGATCAAAGAGGCGGCGATGGCGGTCATCCTTGAGTTTCGCCTCTCCAAAGAACAGATATTCACCTACTATTGCAACGCAGTATATCTTGGGCACAGTGGCACTTTTGCGATCAATGGTTTCGCACAAGCATCGCAGATCTATTTTGACAAAGACCTCAGTGAACTCACCCTCGGCCAGTCGGCATTTCTTGCCGGTTTGATTTGCGCCCCCAATCGTTATTCGGCGCATAGGGACAAAGCACGAGCGATCGAAAGAAGAAACCTTGTGCTGGACGCGATGGTTGAAACAGAGGCAATAACCCAAAGCGAAGCTGAATCGGCAAAAGGTGAGCAGCTTGAAATCAAGAAGCACGAGATAGAAGGAGACGACGGCGCAAGCTATTTTATTGATTATGCGCAACGGTTCATCGATGAACGGTATCGCAGCCGTCGCGCCCCGGCGCATCGCATTGTGACCACAATGGATCCGCGACTCCAGAATGCCGCGTATGCCGCTGTGCAGCGACAAACCGCGAAGCTTGATAAGGTCTTTGCCGGACAACGTCGCAAGGGTAATCAGCCTGAGCCGGTTCAAGCTGCCCTTGTCGCGCTGGATGCGCACACCGGCGAGGTGTTGGCGATGGTTGGAGGACGCAGCTACGACGAAAGCCAGCTCAATCGAGCCACCGATGCGAAACGGCAGCCTGGTTCGGCGTTCAAGCCCTTTGTTTATGCCACGGCGCTCGGCTCGCGTTCTTTTACCGCGGCCAGCCTACTGTCAGACCGCCCCCGAACTTTTACCTTTGACGGCGGGCGAGCTGAGTACAGCCCCAGCGATTATCACGGCGGTTTTACCAATCGGGATGTGACCCTGCGGGAAGCTTTATCGCGATCGCTGAACGTTCCGACTGTCGAACTAGCCATCAGCACTGGTCTCGCCCGGGTCGCCGAGGTTGCTGAGATGAGCGGGCTCGACAAACCGCGTATCTATCCTTCGATGGCTTTGGGTACGAGCGAAGTCACGCCGCTGCAGTTGGCGGGTGCGTACACAGCGTTCGCAAACGGCGGGACCGCGGTACGACCCACTCCGGTGAAGAGCATCACCGGGACTGCAACTGACCAGGTATCGGCCTCAACCACATCTGTCTTCTCGCCCCAGGTTGCTTACCTTATGACAAATCTGATGCAGGCAGTCGTGGATGAGGGAACTGCCTCGCGTCTTCGTGCGATGGGGTTGAAGGGGGCCATCGCCGGAAAGACCGGAACATCCAACGACGGTTGGTTTGTGGGTTACACGCCCCAGATAGTCTGCGTCGCATGGGTGGGATTTGATGACAATCACGATCTTGGAATGAAGGCATCCGATGCGGCGTTACCGATGTGGGCTGATTTCATGAGACAGGCTATGGAGCTCCATGCCAACCTCGCGGGTGCATCCTTTGGCAAGCCGGGCGGGATCATTACGGTCGAGATCGATCCTGCAACGGGCTGTCTCGCTGGTCCCGAATCTGTGTCGCGTCGAATGGAGGTATTTATCGCGGGTACGGAGCCGTCGGGGCCCTGCTCGAGTTATGAAGTTGCAGAGCTCGAGGAAATCCCGGAGGCGGATGAGGAGCTAAAGCCTGAGATCGACATCGAAGCTGAAGTTGACACCACAACCGGGAGCATGGTCGATGTCGAGGTCTGCGCGCTGACTGGGTTGCGCGCGTCTTTTGATTGCCCCCGCACCGAAACCCGGTCGTTTGAACGAGATAAAGAGCCTCGTCTTGCGTGTCGCGCCGAGTATCACCGCCAATAACTCGGATTGGTCGGCGGAGCTTATCACTGTGCCCAACCCCCCGGGCATCGTCTATAATGAGTTCGGCTGGCGTTCGGACTTGCTAAAAAGAACTACAACGTTTAGGCCGGACGATGAATCTCAGTAGACAGCTATCGGATCATTCAAGTAACGGATAACAAGGTGTCGGAGGGCTACAATGAGCAGATTTAGCAGTCTCAGAGCGGGCTCATGCTTGCTGGCGTTGATTTCTATGGTTGTAATGCCGATCAGTTTGATCGGCCAAACCCGGGTTGTTGCTCCCAAAAACCCCTACAGCATCGACAAGGATGTACAGCTCGGCCGCCAGGCTGCCTCCGAGGTCGAGCGTCAGATGCCGCTCCTGAGCGATTCTGAAGTTCAGTCTTATGTCGAGCGCATCGGATTAAGGCTTGCCGAAGCGATCCCGCGAGAATTTCAGCACCCGGAGTTCCGCTATTCCTTCAAGGTTGTGAACGCGCGCGACATAAACGCGTTTGCCTTGCCGGGCGGATTCACCTATGTCAATCGCGGGCTGATTGAGGCGGCTCGCAACGAAGGTGAGATGGCCGGGGTGATCGCTCACGAGATCAGTCACGTTGCCCTGCGCCACGGCACGGCGCAAGCGGCAAAGGCCCAGAAGTATCAGACCGGCGCCGCAGTCGTCGGGATACTTGGCGCAATTTTAGGGGGCGTAGGAAATGTTGCTGGCCAGGTTGGCCAAATGGGAATCGGTGCTTACTTTTTGAAGTTTAGCCGCGAATATGAGAAACAGGCCGACTTACTAGGTGCTCAGGTTATGGCGAATGCCGGATACGATCCTCACGATTTGGCGAATATGTTTCGCACTCTGGAACAGAAGGGCGGAAGCGGCGGGCCACAATGGATGAGCAGTCATCCAAACCCGGGCAATCGGTTTGAATACATCAATCAAGAGGCCGATGCTTTGCGGGTCAACAATCCAATTAGAGACACTCCTGCTTTCACTCGCATTCAAGCCTACTTGCGTGAGATGCGGCCGGCTCGGTCGATGCAGGAGATCGGGCGTGGCGGCCAGCGGAATCCTCAGCGGCGCGATCCACGTTATCCTGACGACCAGGATCAACGTTACCCGGACCGCGATGATCAACGCTATCCTCAACAGGGCCGGCGTCAACGAGTCGAATATCCTTCTTCGAGGCTTCGAAATTACAACGGAAACAACTTTCGCATCAGCGTGCCGGATAATTGGCGCGAGTTGCCTTCAAACGACGGAGTAACATTCGCCCCGGAAGGAGCTTATAGCCAGACGCAGGGTCGATTCGTCTTCACCCACGGAGTTCAGGTTGGCGTCGTCCGAACGCAATCGAATTCACTAAGAGCCGCGACCGATGAACTGATACGCGCACTGGCACAAGGCAACCAGAGTCTTCAACAGGCCGGTGGCTACGAGCGCGAAACTCTTGGCAGGCGTGACGCGCTGGGGGTCTCGCTAACAAATATTTCGGAGTTGAGCGGCAGGCAGGAATTAGTCAGCGTTGTTACAACAATGCTTAGGAACGGGGACCTCTTTTATCTGGTCGCGGTTGTTCCACAGGATGAAAGCCAGGATTATCAACGTACATTCATGGCGGTGCTCGGTTCTCTGAGCGTCAACGATTAAATAAGCCGTCCGGTAAAGCGGCCGGCTTAAGCGGGGGTAGCATAGACTTTGGTCTGTGTTCAGCGATCATCCGGTCGCTGAATTGGACACAGACCAAAGTCTATGCTACCCCTTTTTGACGCTTGCGCGTCGTTGAATGCTCCAAGCTCGTAACGGAAGTTTACGTTACTTCTGAGGAAGTGGCGGCTTGGTTACCTTGCAGTCCACGTTTAGCGACTTCAAGAACTCCAGCAGATCGCTCCTCTGTGCCGCTGTGATGGTGCGTTTCTCGAGATTCTTCTTGTCGAGAAAAGGGTTCGGTTTGCCGCCGCCAAGCATAAGATCGACAGCCTCCTCTAACGTGGCGACGCTTCCGTCGTGAAAGTACGGACCCGATTCCGCGATGTCACGAAGGGTAGGCGTTTTGAAAGCTCCGGTTTCCTCGGGTTTGTTGCTGATCTTGCCGCGACCCTGGTCGGGTTCCGGAGCGTCCATCCCTATTCCGACGTTGTGAAATTGCTGGTCGGTGAGCAGCACGCCGTCATGGCAGTTATTGCATTTTGCTTGTTTGAAGACTTCAAATCCGCGCTTTGCGGCTTCAGATGCAGCCGACTGATCACCGGCTTGCCAGCGGTCCCAGGCCGTATCGCCGCTAGTGATCGTGCGTTCGTAAGCGGAGATAGCGTGCATAATGTTCTCGGCAGTGGCCTCACCGCCGAATACCTTCTGGAATTGAGAGCGATAACCCTGTAGCGCATTAATCTTGCCGACGATCTCGGCTTCGCGATCCTTTGCGCCCATGTTGCCGCCGGTCCAGGCGGCCATCGCCTGTTTTTCCAGCGACGGACTGCGCCCGTCCCAATAAAACATCTTGTGGTAACCGATGTTCCAGAGCGTCGGGCTGCTTCGAGGCAAAGCTTTGTTGAACGCGCCGATCGCCTTTGGCAGACCATCAGTAAGCCCCTTCTCGCACACATGGCATGAGTAGCACGAGCGCGATCCATCGCCGCTTAGACGCTCATCGAAGAAGAGCTGCCTGCCCAACGCCACTTTCTCCGGGGTCATGGGGTTATCTGCAGGAATCTCCATCGCCTCATACCGGGCGAGACCGGCAGGCAACGGTTGAATCTCAGGTTTGAATTCCGCGGTGGTCTCCTTGTTCTCGCACGCGAGCACCGCCAAAGCGAGCAGGAGTGTGGCCGTCATCAAAATCGTCCTCAGCTCTATCCTTCGTCTCATTTGAATTCCTCCGATGAAATGTACCGTAGGTTGTCTAACCTGCGGTTTGTTTTGCTGCGGTAAGTCACGGTCTCGCAGGTTAGACAACCTACGGTACGTTTGGCGTGTTGCAGGGTAAAACAGGCACGCCAAGGTGCGGCCCGGGATTGTTGAGCGCTGTGCGAAGCGCAAGCTCCAGCGCCACTCGGGTATCTTCAGGGCTGAGTATAGCGTCAACGAAACCTCGAGAGCCTGCAAAGCGGGCCTCAAGTTCACCGTCGTATTTCGCCCGAACGCACGCCATTTCGGCTTCCATCTTCTCGTCAGGCTCGAGCCCTTTGCGTTCGAGTTTCCCGAGCTCTGAGCTGAACAACGCCATCACCGCGGACTCGCCTTCCATTACCCCCATCCGGCCAGTCGGCCAGGTGAAAATGAAATCCGGATCAAACCCCTGACCGGCCATTGCATAGTAACCTGCTCCGGATGCGTGGTTGATTGTAAGCACCAGCTTGGGCACCGTAGCCGTTGCCATTGCTTCGACAAACCGGGCTCCGGCGCGAATGATCCCGGAATGCTCGGCTTCAGTTCCCACCATGAAACCGGATACGTCTTGCAGGAATAGCAGCGGGGTCTCGTGCCGGTTACAAGTCTCAATGAAGTACGCGACCTTCTCGGCGGAGTCAGTATAAATTATTCCGCCGAACTTCGGCGGTTGTCCTGAAGCGCCCCGAACCAAACCTCTCTGATTGGCAATAACCCCTACCGGAATTCCAAAGATCCGCGCGTAGCCGGTTATCATTTCGCGAGCATAGTCAGCCTGGAACTCGTCGAGTTCGCCCGCGTCGAGTAAGCAGTCGAGCACATCGCGCATATCGTACGGCAGGCGGTGATCGGCCGGAATGATGTCGTAGATGTCAGTTAGCGGCCGCCGCGGAGCGCTTGGTTCTTTTAGCTGTACTCGCATAGGCTGTTGCGGCGGAAGTTCGGTCACAAACTCACGCAAGCGCTGGATACATTCTTCGTCGTTCTTCGCGCGAAAATGCGCGACCCCGGAGATCTCATTGTGAGTGGACGCGCCGCCGAGCGTCTCGCTGTCCACGATCTGACCTACCGCGCCTTTAACCAGATTGGGTCCACCAAGCCCCATGAACGACGTGCCTTCAACCATTATGATGAAGTCGGAAAGCGCGGGCAGATACGCGCCGCCGGCCACACACTGACCCATGACCGCCGCGAGCTGCGGTACCTTGAGATACCGTCGCATGACCGAGTTGTAAAAGAAGATTCGACCGCCGCCGTATTGGCCGGGGAACACGCCGCTCTGATACGGAAGATTTACTCCCGCGGAGTCGACCAGATAAACGATAGGCACTCTGGAGCGCATCGCCAGCTCCTGCGCGCGGAGAATCTTGCGGACCGTCTCGGGCCACCATGATCCGGCTTTGACCGTCGCGTCGTTGGCGACGACGACGCTCTCACGTCCCGCGATCCGGCCAAAACCGGTTACGACGCCGGCAGCTGGCGCCTGGCCATCGTATTGGTCGTAAGCGACCAGCAATCCGATCTCTTGAAAATGGGAATCCCGATCAAACAGAAGTTCGATGCGTTCGCGAGCGGTGAGCTTGCCCCTTGCGTGCTCGCGATCGATCCGCTCGGGCCCACCGCCCTGACGCAGCCTGGCTTCAAGCGCTTTCAATTCGGCAACGAGTTTTTCGAAATGTTCGCGATTGGCCGTAGTGGTCTGAGTATCCATAGGAGGATGCTGGTTCAAACGAGAATGAAGGATAACAACGCCGGGTTATGGTGACAAGCGATGTCCTACCAACTCTTGTGTACCTGTTCGGCGCCGTCACACTCGCGCGGTTTGCTTCGAGGAACTACTGGAAACGGTCGAACCGCGATGCCTGTCCACTCAGGGCACTCCAAGTTGAAGCAACCGCCAGTTGTTTGTTGGAATCGTCGGTATGCGTTTGTTCCGTCTGACCCAATCGATGATCAGTTCGCGCAAGTCTTTGGTGGCTCGGTAAACTACTCGCACATCTTTGAACATCGTATAGCCGGCGCCACCGTTGACCCGAAAGGTGTTCGTAGCGAGTCGCAGCTTCTGTGTAGGAGTGACCGGCTGCCCGCGAAACCGCATATTCTCGATGCGTTTTCCTGCTGGCTTAGAGATATCAAGATCGTAAGTAATACCTTCAGCCACATCGTACGTGTAGCTGGGAAACCTATCATCGGTCAGCTCTGCCAGTGGCGTGCCTGGTCTGTAGGTTCCGAAATGCCTGGCCGAGTGTTCGAGCATTTCTCGGAGCTGCTTTCCGGTTACCTCCACAACAATGGGCGTGGCCTCATATTCGTAAAGCGCGATGATATCGCGGACGGTTACGGGTCCAGCCGGTATCTTCGCCTTTGAATTGAGCGTCATTGCCGTTGAAACTTCCGCATTCCCGAGTTCCAGCTGAACGCGGTGAACCAAATCGAGAATCGCGCTATCGCGAAACCGCTCATCGCCTGCTTTCATTTCGACCGGCGAATCGCCAATCACTTGATCGAGCCAGGCCTGCGTCTCTCGATGATAGGGTTCGGCAATTCTGAGGACTTCAGCGTCAGCCTCAACGTTATCGCTGACCGGGAGCGCACGCGAGGATTTCGCGACTACTCCCCAGCGACTGGCCGCGCCTTTTTTCTCTAGAAATACATCCGCTCGTGCGATGCTTCTGCCCCATTTGTCGGATTGAGCAAGCAGGACCCCGTTGATATACACGGACGGCACTTCGCGATGGGTGTGACCCATCAGTATTACGTCGATACCTGGAACGTTCTCGGCGATAGCGTGCGCCGCGTTTTCGTTTGGCATCTGGCCCGGATACTTTTCACCGGTTCGCAGGTCGATCTCAAACCCCATGTGCATGGCGATGATTACAAGGTCGACGCGCTCTTTGCCGCGAAGCACAGCAACCCATTTTTTTGCTTCGCTAACTGGGTCGCGCAGCTCGATCTTTGAATAGTAGCGCTCGGGATCGTCCAGACTCGGCATCCCCGGTGTCGTCAGCCCAATGATTCCGACGCGAACTCCCGCTACCTGTTTGACGACATAAGGACGAAAGTAGGACACCGAGGTTCCTCTTTTGTAAGTGTTGGCCGAGAGCCAAGGAAATTTCGCTTCGCCGCGCGCTTTGTTGAGCACATCGAGGCCGAATTCGTATTCGTGATTGCCGACAGCCATCGCTTCATACCCGATTGCGTTCATAACCGTCATCATCGCGTCGGCCGGCTTGTTGTTTAGTTTGGCGTGATGGAAAGTGAGTGGGGTGCCTTGTATCGTGTCTCCGGAATCCAGCATGAGCAGATGCGGATTCTCTTTACGCACCTGTTTTACAACTGTCGCAACTCGAGCCAACCCGCGCGTATCCGGTTTGTTTGTGTTGTAGTCGATCGGGTAGATGTTACCGTGCAGATCCGTGGTTGAGAGTATCGTGATATGCGCTCGAGCCGGATCCTGGCCGGCGCAAGCGGCGGCGAATATCAGCACTATAAGTATCGAGATTGGACCTGAGAGTACGCTTTTCAAGAAGGTATATTTCTACCAAAACGAGACGCGTTCGCACAGTCACGTTAGATTACACTTCGATCAAATGAAGTTGCAACGCTCCGGTTAGCGCTACTCGAAAACCTCCCAAGCTTGAAAAGCCTGCGCCCGAATGTTAATGGTACAACGAGCTAATTGATGAACATCCTTGGCATTTCAGGACAAGAACGGGACGCGGCCGCGGCGCTGGTTCAGGACGGTCGAGTTGTCGCTGCTATCGAAGAAGAGAAGCTCGCGCGCATCAGGCACATCGGCATCAACTACGCCGGCGGGCTTCCTTTTCGCGCGGTGGAGTTTTGTCTCGAACGCGCAGGCATCAATTTCGACAAGATCGACTATGTCGCATACTATCTCGAGCCTCACCGGCGGTTTCATCGGGAGATCGCATTCAACTCCTCACGGGCGATAGAAGCGGTGGAGCAGGGCTCGATCGAAGGATTCCCAACATATTTTGTCGAAAGTCTCAACGACTTAAAACAGCGGCAGAGGACGAGACGGTTGGTGGAATCGCGGCTTTCATCGGACGCCAAATTTGTGGAGGTCCCTCACCATCTGGGGCATGGAGCTAGCGCATTCTTCGCATCCGGCTTCGAACGCGCTGCGGTGATAACCGCCGATAATAGGGGTGATATGACTTCGGCGGCATTGATGACCGGGGATGGAGGGCTGATCCGAATTCACGCAGAAGCGCTGTTTCCGAATTCGATTGGAATGGTGTTCGGCGCGGTGACGGCGGCGCTTGGCTTTGACGCGGATGGTGATTGGCATAAGACGATGTGGTTGTCGCCCACCGGCAAGCCGGAATTCGCGGAAGTATTCGAACGGCTTCTTAGCGTTGACTCCAACGGGCTTCCGGTTGTGAATCTTGACTACCTCGA
The DNA here is from genome assembly GCA_035649735.1 of Blastocatellia bacterium. GTDB lineage: Bacteria > Acidobacteriota > Blastocatellia > UBA7656 > UBA7656 > Onstottus_A. The sequence goes on along the minus strand of DASRIZ010000326.1, from coordinate 17,316 downwards.
CCTACCGTTGCAGGGAAGTCCGACGCTTTCGCGTTTATTCTTCGACCGCGCCGGTATGGAGGCACGGGCAAAGGATCAGCCGATCGCCGAGAAACACCGCAACCTGGCAGCGAGCGCTCAGGCCTGCATCGAGAATGTGCTGTGCGAGATTGCAGTTCGTCATCGCGAGAAATCCGGTGAAACCAATCTGTGCATGGCCGGCGGGGTTGCGCTCAATAGCCTTGCCGCATCCGCCGTCGAGCGCCGAGCCGGGTTTGCTCGTTTGTTTGTGCAGCCTGCGGCCGGGAATGCGGGATGTTCACTGGGCGCCGCGTTGTACGTTTGGCATCAGGTGCTGGGCAATCGGGAGCGCGAATACCAGATGCGGCACGCCTTTCTCGGGCCCCAGTTCAACGACGAAGCCATAAAGAGCGTTCTGGATAATTGCAAGATAACGTATGAATACTCGTTAACCGAAGACAAGCTGATCGCCGAGGTCGCGCGGTTGCTCGCTCAAGGGAAGATCGTTGGTTGGTTCCGCGGGGCGATGGAGTTTGGACCGCGCAGTTTGGGCGCTCGCAGTATTCTGGCTTCGCCGACCTCAGAGATGATGCGGGACAATCTTAACGCGTTCATAAAACATCGTGAGGAGTTTCGCCCTTTTTGCGCCGCGGTGCCTGAAGAACGCACCGAGGAGTTCTTCGAGGCCAGCGCGCTAAATGAATTTCTCCAGGGCGTCAGCGTGATCAAGGAGCCGAAGCGACAGTTGGTCCCAGCCGCGATCTTCGGCGACGGGTTGGTGCGGGTTCACAGTGTAAGCCGTAAGACTAATCCAGCTTTTTGGAAACTGTTGACCAGGTTTGGCGAACTTGCGGGCGTACCGGTGCTGCTGAATACCTCGTTCAATCTCTTTGGCGAGCCGGTGGTCTCGACACCTCGCGAAGCGGTTCGAGGGTTTTATTGCTCGGGGATCGATTCTCTGGCCATCGGTAATTTCTTAATAAAGAAGTGACGACTTTGCGTTTGCTAGTCAAGCAAAGACGCAAGAACCCAAAGGATGTGAAACAAGGGGAGCATGGCAAACAAAGCGTATTTGGTAACCGGCGGGGCGGGGTTTATAGGGAGCCATATTGTCGAGCGTCTGGTGGGCGAGGGTCACGACGTTCGAGTTCTTGATGATTTCAGCTCGGGTCACGAAGCCAACCTCGAATCCTTTCGTACGAAAGTTGAGCTGATTCGAGGCGACATCCGCGACGCGCAACTGGTTAACGATGCGGTAAACGGCGTCGACATTGTGTTTCACGAAGCCGCGCTGGGGTCGGTGCCCCGCTCGGTTGCGGACCCGTTGACCACGCACGAGGTGAATATCACAGGAACCCTAAACGTGCTGCTCGCGGCACGAGATGCGGGTGTCAAGCGAGTCGTCTATGCATCAAGCTCCTCGGTTTACGGAGAAACTCCGGTGTTGCCCAAGAGCGAAGATTTAACGCCGAAGCCGTTGTCGCCGTACGCGCTGTCAAAGCTCACCGGTGAACACTACTCGAGCGTGTTCAAGCACGTTTATGGGTTTGAAATCGTTTCACTCCGTTACTTCAACATCTTTGGCCCGCGACAGGACCCCGAGTCTCAGTACGCCGCGGTAGTCCCCAGATTCATCACCGCGTTGCTTGAAGGTAGAGCCCCGGTGGTATACGGCGATGGCCTTCAATCGCGCGATTTCACATACGTGGAGAATGTCGTTAGCGCCAACCTGCTCGCGTCTGAAGCTGAAGGAGTGGCCGGACGCGCATTTAACGTCGCGTGCGGAGGTCGTTACTCGCTGCTCGATCTCCTGGCGAGGATCAAAGAAGCGCTTGGCAGCGGAATCGATGCAATTCACGAAGAACCGCGAGCTGGAGATGTCAGGGACTCGCAAGCCTCAATTGAGGCCGCCCAACGCGAGCTCGGTTACCAGGTCTCGGTTGGATTTGAGGAAGGTCTTCGCCGGACAGTCGAGTGGTACCGAGGTACAACTACTCGATAGAATTGCTGTCCCTCACATCGGTATCCGATACTCGACGTAGGTGTCTGTAAACTTTACGGCCTTTTGAAAGCTCTTCCACTCCTGTTGAGACAGCCCCTTCTGAGCGTCGGTTGCAATCTCGTCAAGCGCGGGAGCGTCGGCCAGCAAGACTCGTCCACGCGCCTTTTCTTTCAGACGCTTCCAAAGGGCCGGATAGGGAAATGCCCACTCCTGATCCTTTGCGGTAGCTCTGTGAACCGGGATCATTGCCACCAAATCGGGGCTCACCATTTTCTCCAGACCTTTCTCCCGCAGCGTGGCATTGTGGCTGCCGTGATGCCCAACCTTGTAGAGCACCGTCCGTGCGAGTAACTCCTCCGACTTGACGCGGCGAGTTGGTCCATTCCCGTCCTTGATCCTCCATTCGAGGTCTTCCCACGAAAGCCAATTACCCACCTGGGCGTCCCCGGGGAACAACAAGACCTTTCCCGATCCGGTAAGTTCAATTGCAAGCGCAAGACAGGTGTTGTTGGTATAGCTGTCGATGTTTAACGCAAGTTCTCCGGCTACAGTCAGCCAGTCGTGATCGATCCGGCGCCAGTCATTTGGCGCGTTGTCGCCGAATCCGTAGTGCTCGGTGAAAAATTTCGTGTTCCTGGCGACCTTGACGGAGAGGCGATGGTGCTCCTCAAACGGAAAGGCGCGCGACCGAATTTCCGGATCAACCGCCGTATCATCTACTGCTGCGAGAAAGCTGGTGGCCAGGGACATACCATGCTTTGTGTCATAGGTTTCTTTTGTCGATAGTTTCTTGCGGATGAAGTCGGGGTCCTGTGGAGGACCGAGAACATAGACGCGCACTCCGGTCACGCCTTCAAGATCAAGGGGGCGGGCCTTTGGGTCACAGTATTGTTTACTGGCTTTGCCAAGGATATAGTCCCAGGCTTTTTCGGTGCGGCCCTGGCCGGTTGCTGCCGCACCCAGCCCGCCGTAGAACCCAAACAGTTCTGTCAGTACTTTCTTATAGAGGCCCAGCTGCCGGTTCTTCTTTTCATCGGGGATGCGGTCCAGTGCCATCTCGACCGCCTTTTTCCGCTTCTTGAATTCGTTTCGTATTCGTTTCGCGTCATCCCTGTCGGAGTCTTCGGTCCACGCCACCCAAACCTTCTTCACCTCGATCTTGTCAAACAGCTCCTTCGCCTGCGTAAAGCCCGAGATATGGTCCCAGTGCTCGTGCGTCGCGGCCAACACATCCAGTTTACCGCCGGTCGTTTTCTTGATATCCGCAACGACCTTCTTCATCTGTTCATCACCGTAGTGCTTGCTCGCTAACGCGCCACAGTCAATCAACATATGAAACGGTTTTGGCGTGCGTGGAAAGGTCAGGAGGAAACAATCCCCAAGCCCCTGTTTGTACATTCGTATTCGAACTGTTTTTGCACTGGGCATAGTCAAGGCCTCCCATAATCAGAGCTGCGATGCAAAAGCGCGAATGGCTCTTCGGCTTGAGTGAGCCGCTTGAAGTAAGTAGCTCGTGGTGAGCCCTCGATCGTTGACCCGCGCCGATAATCTTTGTAGCGCTCCAGGCGGGAATTATCGCTGATGCTCTTTCGGATCGCGTACTTCAGCTCCATTGTGTCGAGATCCAGGATTAGTGTTGAGCCGCCACGGAACTTCATCGGAGAACTGACGTTGTCGGACGACACCGGGATCTCGCGGGTTTGAATGAGCGATATGATTAGCTGATTGAGACTGTCACCGTCGGGCCCAACTCGCCGCGCCGGGCGAAGTGAATGAACTTGAAACCTTGGAATCCCTTTTTTCTGTTTGTCGCCGCGCAACCCCGGCAACCCGAATTCAAAGGTTATGCCGGCGATCTCGCTGAATTCCTTTAACTGCGCGTGTCCTTCAATCTCAATCCAGTCGTGAAGTTCGCTGCTGATTCGTTCGGTCTCTTCGTATGTTTGGCGACGACTCTGAAAGTATGCGAATTGCCCAACCAAAGTCCTGATCTGGTCGGCGAGAGGCTTGAAAAATGTCTGGCTGGTTCGCACGGCGGGCCAGCGCAAGCTGTCAACCGACAGCGCGCGGACGTCGCGCGGGTAGATCCCGCGCCATCGGAAGGCTTCTATGAATGCGATTCGATAACCCAGATCGTCGTCGGGGACGAGGTCGGCGTCGGCGGTTACTATCGCGCGTAGATAATCTCCGAAGCTTATGTCGACCGGTGGGCAGTAATCCAACGCGCGAATGCAGATATTTAAAACGTGCTGCGCTGACTTCGACGCTTCGTTTGCAAGGCGTCTTACAAGATCCGGGTGAAGCGCACCCTCGGGCAGGACACCGGTTCCGCTGGTGGCGATGCGCAGTAAATCGGCCACCCGCTTCTTGTAGATCGACAGAAACGCATCAAAGACTGCGCCGACAAGAATCGCGCCTCTCGCGTGTGGCTCGGTGACGGTTTGATATTCTTCGGGGTTTGGTTTGTGAGGTTTCCACTCACCGGTTTCAAGATCGGTGTCCCCGAGCGCGCTGCGGAGTGCGCCGTAGTTTCCGATCGCTTCGCCAAACTCCTGAGCAAGCTCGCCAAGCAGATTCTGCGATGCGAGATCCCCGCGAGTGCGAGCGATCTGGTGACGCAGAACTTCAGGAAAAGTAAAGTGCTGAAAAAGAGCGACGATGTCGGCGAAAGCTTCGTGGAAGGCAAGTGCGTCCTGGTGACTGTCCTCGATAAACCGGCGATGCATCCCATCCAGCAAAGCATGCGTCGTTTCGTGTGCAATTATGTCGTGCGAGAGACAGGTGAACACTATTCCGCCGGGCAAATAACGCTCAGGCCGGTCGGATGAAGCAGGGAAGTATCCGAACAGCAGCGCTCGCTTTTCCGGGCTGTAATAGGCGTTTGCCTCGCGAAGTGCATGCGGATAAACGCGGAGCCGTTGGACAAATGCATCTTTCGGAGTTGTTCCCCGAAAATCGCGAGCAGCCCACAGCGCGCGTCTTCCCAGCGCCTTCTCAAAGTTTCGGATTGTGGTCATTCCAACCGCGTAGACCATCTGCTGATGAAACTGTGGATTGCCCTCGGACGGCGAAAGTCCGTCTTGCGCCAGTATGTCCGGGTCGTTTAGATCAACGGGTTCATAAAAGCAATTACTAGCCGGATCGTAATCAACCACCTCAAGGTACTCGCCGACCGGACCCGCGGTCAGTCCGTCGCTGGTGCCCTTAGCCGCTTCTTCCCACATAACCTTGTAGGTTGTCTGATTAACCAATGCCGTCTCGAGCCGTATAGAAAGACTAGGATCGAACGCGTAACCGCGGAGCCGGCGATAGACCGGTTTTGCTGTCGCTCTGACTTCTTTTTGCCGAGATACGCCCTCGGTGCCGGCAGTCGCTGGTTCGGACTTCGGCGTAGCGCGCTTCTTCGTCGCCATAGACTTTCTCCTCATGTTTGGACGCACACCGAATAACCACAGATGCAGTAAAGACAACCCCCGTTTTGCCGGAGCGACTCGCCGCAATCAGGACAAATATTCCGCGCAAAGAGCTGATTCTCCGATTTTTGCATTTCCATATGTCCCGCCGATGCCAGCGTCATCGGTTCAGTCATGTCCTGTATCTCGGAACTGAGCACCTGCTTCTCGCGTGAACCGTCCCTATAGACCGTAATGCCTTTGCACCCGAGCTTGTGAGCTAGCAGATAAGCCCGTTTCACATTATCGGGCGTTGCACTTGACGGGAAGTTAATCGTCTTTGAAACAGCTGCGTCGATATGCTTCTGAAACGCTGCCTGCATACGAACGTGCCATTCGGGCTCGATTTCGTGAGCGGTGATGAATATACGAGCGGCCTCGGCAGGGACTTCCGGAAGAGAACCAAGTGAGCGAGTCTCAGCGAGTCGCTTTATAGAATCACCCAATAAAAACCCGTGATCGCGCGCGTAGGTCTCGAACAGAGGATTTACGAAAGTCATACGTTCCGATTCGAACGACAGGCGGCTATGCACGATCGAGTAAATCGGTTCGATCCCGCTCGAGCAGTTGGCAATCAGGCTAATAGTCCCGGTTGGCGCCACGGTTGTCACAGTTGCATTCCGGCGCGGGCGGCACCGCAAGGCTTCGGAGGAATCGCTTCCACGGAACTCGGCGCCTTCAGCGTGATAGATACTCTCCTGAAACCACCTCGGAAACGGCCCTCGTTTCTCGGCTAACTCGATCGACGCTTCCAGCGCCTCCCGGGAAATAAAACCCATCACTTCTTCACCGAGCCTGATCGCGTCCTCCGAGTCATAAGGAATGCCAAGCAGGATCAGCAGATCGGCGAATCCCATCACGCCAAGACCAATCTTTCTATTTAGCTTCGTGATCTCCGCGATTTGAGGTATCTGGTACTCGCTTACATCGATGACGTTGTCCAGAAAGTGAACCGCTAGCGCTACCACTCTCTTGAGGCGCTCATAATCAACATCTCCGTCGCGATGGAATTTGGCCAGGTTGACCGAACCGAGCACGCACGATTCATAAGGCAGTAGCGGCTGTTCACCGCAAGGGTTTGTGCTTTCGATCTGACCAAGCTCGGGTGTCGGGTTGTCACGATTGATCCGATCAATGAAGATCACGCCCGGCTCGCCGTTCCGCCATGCGGATTCGACGATTCGATCTAACACATCGCGGGCGTTTAGTTGTTTCACAACTTCGCGGGTTCGAGGGTTGATCAGGTTGTATTGGCTTCCGTTTTCGACCTGTTCCATGAATTCGTCGGTCACTGCGACCGAGATATTGAAGGTGTTCAGCTCGAGTGGATTCGATTTAGACGATATGAACTCTTCGATGTCCGGATGATCGATCCGAAGAATCGCCATGTTTGCGCCGGCCCGTTTCCCGCCGAGCTTTGTTACCTCGGTAGCGAAGTTGTACAAGCGCATGAACGACACAGGACCGCTGGATACGCCGTGAGTCGATTCGACCGGATCCTCCCTCGGCCGGAGCCGTGAAAAAGAAAAACCGGTTCCTCCGCCACTCTTTTGAATCAAAGCGGTGTCGCGCAAGGTGGCAAAGATGGATTCCATTGAGTCTTCGACTGGGAGCACAAAGCACGCAGAGAGCTGCGCAAGGTTTCGGCCGGCATTCATCAAAGTCGGAGAATTCGGCAGGAACTCAAGGCTGCTCATGATTTCGAAGAAGGATTCCTCGGCAGCCGTTGCGTCGGCAGGCGGGGCGTAATGAAGATCCGCTGCAGAGACGCAGCGAGCGACTCTGCGAAACATGTCTTCAGGAGACTCGACTATGCGCCCTTGATGATCTCGCGCAAGAATTCGCTTCTCCAGGACACGGAGGGCGTTTTCTGTCAGCGTGGGATTCATTTCTTGTTGGAGTAGTGGCGCGTTGTTGAGAGCAGTTCGATAGCGTGGGACCGCGATCTCACGATGCCAGCGCCGCGACGTGAGTCCTAACGGTCTCCCCCAGCGTATCCAGATTGTAGCCGCCCTCAAGCACCGAAACCACCCTACCCGAGCCATTACGATCGGCCATATCCATCACCAGTTTTGTCATCTCGGCAAAGTCGCTGTCTTCGAGCATCAACCCGCCCAAGGGGTCCCCTCGGCGCGAATCGAATCCGGCTGAGATAATTATCAGGTCAGGCGGAAAATTCTTTTCAATGATCTTTAGCGCATCCGAAAACGCCGACCGATGAGCGTCAGCAGACGTGCCCTCCGACAGCGGAATGTTGAGCGTGGTGCCCTCACCCTTATCAAGCCCGCGCTCACTTGCAGCACCGGTGCCGGGGTAATAGGGATACTGATGTGCTGACAGGTAAAAGACCGAAGGGTCCCGGTAGAAGATTTCCTGTGTGCCGTTCCCGTGATGAACATCCCAGTCGACAATCAGCACACGATCGGCACCGTAGTGAACCTGTGCGTAGCGCGCGGCGATCGCAACATTGTTGAAGAGGCAAAAGCCCATAGCGCGGTTTGATGTCGCGTGGTGTCCGGGCGGTCTGACGAGCGCGACGGCGTTGTTCGCGTCGTTGAAGACTTCATCGACTGCCACCGTGGCTGCGCCTGCGGCGAGTTTGGCCACTTCAAAGGACAGCGGACAGATTGCAGTGTCCAAATCGACAAAACGAGCTTCTCGGTCACACAAGCTTCTAACCTGCTCAATCAGCCGGTAGCTATGACAACGCATAATGTCTTCGTCGGAGACCGAGCGTGGCGCGCGATGAATGAGCCTGTTCCACAACTCTTCATCCTGTTGAAGAGCAGAAATGATTACGCTGAGGCGCTCCGGGGTTTCTGGATGGTGCCCGGTTTCGTGTTTGAGGTAAGTGGGGTCGTACAGCAGGGCCGTTGTCATGCCGGAGGATTATAGATGAACGGTGAGAAGCGGAGAAAGGGAGAAGCGGAGAAAGGGAGAACGGTTCAGGGTTTCTAGTTTCTAGTTTCTAGTTTGTGCGTTTTCTTGTTTCAACCTGGATCTTATGCCGCTAAACCAGAAACTAGAAACCAGAAACTAGAAACCAGAAACTAGAAACCCTGAACCCTGAACCCTGAACCCTGAACCCTACTCATACCTGAGCGCGATCATTGGATCTACCCTGGTCGCTCGCTGCGCCGGCACAAAACACGCTACCAGAGCCACTCCTGCCAAGAGCAGCGAGATCGCGATAAAGGTAAACGGGTCAGTCGCGCTAACCCCGTAGAGAAGGCTGGCCATCAATCGGGTGAGCCCCAGCGCCGCGCACACTCCGAGTCCTACCCCTACCAGGGCAAGCGACATCCCGTTCTTCAAGACGAGACTCAAGACGCTCGGTCTCGAAGCACCCAGCGCCATGCGAATACCTATTTCGTGCGTGCGCTGGCTAACCGAATATGAGATCACGCCGTACAATCCAATCGAGGCCATCATCAAAGCGACGCCCGCAAAGATGGTCATCAAAATCATGTTGAATCTGGATGACGCCATCGACTCTTCGACAACCTGAGTCATCGTTCGCACGCCGGTAATCGGGGCCTCCGGCGTTGTCTCACCTATCGCGTTCCGGACCGCAGCACTCAAACTCGCTGGATTTCCTTCCGTGCGCACAACAATCGTGGCTTCCTGACCGAGTGATAATTGACCAAACGAGAAATAGATTTCAGCAGAGGACTGCCTGTCCAATCCCCACTGCCTGGCATCGCCGACCACCCCGACTATTTCGTGCGGTTGTCCATCAAGAGCTCGAACCCGTTTGCCGATCGGATCCTCATTGCTGAGAAAGAGCTTTGCAAAAGTCTCGTTGACAAGAATGTTTTCCGGTTTTTTTGACAGGTCCGAGTCATCAAGCGTGCGGCCTCGTATCACCGGTAGTCCTATCGATTCAAAGTAGCCGGGTGTGACTTGCCGAAACTCAGCCACCGGGGCTTCGCCAGGGTTAAATGGAGGGCGGCCTTCGATGTTGAAGCCCCCGTTGATGCTGCTTCGTCCAGTGACCGGTAAATCGTTGATCGCCCCAACAGCTTGAACACCCGGAAGCGCGCTGATCCTGCTCCTGGCCAGCGCAAGAAAGCCTGCAGCCTGTCTTGCCGCGTCAGCTCTCGAATCGGCGCCGCTGGCAGCAGGAATGTGGGGAAACGAGATGTCCGCGGACAGCGATTTTGACGGGTCAAAGCCCGGACTGACCTGAGTGAGCCGTTTGATGCTACCAATCAAAAGCGCGGCGCCGATGAGCAACACCAGCGACAAAGCGATCTCCACAACCACCAGTCCTCGTCTGAGCAGCGTTCGCTGTCCTTCTGAGCTTCCTCGAGAGCCTTCCTTTAGCGCTTCGTTAAGGTCTGGCTTGGAGACCTGCAACGCCGGCGCTAGTCCGAAAACCAAACCGGTGAGCATCGATACGGCAAAGGTGAATCCAAGCACCGAACCGTCGATCACCACCTCGTTTACGCGCGGAAGACCGGCCGGCGCCAGGCCTACCAACAATCGCACTCCTAACATCGAGAGCAGGACGCCAAGCGTGCCTCCGGCCAACGCAAGGAGAAGGCTTTCCGTCAGAAGCTGCCGTATGATTTGTTTACGGCTCGCACCAAGCGCTGTGCGTATCGCAAACTCGCGGGTGCGAGTGGCGGCGCGAGCCAGCGACAGATTGGCGACGTTTGCGCATGCGATCAATAGCACCAGGCTCACCGCGCCGAGCATTATCAAGAGCACTCCCCGAAGATTCCTGACTTGTTCTTCGAGCAACGGCACGATCATCACAGACAGGTTCGTATCATTGTCGGGATATTGTTGGGCAAGGGCTGCGGCAATCTGGTTCATCTGTGCCTCAGCCTGGGATCGGGAGACACCGTTTTTGAGGCGAGCGATGATCTTCAGGTAATTGGACCCGCGCTGGGCTTTTTGTTCATCGAGAATAGCGGGCTTCCAAAGCTCGATTCGACGGGGAAACTGAAAACTCGCGGGCGCTACGCCGATCACTGTATAGGAATCCCCGTTGATTGTAATCGTCTGGCCGATCAGACTCGATTGACCGCCAAAGCGACGCTGCCACAAACCGTAACTTATTACAGCAACCGGAGTGGCGCCCGGTTGATCGTCCGTTGGGCCAAAAAAGCGGCCGGCGGCGGGCGCAACGTCGAACAGCGAAAAGAAGTTCCCGGTTACCCGCGCGCCGTTGATGCGTTCCGCCTGATCACCGCCGGTGAGATTGACCACCTGAAAGTGGTAAGCGCCGATGTCCGAAAATACTTCCTGTTTGTCTCGCCACTCGAAAAAGTCGGGGCGTGAGATTGGACCGCGTTCGATCGGCGGTTGCATTCGATGGACATGAACAAGCCGATTCGGATCTTTGTAAGGCAAGGGCCGCAGCAGTACTGAGTTGACTACGCTAAAGATCGCGGTGTTGGCGCCGATGCCTAGTGCGAGCGCCAGCACTGCGATTGAGGAGAAGCCGGGACTTTTGAGCATCGTCCGCAGCGCGTAGCGGATGTCATTAATAACCGTCGGCATGGGAGAAGAATGCTTTGTAGTTTCTGGTTTTTTGGTTTCTAGTTTCTGGTTCCAATTTCGAAATTGTCAGTAACTAGAAACCACAAACCAGAAACCAGAAACTAAAAGTCAGAAACTAATTTTCGTCAGTGCATCGCCAACGCTTTTTCTTTCGATTCGCCTTCTTCAATGACGCGGCCGTCGAACAGATGGACACTGCGATCGGCGTGGGCCGCATATCGCTGGTCGTGAGTAACCATGCAGATAGTCGCGCCCTGCTGATGAAGCTCGCGCAACAATTCCATTACTGCTTCGCCGTTTGTGGAATCGAGATTTCCAGTAGGCTCATCGGCGAGCAGGATGAGCGGATCGCCTGCGACGGCCCTTGCGACCGCAACGCGTTGTTGTTGACCCCCTGAGAGCTGGCTGGGAAGGTGTTTGCCGCGGTGCGCCATACCCACCCGCTCGAGAGCCTCCACGACGCGCTTCTTTCGCTCGATTGCCCTCAATCCACGATAGGTAAGCGGTAGCTCGACGTTCTCAAACACGGTCAGATCGCCGATCAGATTGAAACTCTGAAAAATAAATCCGACCTCGCGGTTGCGAATCCGCGCGCGCTCGGAAAGGGGCAGGTCGGCGACCGGCTTGCCGCCAAGCCAGTAGTTCCCGTCGGATGGAGAATCCAGCAACCCCAGGATCGACAGCAACGTGGACTTGCCGCATCCCGAGGGTCCGTTGATCGATATGAACTCGCCTCGCCTTATTTCGAGGTGTATCCCCGAAAGAGCGTGCGTCTCGACCTCGTCGGTCAGAAACACCTTCGTGACTCCCTGTAGTTGAATAAGCGGTTGATCGGATGAACTCATCTTGCTCGTTCCTCCAGATTTCTTTTAAGGGAACTCGGTCCAGTGACTCCATCTATCCGTCTTTGCTCCGTTCAACGATGGGTCTCGAGCAAAAGACGCGATAATGCTAAGCCAGATTGTTCCTCTCGCATCGCAAAGCTAGTTATGCCTTCGACTTAATAACGTTCCCGGGAACTTCGCCGGGTGCAGACGAGTCGAGCCTTGCGCTGCCGACTGCTGGACAGACTCAGGGCACGATGGTGAGTGTCAGGGGTGCGGAAAAGGTTTCAAACAAAAAGAATGATTTGAAACGCGAGCGATATCAGGGACGTTAATCAAACGGTTGAGCTGCTGATAAAATACTGAGCAAGAAGTGAACCGAAGCAGCCTGAATTGAAACCTTTTTGCCACGCGTGCCACTAACTGGTGAACTTAGGATGAAGCCGGATATGATTAAGGCGATCAGCCTGGTGGGCCAGTCAAGCGGACGCGCCGGGACCTTGATGAATAGTTCGGAAGAACTTATAGCGCGCGCCCGCCGCGGCGATGACGAAGCTTTTCGTCTGATCTTCGATCGATACGGAAGACCCATCATCAGCTTTATCTATGATATGGTCGGCCGACGTGACCTTGCCGAAGAGCTGACCCAGGAGACTTTTGTGCGCGCTTACAAGAATCTCAAAGCGCTCAGGGACGACACCAAGCTCTCGACCTGGTTGTTTGGAATTGCAAAGAACGTGGCGCGCGAGTCCTTGCGTTACCGCCACCGGGAAACCGATAAGGTCGGCATCGACGATGATCGAGTAATTGAGCTCAGCGACGGAAAGGTCCCACCCGACCGCGAGCTGCTGGACAAGGAGCTCAGCGGCGTCATTCGAGACGCGCTCGGAGCGTTGGACGAAGACAAGCGGGTGGTTTTTACGTTGAAGATTTTTCAGCAGCGAAGCTATGAAGAAATAGCGGAGATAACCGGTTCGTCGATTCCAAAACTCAAGACCGATCTGCACAGGGCAAGGGCCGAGATGCGCAGACGCATTCGGCCTTACCTGGGAGTTGGCTATGAAGTGTGAAGATTATCGAGTACTAATTGAGGACTTTGTTGACGGCTCGTTGGATCCCAAGTCAGCGGCGCGAGTGACTTCGCACGCGTCGACTTGCAATGAATGTTCTGGCTTTTACCAGGAGCTGAGCCGCGAACAGGATCTCTATGGGCGCTATCAGCGCGATGTCGAGGTGACGCCTATGTTATGGGCGTCGATCGAGTCAAGGATCAAACAGGAGAGATCCGCTAAGCCGCAAGGATTCATCTCGCGCTTCCGCGAGCAGATGGGAGCAGTGCTTGCGGCTCCCCGCTTGAGCCCCGCGTTTGCGGCCGCGCTGGTGATAATTGCGATTGGAGCGACAGTGTTTGTGATGAGCCGCTTGAATTACAATCAGCCGAGAGAACTAGCAAGCGGCAACAACAACGCATCGATAACACCATCCGGCGGGTCAAATGGGACTTCGAACCCTGTGGCGCCTTCCACGACGCCGCAGCCTGGAAAAGACAACGGCAAAGACATTGCTAAGAGCCCGGTGAATGTGCCGCGGGACGCAGAAACAGGGAAGGCCATCGCGAAGCGGCAAGCGGCGCCGGCAATGACCCCCGCTCAACTTGTGCGCGATGCCGAGGACAAGTATCTTACGGCAATTGCGATGCTCTCGCGCGACGTGAATGGCCGGCGTTCGCAGCTTGATCCGATTATGCTTGCGCGATTCGACGCCACGCTTGCCGACATCGATCGAACGATAAAAGACACTCGTCAGGTTGTGAAAGACAACCCGGGAGACCCGATCGCTTTGCAGTATTTGCTTGCAGCGTATTCAAAGAAGGTCGATGTGCTGAGAGAGATGACCAATAACTGAGCTTTATGTACAAAAGATTTCTAACACTCCTGGTATTGTCTGTTTTGAGTTTCGGTCTGTCGCCTGCGCTTGGGCAAACAAAGCCCGGGCCAGCGCCCCATGTCGAGCAGACGCCTAAACCGCCCAGGCCCCCCACAACTCCGAAGCCGGGCAAGGTTACTTCAGTCACACCCGCGGAGCGGGTAGATGAGCAAGACCAGGCCAAAATTGAGCCGGTTAGCGTAAAACTGGCTCGCGGAGGGAAGGTAGCGATCAGCAGCCGAGCCGGACAGATATTTGTGAGCGGTTGGGACCGGGATATTGTTCAAGCAAGCGCCGCGGGAGAAGCCGGTCCGGTTCCGATTGAGACGCAGACCACCGGCGATCCCGCTCGCCCGCGATTGTTGCTTACCGTGTCCGGCAGGCGCTTCGCGCAAAGGGACGCAAGACTCGACGTTAAGGTACCGCGTTATGCCGATGTTGAAACCCTCGAAGGCTATCGGGGTGATATAGATGTCGCGGATATCGAAGGATCGACGTTGATCAACGCCGGAAACGGAGATGTCAAGGTTATGCGAGTTGGATCCCTGAAAGTTAGCCGCCGCAGCGGCGATGTAACCGTGAGCGAGGTGAAAGGTGATCTGACGGCGCGTAGCTATAACGGCGATGTGGACGTCAGCAACGTCGAAGGGGTTGTCGACGTTGCAGCCAGCAGCGGCGATTTGAGCGTTCGCAATGCCGGGGCCGATGTGCGTGCAAACTCGGCCACCGGCGATGTCCACGTTCGCTGCGCTAAAGGGCGCGCGGATGTCGCCAGCGCCAGCGGCTCGATAACGCTAATCGGCGTTGGTGGAGACGTAGAAGCCTCTACCGCGAGCGGCGATGTGATATTCACCGCCCCCATTCGTTCAGGCGGGAATTACAGACTGAAGTCACTTTCGGGCACCGTCGCAATGACTATACAGCCGGATGTTGCTGGATTTACTGCAACGCTTACTACTTACAGCGGAGAAATAGACACCGGGTTTCCCCTCAAGCTCGAGAATCCCGTGCAAGGCCCACCGATCAATCGCCGGGTCATCGGCGTCTATGGAAACGGGCAGGCGAAAATTGCGCTCGATTCATTCAGCGGTACGGTAAGGATCGCCAAGGGGACTCCGGCTGCTCTTAAAGAATGTAAGTAAAGGCGGGTTTTCGTTAGTAGTCTGAAACTAATCGGGGGAGTTTGACACTCACCACCGAGGACTAAGATTCGCAATAGACGAAATGGAGGGGGAAATGAGAAAGACCTTTTTTGCTTTGTTTGTAGCTGGGGCGGTTATCTTCACGCTGAGCGCCGCGTCATTCGGTTCTCAGGAGCGCGAACGTCAACGCACAACTACGAGAACCATCACCAGAACTGTTGACGCCGATCATCAACATGATCGTGATGACCTGCCGGAGAAAGATGAGTTTCAACAGAGTTATCAACTCTCGTCGGGGGCTAAGGTCGAGGTTCGAGGCATCAACGGTGCGGTTGAGATCGAAACTGGACCAGGCAGCGCAGCTCAGGTTCACATCGTTAGATCGGCGCGAACACGGGAAGATCTCGAATATCGCAAGATCATAGTCGAGCAAACGGCGACGAGCCTTGTTATTCGTGGCGAGAATGATCGTGAACGGTCCGGTTTTGGACGGAATCGCGAGGTTCGTCAGCGAGTGACGCTTCAGTTGCCTCGGGCGGTTGATCTGGGTGTCAGCGGCGTGAACGGAGCCGTCGGAGTAGGCGAGATCGATGGACCGGTGCGTTTGAGCGGGATAAACGGAAGGGTCGAGGTCGCGCAGGCGATGGGATACTCGGACATTTCCGGAATCAACGGCCGAGTTCGGATCACAATCGCGCAACTCGGAGCACGCGGGATTCACGTAAGCGGAGTGAACGGCGGAGTTGAGCTCTCCTTCGCCGAGGAGCTAAATGCGGATCTCGACGTTACCGGGATTAACGGCAGCGTCAACGCCGATGTCGCGAATGTCACGATATTCGGCAAAGTCGATCGGCAGAATTTTCACGCTAAGATCGGCTCGGGCGGGTCTCCGATTAAGGTCAGCGGCATCAACGGTCACGTAAAGCTATCGCGAGCGGGTTCGCCGGGCTAAGCAGTTTCGAAGGCAGGCTGCGCGTTGCCGAAAGGCGCAGCCTGAAACAAGTGGAACAAACCAGGTTTCGCAGCGTCTAACCGAACGATAGTTCAAGGCGGCTGTCGTTGTAATCAATCCGCCGATCGATTCAGGGTCCAAACGTGAATAAGGCTCGGAGTGCTGGTTTTCGTCCTCAGTATTTGATCATCTCCGCAACCCGGCAACCCAAGTCTTGTAAAACAGTCTGATTCAGACAGCACAAAGAGCCCGCGACCCGGGTCGCAGGTCGCGCAGTGAAGCACACTCGGACGAGGAGGGAATCAAAACATGAAACGATTGTTGATTCTGTGTTTGAGTATGTTGGTGATGTGCAGCTCGGTGGCGGCTGCACGTTCGCGGCATGATGATCAGCAACAAACGCCTGAGCGACCGCGCCGGGCGGAGCTTCCGAGCTTTCTTGGGGTTGAGCTTGGCGAAGTGAGCGGGGAAACGGTGTCGCGATTGAAGCTTCGCGAAGAGCGAGGGGCGCTGATTGAGTCTGTAGTTTCCGGCAGCAGCGCCGCCCAGGCTGGTCTGCAGAAGAACGACGTTATTGTGAAGTGGGACGGCAAGGCCATCGAAAGCGCGAGCGAGCTGTCTCGGCATATTAGCGAAACGCCGGCTGGTCGTGCGGTTCGGTTAACCGTTATGCGAGACGGCCGCGAGGTTGATGTCAATGTTACGTTAGGCGAAAGAACACGCTTCGTAAACCGCGTTACGGTCCCCCGACCGGCGGTGGCGAGAGTAAGAGTCCCGGACGTGGCCATTGGGCGCATGCGAGGACGGCACATTGGAGTAGAGCTTCAAAGCATGACGCCTCAACTCGCCGAGTATTTTGGACTGTCAAAAAGAAGCGGCGCCCTGGTGATTTTTGTGTTTGCGGACTCGCCGGCTGCAAAGGCTGGTCTAAAGGCCGGTGACGTCATTCTCTCCGCAGCGGGTGAGACGGTTGAGAATCCTTCTGACCTTCGAAGGGTGTTGAGCGACAAGTCTGAAGGCGCGGTTGAGTTCAGGATCCTTCGGGATAAGCAGGAACAGACCGTGAAAGTTCAGTTGGAAAAGGGAACCAACTCCTGGCTGCTCGCACCCGATGACTCCTGGGATCGCTTCCATTTTGCGATTTCACCGGTAGATTTACCGAAGATAGCAATAGCGCCGATGTCTATTCGCGTACCGGTGCTTAAGGTTAGCCCGCGGATTGTTCAGATACCGAGCATGCGGATTAGTCCAATTGCGATCCCTGAAATGAAGCTTGCACCGATGAATCGGTTGGGGATTTTGTTCGGGTGGATTCTTCGTGAAGTAAGAGTGAAACTTTCAGAATCTGAGCCGGACGTGACTTATAGCAAAATCCGTCTCGGAGCGATCTTGATTTTCATCGGCTCTATGTGAATCTTAGGGATCTCCAGGTTCATCGGTTCGAATTTGATTTGCGGGATCTCGAGATTCATCGGTGCAAACTTCATTTCAGGGATCGCAATCGGAC
>DASRIZ010000325.1:0-3522 GCA_035649735.1 Blastocatellia bacterium | reverse complement strand
CCTGAATAACGCGGCGTTGACCGATGAGAAGTTCGTCGACAACCCGGCCAAACCTGGTGAACGAATTTACCGCACAGGAGACGTCGCTCGGTGGCTGCCTGACGGGAACATCGAATATCTGGGCCGGGAGGATCACCAGGTCAAGATAAGGGGACTGCGGATCGAGCTTGGCGAGATTGAAAACACGATTAGGGAGTATCCGGGAATCACCGACTGTGTCGCTCTGGTCAAGAAGTACTCGGAAAGCATCATTCTCATTATCGCTTACGTGGTCTGTAAATCTGACTTGGAGGTCGCGGGTCTGAAGCATTACCTGAAAAAACACCTTCCCGACTACATGGTTCCGAATCGCTTTGAAAGGATCGATGAAATGCCTCTGACACCGAGTGGGAAAGCGGATCGCAAGGCGTTGCCGGAACCGATTATTGCTAAAAAATCCATTAACTGCAGGATTTCAAATCCCGAACGTGCCGAGATTTCGCTTAAACCTACCCCCAGGACAGTCTAAGCGCATGCCACTTCTATCTTCTACAACCGCCAGCCGCCGCGTTTGCACGAATCGGGGGATTAACACGTTGGACCCTAACCTCTGTTCCAGAACAGATCGGCAGTTGACACTACGCGTCGCAGCGATTGCTTGCATAGTAAGTTGTTGTTTGGTGGTACTCGACCTTTGGGATAATCGGGATCTATTTGATCCGGAGGGCATTACCTTTCTTGATATGGCCGATGCTTATCGGCGCGGCGATTGGCGGGCTGCGCTAGTCGGCCTTTGGAGTCCTTTGTACCCATGGCTGTTATCGCTCATGATGCTTTTCAACCCGTCGGCCCAATGGGAATTCACCGCCGTCCACGCTCTTAATTTTTTCATTTATCTAGTCACATTGGCATCCTTTAGTGTGTTCATGTGGGAATTTTTGCGGGCTAACAAAGATACGGCCTCGAACGAGCGATTTCCAGATTGGTCTTGGCTCGTTCTCGGCTACTCCTTGTTTACCTGGTCCACTATTCGGTTGATGCCCCCACATCTGCCGGAGCCCGATTCGATCGTTTGTGCCTTGGTGTACTTGATCTTCGCCATGTTCTTCCGCATTCGAAGGGGGAGCGTGACTTGGGGTGAATCGATCTGCTTGGGAGTGTTGCTAGGCCTTGGGTATTTGGCCAAGGCCATCATGTTTCCGATGGCCTTTGTTTTCACCGGTGTAACTCTGATGTTAACCGGGCGATCAGCGAACAAACGATACAAAATTCTCGTTGCTCTTTCGGTGTTCTTGCTGCTATCGCTGCCGTATATCATCGTACTGTCCAATGCCAACGGGCGCTGGATGTTCAGTGATGCCGGCCGGTTAAATTACGCATGGGAAATAAACCAGGTTAAGAAATGGAATCATTGGCAAGGCGAAGAAACTGTCCACGGCACCCCAGTACACCCGACAAGGAAGATTTATGACAATCCACCCATGTATGAGTTTGGCACGCCGTTCGGGGTGACCTATCCGCCGTGGTACGATCCATCCTACTGGTACGAGGGCGTCAAGATGACGGTAGATCTGCAAAGGCAGCTACCGGTCATCGTTAGAAATACCAAAGCGCTTTTATTTTTTCTTGCGACCTCCCCTGGGGGTGTCACAACCAGCGATCGAGGTTGGTATAATCTTGAATTCGGTATTGACAGAACCGTCGGGTCTCTCCTAACTCTTTTCTGCGCTATTGTCCTCACGAACCGAGGTCGCGTGTCAGTCTTTCGAGGAATTGCCGAGCACTGGTTTGTGTTCGTCCCGATAGGTGCAGTTCTAGGGCTGTACGCATTGTTACACTTCGAGGGCAGGTATATTGCGTCCTATATGGTGGTTCTGTGGATGGTGTTGTTCCGATCGATAACCATCCCGTATTCAGAGGAATCGAAGGGGATTTTCACCGCCGCTTTGGCCTCCGCCGCGCTGATTGCCGCAATTACATTGGCTGCGAAGACTGGCCAAGCCATGGTGCATGCGGCTCGCTATTTCGTGATTGGTAACACCAAGGCGCCGTTTCTCCAGTCCGGATACACAAATTGGAAGGTTGCCAAGTATCTATACAACGCGGGCTTGCGTGAAGGAGAGCCCGTTGGGGCAGTGGGATGGACGTTCAGCGCATATTGGGCGCGGATGGCTCGCCTTCACATAGTCGCGGAAGTCCCCAATGAAGGCGAGAGAGCGTTTTGGTCGTTGGACACGGCGAAAAGAGCCGTCCTAATGCAATTGTTTCGAGACGCGGGCGCAAAGGCGGTGGTAGCGGTGGCCGCAGGCGTTCCAGTCGGTTCAGCTCCGGCGAACTGGCAACATATCGGAGACCATTACGTTTACGTGTTCCAAAACTCAGATGAATAACGATTACGATATTGCGATCGTCGGCATGTCCTGCCGCCTGCCGGGCGCGCGGAACCTCGATGAATTCTGGCAAAACCTCGCCGGCGGCATCGAGTCGATCGCCCGGTTATCAGATCAGGAGATCCTGGAATCTGGCGTACCTTCGTCTTACCTGAGCAACCCGAGCTACGTGAAGGCCGCACCAATCCTGAAGGAGCCGGGCCATTTTGACGCCGCGTTTTTTGGCTTCTCACCGATGGAAGCCAAGACCATGGATCCCCAGCACCGCATTTTGTTGGAGCTAGCTCATGAGGCGCTCGAGCACGCGGGCTATGACCCCGATTGCTATCAGGGGCGCATCGGCGTGTTCACCGGCGCGGCTTTGAATACCTACTTCACGAACAGCGGGCTGAACAGTCGACTGGCTGAGGAGTACATCCCCACGCTAATTGCAAACGACAAAGATTTTCTGAGCACCCGGATTTCTTACAAACTCAATTTGAAGGGACCCAGCATCACGGTTCAAACCGCCTGTTCGACTTCCATGGTCGCCGTCCACCTCGCCCGCCAGAGCCTCTTGAGTGAAGAGACGGATATGGCGCTGGCTGGGGCCATCTCGGTGCGGGTTCCTCATCGCGCTGGTTATTTTTTCGATGGTGGCGGGGTGGTCTCTCCGGATGGGCACGTGAGGGCTTTTGACGCCAAGGCCAATGGCACGGTGTTCGGCAGCGGCGGTGGCATCCTGGTGGTGAAGCGACTCGCGGACGCCCTCGCGGACGGCGACATGATTCATGCCGTGATCAAAGGTTCGGCGGTCAATAACGATGGTTCGGAAAAAGCCGGTTACACGGCACCCGGCGTCAACAGCCAAGCCGACGTCGTGGTGGAGGCGTTGGCCAATGCCGGGGTTGAGGCGGACAGCATCAGCTACATCGAGGCCCACGGCTCGGGAACGCCCGTCGGGGATCCCATTGAGATCCGCGCCCTGACGAAGGCGTTCCGTACGTTTACGGCGCGATCGGGTTACTGCGCCATCGGGTCGGTAAAAACCAACGTGGGGCATCTCGATGCCGCAGCGGCGGTCACTGGCATCATCAAGACAGTCCTTGCGCTCAAGCACCGGCAACTGCCGCCGAGCCTTCATTTCAACAAGCCCAATCCGGAAATCGACTTC
>DASRIZ010000324.1:0-5676 GCA_035649735.1 Blastocatellia bacterium | reverse complement strand
CCTTTCATAGAACGCGGCCCAGGCGTGCCGCCAACCCACGCGAGCTACCGAGAGGACACCGCTACGCAGTTACAGTGCTTGACCGGTGTACCGCCCGACAGTAGGCTCACCCTGAAGGCCTCAAGTTGAGACTTGGTGCCTGACCGCATTTTTCAATGTTTGTCGATTCACATGCCCATATTGAGGGAGCCGAGTTCGACGCCGATCGCGAAGCAGTCATACAACGGGCGATCGACGCCGGCGTCGAAATCATCGTGTGCGTCGGAAACGGTGAAGTGGCAATCGACTCGCACGCCGCGGCCTTTCGGATTGCCGAAGAACATTCGTTTATTTACACCACAGTGGGCGTTCACCCGCACGAAGCCCGACTGCTCGACGATCAGCTGTTCACGCGGCTCCAGGATCTCGCCCAGCATCCGAAAGTAATTGCCTGGGGTGAGATAGGTTTGGATTACCACTATGACAACTCGCCGCGTGATGTGCAGCGCGAGGCATTCAAACGGCAGTTGCGCGCGGCGCGCGAGCGGCAGCTCCCAATCTCGATTCACACTCGCGAGGCCGAGGCCGATACGTTGGCGATCCTGATCGAAGAGTGGACGGATTCGACGTTAGGCGGCGTTATCCATTGCTTCACCGGCACCCGTTCGTTTGCCGAAAAGGCGGTCGAGCTTGGCTTTTTGATTTCGTTCTCGGGCGTGGTCACATTCAAGAAAGCAGAGGACCTGCGAGAAACAGCTCGCCTTCTGCCGAGTGACAAAGTACTGATTGAGACCGATGCGCCGTTTCTCGCTCCGGTGCCGTATCGCGGACGGCGCAACGAACCTGCTTATGTTATCGAAACCGCTCGAGCCCTGGCTGAGATCCGAGGAACGACCGACGAAGAGATCGGTCGCACGACTTCAGAGAATTTTAAGCGGCTGTTCAACGTTCCGTAATGACGTAGCATAGACTTTAGTCTATGTTTGGCGCACCCTGCGAACAATTGAACTGGAGGAGTCTCTCGTTTGGACACAAGCCGTTTCAGCCGTCGCGACGCGCTCCGGGCAGTCGGTTTGCTAGTGGGCGGGGTTACGCTCAATTCAGCCTGTGCGCGCCGAGTCCGGCCCTATGTTATCGACCCACCCGTAGGCATAGGCCGCAATCCGACTCGCTTTACGCCAGTCAACGTAGCGCGAGATCGAGTAATCAGAACCGTTGTCGGCTTACGGCCATTCCGGCCATCCGGTTTCGTCGTGCGTGCCGAGCCTCTGGCTGACAAGCTCCTGGTGCACAACTATGGTCACGGCGGCGGCGGGGTCACCCTCTCCTGGGGCACGGCTTATTTGGCGGCGGATCTTATTCGCGAATCTGGCAAGACCGGTGCCGCGGCGGTGGTTGGTTGCGGAGTCGTTGGATTAGCGACTGCACGGACTCTGCAGCGGCGAGGATTCGATGTAACGATCTTTGCCCGAGATATGCCGCCTGAGACGACTTCCAACATCGCCGGGGCGAGCTGGTTCCCGTCGAGCGTGGTCAACGAGGGGCGGCGAACGCCGGCCTTCAACGCTCAGTTCGAACGCGCCGCTCGGATTGCGCATCGACAATACCAGTTGCTGATCGGCGACGAGTACGGAGTTCACTGGAGACAACAATATGCTCTCAGCGATGCGGATAACGACGACGGCGGCGGTATGTCCTGGGACTACGCGATGCTGCGAGACTTGTTCCCGGCGTCTCGCGAGCTCAAGCCGTCTGAAAACCCCTTTCCCGCAAAACACGTCCACGTAGACACAATGATGTTTATTGAGCCCTCGGTTTATCTGAACGCGCTGCTTCGCGATTTCTACATCGCCGGCGGACGGATTCGTCGAGTTGCGTTCGAGGATGCGCGCCAGCTTGGAGGGTTGTCGGAACCGATTGTCGTCAACTGCACCGGGCTGGGTGCACGCGAGTTGTTCGGTGATCGGGAGCTTGAGCCAGTCAAAGGTCAGCTCACGGCGCTGTTGCCGCAGCCGGAAGTGGACTACGCGATGGTGACGGGAGGGTTGTACATGTTTCCCCGGCGTGACGGGATCATGCTCGGCGGAACATTTGAACACGGAGTTGAGACGCTCGAGGTGAATCGTGAAGCCGAGCAGCGGATTCTTGACGGCCACCAGCGGATCTTCAGGGGGATGCGTTGAATGAGAGTTTAGGTTTTGAGCCCGCGTAATGATTGGATATCAAACATCTATTAGAGGCTTTAGAATCGTTGAAACGGTTCTGTCTGAGACTGACTGCGATAACTTAAGCTCGAGTCTTGCGAACTCCAACATTATCAGGAGTCGCGCAGGTGCGAGGCATCTCATGGCAGTCCCGGAGGTGATTAGAATCGCGAACGACAACCGCCTCCTGGAAATCGCGCGCCAAGAGCTTCACGGCCAGCCCCATCCTTTCCGAGCAACGCTCTTCGAAAAGACAGGAAAAGCTAATTGGCTTGTCGTCTGGCATCAAGATACCGCGCTCCCGTTGCGAGAACGATTTGACGCACCCGGATGGGGATCATGGTCAGTAAAGGCCTCGGTCCACTATGCGCACGCCCCTGCCTCGGCGCTGTCGCGTATCGTATCTCTAAGAATCCACCTTGATGCATCCACCGCAGACAACGGACCGCTTCGCGTCGTGCCGCGATCTCACGTCCTTGGTGTGCTGGCGGACAGTGACATTGCCGGCATCGTAAAGCAGCATGGGTTTGTTGAGTGTCTTGTCCCGCAGGGTGGAATCCTGGCGATGAGTCCGCTTATCATTCATTCATCGTCGAAGTCTCGGAGCGAGGCTCCCAGACGTGTGCTTCACCTTGAATATGCAGCGTCGCATTCGTTGGGTCAGGGAATTGAACTAGCGGTCGCGTGAGAGCTTTGACGGTCGCTGACGAACGTGCGGTAAGACGAATGGAATCGGTCACAACAATCCTCTCACACGACGAGATCAGCCTTTTGCTGTTCGCGCTCCAGGGCGGCGCGGCCGCGGCGGTCCCTGATGCAGAGTCCTGTGAAGAAGCGTGTCCCGTCGTTGAAAGCGTCGAAGAGCTGCTGTGCGGCGGGCAGCTCGATCCCAAACAGCAGCTCGTAAGGCATCTGAACAATCACCTCCGCGAGGCAATGATCGAGTGCGGTATGTTCGAATTGATGGCTGCTGCGCAACCGGGATCAGCTCAGCCCGTATCGCTTGAAGATCCGATAAAGCTTCGGCAGATCAACAACCGGCTCGCCGCGTGGACCTGTCAGATAAAGCTTGATGACCACGAGCGGAGACTACTTTACGAATCTCTTTTTTGGCTGCCGCGTTCATCCTGGTTCTTGATGCCGCGAACTATGTGGCGGCTAAGAAAGAAGCTCAAAGCAGGATAGCGCAACGTAATTCCGCTATTAAACTGATAAGGCCACGTTCACACGTGGCCTTATCGATTTGGCATAGCCCATACATCTGCGGCGTGCAGGTCCAAGTAGTAACGAATTTATTCGTTTGACTAATCTCGACCGTGCTTGATCAGGTGGTACAGCGCTCCGCCTCCACCGCCAAGAAGCGCGCCGATGCCTGCGCCCTTACCGCCCTTTGCGATCGCTCCGATACCTGCTCCAATTGCCGCCGGTGCGGCGATCCGCAGGATCATATTTCTTGTCGAATGACCGCGACGTGCCGGCGCATAATATGTCGTACCCGCGACCCTTGACCGGGGACTGTAACTGCGGGCATAACTCGTGCGCCTGACGCTGCTGACGCTGCCGACGCTGGATGAAGCCTGGGTGGTCGAGCAATCCTGATGACCATCCCGGTATCCCGCGCGGTAGCCTTCTTCGTAGCTCGTTTGGCCCGCGGGCGCGTTCGCGTTGCCCGTTGCTTCATACGAGCTCGACTGCGAAGATGCCGGTACCTGACTCGTCTGAGCAAGAGTTGTTGTCGGAGCCTTGCGGCTACTCCCGCTCGATAGCAAAGTCAATCCGCCCAACGCCAGTACAACGGCAATCAAAGTAGTAATGAAAGTTTTACCTGTTTGCACGTACATGGTACATTCCTCCATTCAGGCAGTTTGTTGTAACTGCTTGATGATACTGCCCGCCGAAAAGATGCCCTCAAAATCCGCCCAGTTCCGGGCAAATCCAATGCCAGAGGGACCAGTCAATCGCGCTCAATCCGCAGTTTGCAGAAACAAAGGCCCAACGCCAGGGCGTTGGACCTTCCATCGAACTTTAAATTGTTCTGGCCGCGCTGGTCTCTCTATTTGGCCTTGGCTCTCACCATCACCGCCGGAACGTCCTGTTCTCGCACCAGCTTGTTAAACGCAGGGAGGTCAGTGCGAATAATGTCTTCGAGCTTCTTCAAGTGCGCGTTGATCTTCGCAACTAAATCCTCATAGACGGCGTAGGACTGATCGGTTGGAGCCGAGTCCGATCCGCCCACCACTCCGTTCAGCGCCGCCAGCTTGTTGTTCAGACGAATCGGATAATTCAGCGGGTCCTGACTGCTCTGGTTCTTGGTTTGATAGAGCTCCTCTTCGACCGCTGTGAGTTTTCCGTTTAGCGTCTTTGCGGCGTCGCCGATGGCTTTGCCGCCCGGCTGGTCTTTCATCCGATTGGAAATTTCGTCGATCTGTTTGCGCACATCTCGAATCTGCAAAACAGCTTCGCTGGTCTCGCTGAATTTGTCGCGAATCTTCAAAAGTAAATCGAGTTGTTTGGCGAAGTCCGCCTGTGTCGTTTCAAGACGCGGGTCCTTTTTTACCTCGAAGCTCTGGGTCAGTGTCTTGCCGTCCATCGTGAGCTTCACTTGATAAGTTCCGGGCGCCGCGCGCGGGCCGGCAGTATTCCCAGACCACATTATCAAGCCTGGGAATCGAGTCGCTTCGGGGTATCTGAGATCCCAAACAAAACGATTCAGCCCTGCTTCGGCGGGCAGCCGGCGCGGACCTCCGCCGCCAAATCCTTGTTCCTCGCTCGGGGCGGGAACGGGTTGTGCCGCGCTCGCGCGGCTTGAGAACTTGCTGATGGATTTTCCTGAAGAATCGAAAACTTCAAGTGAGACTTCGCCTCCCGGCTTGGCCTTCGAATAATAGTAAAACACCGCCCCTCCCGGCGGGTTCTGTCCTACGGCGCCGCCTGCTCGACCACCACCCCCGCCGCCGCCACCGCCTGCCATGCGAAAGGCATCTTCTGGTCTGAAAAGATAAGAATCCGTTTTTGCGGCTTCCGCGATCTGATGAAGCGTCGACAGGTCATCAAGGACCCAGAACGCGCGGCCCTGCGTCGCCGCGACCAGGTCCCTTTCGCGTTTGTGGATCGCGAGATCGGTAATCGGCACTACCGGCAGATTCAGTTGGAACGATTGCCAATTCTCGCCGTCGTCAAAGGAAACATACAGACCGGTTTCGGTTCCCGCGTACAACAATCCCCGGCGATTTGGGTCTTCCCGGATCACCCGAGTAAACGCGTTATCGGGAATGCCGTTAGTGATCTTTTTCCAGGTCTTCCCGTAATCACTGGTCTTGTAGAGATACGGTTTGAAGTCGTCGAGCTTGTATTTGGTGGCCGCAACATAAGCCGTGCCCGCGTCGATCGACGAAGCATCGATCGAGTTGATCTGAATCCATTCTGGTATCCCAGGCGGGGTTACGTTCTGCCAGTTCTTGCCGCCATCACGGGTCACGTGTACCAGGCCGTC
>DASRIZ010000323.1:0-4525 GCA_035649735.1 Blastocatellia bacterium | reverse complement strand
ATCCGATCGTTACCCGTTAAAGAGCCCGAGCGGCTAGTGCTGATCAACTCGGTCAGCGTCAGCCCGCACTTCGTCAGCAATGCGTTTTCATACCCGGACTTCAACGACTATCGATCTCAGAATGAAGTCTTTGACGGGCTGCTTTCATTCAGCAAAACAAAGTTGGATTTGAAGACCAACGATCAGATCGAACGCATCCAGAGCGAGTTTGTTTCTGCTAACTACTTCGACGTCCTTGGCGTTGGTGTTCAACACGGCCGCTCATTCTCTCCCGAAGAAGATGTCACGGCGGGCAACCAGCCGTTTGTGGTCGTAAGCGACGCCTTCTGGCGCAGACGCTTTGGCGCTGATCCAGGCGCGATCGGCCAGACCATCACCCTCAACAACACTCTTCTTACGGTGATCGGAATTGCGTCGCCAGACTTCGCGGGGATGACTCTCGAAGAGCCAACCGATATCTGGGTCCCGGCTCTTATGCATCCCCAACTGGCTCAATCCAAGTTCATCGAGAACCGCAAGGACCGCTGGCTCCTATTGCTCGGACGCATCAAGAACGGCATCACCCATGACCAGGCTGAAACGGGAATGGATTTGCTCGCACAACAAATCAAGGACGCCAACACGCCGCCGGGAGTAATCACGAAAGGTCTGCCGTTTAGTGAGCAGCACATTAAGTTTGAGCCGGGCGGACAAGGTATTTCAATTCTGCGGAAACGATTCGAATCGCCACTCAAATTATTGATGGCAGTGGTTGCGCTCGTCCTGCTTATCGCTTGCGCAAACATAGCGGGATTGCTGCTTGCGCGCGGAGTCATGCGTCGCAAGGAAATGGCCGTCAGGCGCGCCCTGGGTGCCGGGGGCGTGCGGCTGGCGAGGCAGCTTCTCACCGAGAGTCTGTTGTTGGCGGCGGCAGGCGGCGCTGCCGGTTTGTTATTGGCGCCGTGGCTTGTGACTTTGTTGGTAAAAACTCAGACCCGGCTCAGCATCGCCCAGGGACTGTTTGGCGATGGGCTGGATCAGCGCGTCCTCATCTTCAGCGCATTGACCACGCTGCTCGCCGGAGTCGTATTCGGCATCGTCCCGGCGTGGCAGGGCTCGAGGGCGGATCTTGTGCCGGCGTTGAAGGAAGAACGCGGGATCTCCGGCATTCGCTCGAGTCGATTCAATATTCGAAGTCTTCTGGTTGTCACGCAATTGGCTCTGGCGGTAATAGTGCTAATCGGAGCGGGGCTTTGCATCAAGAGCCTGCGCAATCTGCTGGCGATCGACCCCGGGTATCAGACCGACAACGTGATTATGGTTCCACTTGAGTTGGACGAGAAGAAATACGATGAAGCTCGGGGACGCGCGCTGCAAGACCAGTTGATCGAACGGCTGCGCTCGTTGCCGGGCGTGGACGACGTAAGCTATGGGCTCGTTATGCCGCTCAGCGGAAGCCGATATATGAGCAGCTTGTTTGTCGAGGGGCGTCAATCGCTGCCCGACGAGCAGATGGCCTTCGATGCCAGTGACGTCGGCCCGCGCTATCACGAAACAATGGGAATACGAATCGTCGAGGGACGGGGCTTTACCGATCAGGATCGGAAAGGTACGCCGGGGGTGATAATCATCAACGAAGCGCTGGCGGGGAAGCTCTTTCCAACGGAGAGCGCGTTGGGCAAGAGATTGATGTTGCGTACGAATACGCCGGCGTTGGAAATCGTAGGCATAGCGGCAAACATCAAGCATCACGATCTGACGGAGGAGCCGATTCCACACTTCGATCGGCCTTCATTGCAGCGGGGCTACGGTTCTTACACTAATTTTGTCGTCCGAGTGAAAAGCAGCTCGGTAGATTCAATCTCAGCGGTGCGCGACGAGCTGCGCCGGCTCGACGCCTCGTTTCCGGTTTCCGGCATCAAGACGATGTCAGAACAGATCGCCGCTACGCTTGCAGCGACGACACTCGCGTCGACACTGATTGGTGTCTTCGGTTTGGTGGCGCTGCTATTAGCTGCGGTCGGGCTCTATGGAGTGATGGCGTATACGGTTGCGCAGCGCACACACGAAATAGGGGTCAGGATGGCGCTCGGCGCGCAGGTAGGCGATGTTTTATCGCTCGTGATAAAGGACGGCTTGCGATTGACGATTCTTGGAGTGGCGCTTGGTGTGGGCGGGGCTTATGGTTTGACCAGGCTGGTCGCGAGTTTCTTGTACGGGGTCAGTCCCACCGATCCCGCGATCTTCGCAGTGATTGCGGTGGTGCTGACGGGGGTGGCTCTGGGAGCCTGTTTGGTGCCTGCGCGCCGCGCAACAAAGGTTGATCCGATGATCGCGTTGAGGTACGAATAGATTCTGCAGCTCATTTGGAGTGCGCCGCCCTCTTTCGCATTCAGCGACTCTCGCATGGGTGGCGGCGCTTTCGCAGTGATACGAGGCTCGGGAAGGTCTTAAGCCGTGGTTGTTCGAGGCTCGAAACGCGAGACGAAAGGGGCGACCTGCGACGCTTATGAGTTTTCCTGCACCTCGTATCACACTGCGAAAGCGCCGCCACCCATGCGAGAGTCGCTGAATGCGAAAAATGGCGGCGCACTCAAATGAGGTGAAGAAATTTCCCTGCCTGCGCGTCTAAGGAGTAAGTTCCAGATTCGGGAGGTGCAGAGATGACCGCCAGGCTAATCAGTCTAATTTCACCGTTGTTGATGCTCTTACTCTCTTGTTCTACCGGGGAAGCCAAAAAGACTGTGCCCGCAGAACTATCCGTAAATCCGGCAGCCGCGATGACATCCGAACGTTCGGGTCACACGGCGACCTTGCTTCCAAACGGAAAGGTGCTGATCGCCGGGGGAATGAACGGCAACGGAAATTACCACGATGCAGTTGAGATCTTCGACGCTGCCGCGAATTCGTTTTCAACGGGACCACGCATGAGCGCGCGTAGTGTCAGTCATTCCGCGACGCTGCTGCCTGATGGGAAAGTGCTTATCGCCGGGGGCTTCAACGGAGACTACATAAAGAATGCGGAGCTCTACGACCCGGCAACCAACCGTTTTACTCCTACCGGTCCGCTGACGGCGCCACGCAGCGACCACCTGGCGGTGCTACTCGGCAACGGCAAAGTTCTGATCATCGGCGGGGTCGGGCCGGGCTACACGTTTCTGTCGACCGCTGAGATCTATGATCCGGCGACCGGCAGGTTCACCGCTACCGGAAGCATGACAACGGCGCGGGAAGGTCACACCGCTACGTTATTAAGGAATGGAAAGGTACTGGTTGCCGGCGGGCATAAGGACCGCCGTGAAGCGATGACAGTGTTCTCGAGCGCCGAGCTATACGACCCAGCCTCGGGCAAGTTCACACCGACCGGCGATATGACAATCATCCGCCACAAACACGCGGCAGTTTTGTTGTCTAACGGAAATGTTCTGATAGCGGGCGGGTCCGACAAACGCGACTCACGAGGACAGTATGCGAGCGCTGAGATTTATGATTCCTCCATGGGAGTATTCAGATCCGTTGGTAACATGAATTCCGCGAGGTACAAGCTTACGTCTGCGATGGTGCTGCTGAAAGACGGCCGAGCGTTGATCGCCGGCGGATCATCCCGGGTGGAAGTGTACGATCCTTCCAGGAATACTTTCGGGTTGGTGAGCGGCGAGCTCGACACCGCGCGCTTCTTCTCTTCAGCGACATTGCTTTCTGATGGCAATGTCTTAATAGTTGGCGGCTACGGCGAAGGTGGCGCGGCAACTAGAAGCACCTGGATTTACCGCGCTAATCGGCTATGAAGACCTACGGCTCACGCCTGTTTGGAAAGATAAACAAGGAGCGGGTAACGTGACTACGAATAGTCATGTCTGCCCGCTTCATAGCCTCCATCAACCAGGGCATTTAATGCACGCCCGGAGGATTATTAATCGTGGACCAGCCCTGCCGGAGCAGCTCGGCCGCGCCAACCGCGCAAACAACCGAAACAAGCCCGGCTACCAGCAATCCGATCCCGGCCACTGATCCAAACCCGGCGGTCGCGGCGGCTGCCCAGGGCATTACAACGACTCCTCCGGTCATTCCAATGGCAGCCGCCAACCGAGTCCGCAACCCGGTTCCGTAGACCCAGGCGCGCACGCCTAATGCGAGAGCCACCAAACCAAATGCCGCCTGAACGACACCGCCGCGGATGTGGAAATTGAACACGATAACTCCTAACGACAGCACCGCAAGAACAACTGCAAACCAGGCGGCGAGCACAGGGCTGAAATCGCGCTTGCCACCGAATCGCTTCGCCAGATTCTTCTTGGTATCACGAAGGATCTCGACGAAGATTTTGAAATTTGACTTTTCAGGCTCCGGCAGCGGCTGGAAGAGGTTCAAACCGGGTAAATCGGGTAGATTGCTTCTGTAATCGGGGTTGCGTGCCCCGAATGTGGTCGCGCCAATCTCTACGAAGCGATCCTCCTTTCTTAGCCGCTCCCTCAAGTCCCGCTGATCCTTCCATGCGTCCACAAAATTCCGGATCAGAAAATAGACCGCTATGACCCATACCACG
>DASRIZ010000322.1:0-2729 GCA_035649735.1 Blastocatellia bacterium | reverse complement strand
GATCCCCAGCACCGAGTAGATCGTCGCCGTCACGTGATCCTTCATGGGTTGCTGTTTGTAAGCCCAACCGTGATCGACGGACTTGCCGCCCTCCGTCTTACCGATAATCCGGCCCGGCTTCACGCCGCCGCCAATGAACACATCGGTATAAGCGGGACCCCAGTGATCGCGGCCGAAGTTCAAATTCATGTCTGGAGTGCGCCCGAATTCATGGCCAACAACAACCAGGGTCTCATCTAGCATGGTCTTTCCCGGCTCCTTGCCCGGCATCTTCGAAAGATCCTCGATGAGGCTACCGAGCGCTGCATCCAGCCTGGGAGCGCTGTCGTATATGGGCAGCAGGAAGCCTCTCGGAGCCAACGCGCCACGGCCATAGATCTGATCGTGGTTGTCGGCCGCGCCGTTGTTGCCGTTGTAGGCATTAGAGACCCACATAAATCGTGTACCGGCGTCGCTGGCGAGGACATTCCGTGCAAGCAGCATCGCAAGGCCGAGCTTGCAAGTGCCCTTGTCTTTGTCTACGCCGTAACGCTGTTTTTCTTCGTCGGTCACGTTCAGCACTTTCTTGAATCGTGGATCCATCAGAATCTTGAATGCGTACTGGTAATGCGCGCCATACTCGTCGGCTTTTCCGCCAAGCGTGTCGCCACTGCCTGAAGGCGAAACCTCCGATATTCTGTTGAGCACTTCCCAGCGTCGGGCCAAATCCACCTCGGCTTTTGCATCGGCCCCAGCGAAGCTGTCGAATACGGTGGAGGTGTTCAGGTCGAGTCCGGCAAACTTGGGAGGCAACATTCCCGATCCGATTTGAGGACATCTTGTATTCCACAAATCGACACTCATAAATGTCGGGAACGTGTCGGACGGTTTACGCTCCTTCTCCAGTTCGTAAGCGACAACGCTGCCGAAGGCCGGAACTTCCCGAATAATCGCCGGGTTAAAGGCACGGCCCGCCTGCGAGTGGTACATGCCGGTGAAGTGAACCAGCGAGTTTTCCCATAGCGTGCGAACCATCGCAGCTTTTGGCGCCCACCTCTCATGATGCGGGAAGAGGGTTTTGGAGATCAGGAGGTCGGAACTGACCTTCTGGATGTCCAGATCTTTCGCCGTCCACTTGGTTTCCTTGAAATCCCAGGTCTCGTTCTGGCTCATCGCACCGCAATTTTGGATAAAAATCACGTTACGCGCGGTGCCGCGAGGCGTGATCTTCTTACTTTGCGCCTGCACATTGCGAGGCCAGGCCGCCGAATCCGCTATAACGGCGCCGACACTGAGGCCGAATAATTTCAGCAAATCTCGGCGGCTCAGATCTTCAATTCTTATTCCCATGGATTTTTCTCCTCTTCAATTTGACGAATTTTGATTTCCCGTTAATGGTTAACTAAAAACTCCGTCGTGTTCAGGAGCGCCCATTGAATGTCTTCAAAGCCGGTTGTCCTGTCTTTTGCGATCACACGCTTTGCCACGTCCACCTCGTCGGTTTTGGGGTGGCGTGAGAGCGTCGCCAAAAACAGTTCCTCAATCACTGCATCGTCCGATTTGCCGGCCTGCAATAACTTGGCTACGCGCGTCGTTCCTTCGGCCCTTATGCGTTTTTGTACAAGCGGCGAAGTCATCATCATCATCGCCTGCACCGGAGTGGCGACGTTCTTGTCGATCGGCGGCGTTGTACGTTCAGCCTGGTAATAGGCCTGCATGAACGCATAGATCTGCAGATTCTCAGAGCCGGGTCTCTCGAGGCCCTTGACGATTACCGGGTCGTACAACTGGCTGACGTAGTTTAAGGGCACTTCCAGCTTCTCCGCGCGATTACCGACCGTGCCTCGAACCTCCTTAATCTCGAACGGCTGGTCCGTTGCCTGGGCCACCATATCGACAGCCTCAGGCGGGGTCAAAACACGGACGAACCGGCGCGCGAAGTAGGGAATGTAGGCAAGCTTCCACTCGCCCCGGAAGCTGGTGGAAAGTTGGTACGCGTTGGATTTCATGATCGTCTTGATCAGGTGCTGGATGCTGTAATTGTTCGCACGGAAGTCTTCGGCCAGCGCCTGCAACAACTCGGGATTCGCCGGCTGTAGTGTCCATGGCTTCGGCGGCGGATTCTTCGGATCCAGCCGGTTCAGATCGAAACCGTCGGTCGGTTCGACCAAACCAACAACCATCAACTTGGCCCAAATGTTGTTGACCGCCGCACGCGAGAATTGGATGTGAGAGGGCAATATGCGGCCTAAAGCCTTGCGAGGATCCTCACCCGGTTTTGGTTTCTCTCCGGTCAGGATAAACGCAGGTTCGTAGGTCTTGCCATCGCGCGGGAAACGGCCCTCTGCCGGGGTGTAGTAGGGCCAGTCGTCTCCGGTGTTGTATCCTGGGGCGAGGTCGTCAACTTGGGCTTGCTCGCCGTAGAAGTTGCGGCCGCTGCCGTCGCTCGATCCGATGCTCCTCATCCTTCCAAAGAAAGCCGCCTGCTGCCAGAAGTCGGTCCTCTTCTTGCTGCCGAGGAACATATTGAAGCTGTCGGTGTGGCCCGCGCCGTTATGACACGAGAAGCACTCGATGCTCACGCCCAGGAACACGCGCCCGATCTCGGTTGTCATCCCGTCGATCCAGTCCAGACGGTTCAGACCTCTGTAATTGTTGCGATCCGTAAACGCGCCATCGCGAGCCGCAGTTTGCCCGACTGGATCATAAATGGTCATGGCTGTTGGCAGACCCCTCGAATTCTTCGTGGT
>DASRIZ010000321.1:0-9210 GCA_035649735.1 Blastocatellia bacterium | reverse complement strand
TCATGGCAGAGCGAACTTGCTATGACCGAAAACGCGATGAAGGTGGCGCCTCGGTGGCCGTTCCTGCATAACTATATCGGCGCGTACTATGCCGAGCAGCGGCGATTCGCGGAAGCGGAGTCGTTCTATCGCTCCGCGATTGAAGTCGATTCAAAGTACTACGACTCTTATTCGAATCTGGCGGACATTTACCGAGAGCAGGGAATGCTAACTGAGGCGGAGCGTTTTTATCTGAACGCCATCGCCTACGGCGCCCCTTACGCCGACACGCATTACAACCTTGGCGTGACATACATAGGCGAGGGACGATATGCCGACGCCGAGCAACCGCTGCGCCGCGCTCTTGAGATTTATCCGGAGCATTTGAGAGCTCGATACAACCTTGGATGGGTATACGCTCAACTGAGTAAAGACTCGCTCGCGGAACAGGCTTACCTGGAGACGCTTGAGCGAAACCCGGCTTATCCTGAAGCCCGGATCAACCTCGGGGTCTTGCTTAACAAACTCGGACGCTACGACGAAGCATTCAATCATTTGCACATCGCTCAACGCTATGCCCCGGAGCACCCTGTTCTGCTGTACACGCTGGGCGACGTTAGCATGAAATCAAGGCGCTATGAGGAAGCAGTCACGGCATATAAACAGTTGGATGCCCGGAATCTTTATCAGAATGTCGTTCACACCAATCTTGGCTTGTGTTACGAGAGTCTTGGAAGGAACTCCGAGGCTAAGGCCGCGTTTCAGAAGGCCGTAGACGTTGCGCCGCAGGATCCGTCCACAAACACCGCTCGGCAACGACTAGCAAAACTTTAGGTTGTGGTTGAGTGACCATGTAATAATCAGCCCCAGAGTCAATAGGAGATAATTCCATTATGTCGCGACTTGTAAGATGCGGCCTCATCCAGGCCGCCAACGAAGAACCAGCCGAAAGCTCAATCGACAAAATAAAGAAAGCGATGGTCGATAAGCACGTCGCAATGATAAATGATGCCGCGTCGAAGGGCGTCCAGATCATTTGTCTCCAGGAGCTTTTCTACGGGCCTTACTTCCCAGCCGAGCAGAACCCGCATTGGTACGATCTGGTCGAACGGATACCTGATGGGCCGACCACCCGATTGATGTGCGAGATTGCGCGGAAACACAAGATGGCCATGGTTGTTCCGATCTACGAAGAAGAGATGACCGGGGTCTTTTACAACACCGCTGCGGTGATTGACGCCGACGGAACGTACCTGGGCAAGTATCGCAAGACCCACATCCCGCATTGTCTCCCAGGCTTTTGGGAAAAGTTCTACTTCACCCCCGGTAACACCGGCTTTCCGACTTTTGAAACAAAGTACGCGCGCATTGGGGTGTATATCTGTTATGACCGGCATTTTCCTGAAGGAGCGCGCGCCCTGGGGTTAAACGGCGCCGAGATCGTTTTTATTCCATCGGCGACAACCAAGGGACACGCCGATTATCTCTGGGATCTTGAACAGCGCGCGCACGCGGTGGCAAACGGATACTTTGTCGGTACGATCAATCGCGTTGGAACAGAAGCTCCGTGGAACATCGGTGAGTTTTTTGGTTCTTCCTATTTTTGCAATCCGGATGGCCGGATTCTTGCGAAGGGCAGCGAGGACAAGGATGAGCTGATTGTTGCCGATCTTGATCTCGATCAAATCAAAGAGGTGCGAACTCACTGGCAGTTTTATCGCGATCGGCGGCCCGACATGTACGGGCCGCTTTGTGACAAATAGGTCGATCTATGGGATTAGCGAGATGAGCGATCAGCACGTCGCGTTCGTTGGCTCGATTCCGGAAAACTATGATCGCTATTTGGGCTCGTGTCTGTTTGAGCCGTTTGCCCTGGATATCGTCCAGCGAGTGCCGGTGGATGCAGGCGTGGTATTGGAGATCGCGTGTGGCAGCGGGATCGTAACCCGCCATCTTCGCGATCGTCTTCGAAAAGAAGCGAGGCTGGTTGCGAGTGATCTGAATGACGGCATGCTTGCGTATGCCGCCGCCAAATTTGGACCGGATGACGCCGTCGAATGGAAACAAGCCGATGCGACGTCACTGCCTTTTGATGACGCTTCTTTTGATGCGGTGGTGTGTCAGTTCGGGCTCATGTTCTTTCCAGACAAAGTAGCCGCGTTGCGTGAGGTTCATCGAGTTCTGTCTCCTGGCGGGTTGTTTGTCTTTAACGTCTGGGATTCAATCGACAAAAACGAGCTTGCGCATCTGGCGCACGAAACCATTTCAACTTTCTTTGAACACGACCCGCCGGCGTTCTACAACCTCCCCTTTCTGCTTCATGACGAAGAGTTGATTTTGGATCTCCTTAAGACTCTGGGGTTCAGTGATTCAGCGATAACCGTCCTGGCAAAGGCCGGAATTAGTTCGTCCGCTGCTGACGTTGCCAAAGGTCTCATCGAAGGTAATCCGGTGATCCTGGAGATAAATCAGCGCGGCGGGGATGTTCAAGAGATTGAAACGGCCCTTGCGGCGTCCGTTGTGGCTAGGTGTGGGGACAATCCTGTACGGAGCAAGTTACAAGCGTTGGTTTGTACCGCGAGGCGTTGAATAAAGAACTAGACCGGAGTGGTTGTGAAAAATGAATTTGATGTTGACGAAATGAAGTACTCTCGAGTGGAGTACGAGAGGCGGTTCCTCGTCTCGCGAAATGCCGACTGGAGGAACTGCGTCGAGTCGTATTTCAAAACCTACGAGGACAAATACCTGACCGATTCAAGGCTTCGGCTGAGGATCCTGACCGACTCGGACTCCGAACGACGCGTAATAAAGCTCAATAAGAAACGCGAGTCGGCGTCGCCGTACTTCCGCACGGTTAACCGGATTCTCCTGTCACCCGACGAGTACCGGTTGCTTGACCGCCTCGCGGGAGATCGCCTGAGAAAGACCCGCTTCTATCAAACCTATCGCGGCCGTGTGTTTTCAATCGATGTTTTCGACGGCGATCTCGAGGGGCTGGTTCTTTGCGAGACCGAGGCTGACGAGCTCGAAGAATTAATGTCCGCCGAACCTCCTCCATACGTGACCCAGGAAGTGACATCCGATCCGTTCTTCGAAGGCGGTAACCTGTGTCGCACGTCGCGCGCCGACTTGCTTCGCAAGCTGTCGACGTTTGGATGAAGCATCTCATCAATACTCGATATTGCCGTCTCGCGCAAAGACGCCCAGGATCGCAAAGCGAAGAAGGGAAACGCTGCTACACAGGGTTTGTCGGTTCAACAGGCGGCCGCACCATCGTGTTAAGCAAGTGCTCCAACACTTCTAACGGCTCCCTGCAGTAACCGGTGTGCACGGGCGAGGTCTGTATGATCGTGCTTCGCGGCGCCACCAACCAGTGGAAGCGCTCCCTCTGGGTCAATTGACCAATTGGCCCTGCCTGTTCTCCTCCGGCGCAAATTATAGGAATGGCCGCCAGATATGTGCGGATTGCTTCGACGTCGAGTGCAGAATCAAGGGCTGCAAGCTTTTGCTCATCCAATTCAATACGGGCCTCTAGGAAATCTCTGGCCGGGCACGATACGATCACTCCAACGTTGACAAACTCCTCCCGTTCGACCCTCGGCACTACGCGCAATACCGCGTAATCATATGGATAGTGATCGCGCACGAATCGCCTCCTCCACGAAAGCATGCGGCGCCTCGAGCCGGCGCAGCAAGTATTCACTATACGCTTCGCGGGTTTCGGCCGGACCAGAGAACGGCGGATCCCCAGCCTGACCCCCACCAGTCAGCCAGGCATCCGGAACAAGATTTATCACAGCGTTGATGATGTCTGGTGTAAGCCGCTCGGTCATCATCGAATCTATCTCGCGCAGAGATTCGGGAGTTGTAACGGGAAGCAGAACATGATCCTTGATCAACGGGAAAGCATCGCGGCTTCGTTCGATGTAGTTGGTCCAGGTGTGATGGAAGTAAAGGGCCGCGCCGTGATCGATAAGCCAGAGCCGGCGATGCCAGATGAGCATGTTTGTGTTGCGAGCCGTGCGATCGACATTTGTCACGTATGCGTCGAGCCAGACGACTTTGGAGGCGAGATCAACGTCGAGTCGCTCTGCGACGGGATCAAACATTACCGAGCCGGGCAGATAGTCCAGAGCCAGGTTTAGACCGGCGCTGGCCCTGATCAGATCCTGGATCTCGGGGTCGGGCTCGGTTCGAGCGAGTTCAGGGTCGAGTTGAACAAACACGATCTCGGGTACCAGCAGCCCAAGCGCTCGAGCTATCTCTCCCGCAAGCAGCTCCGCGATCAGGGCCTTTGGACCCTGACCCGCACCACGGAATTTGAGAACATACATTCCGTCGTCATCGGCTTCGACGATCGCTGGTAGCGATCCGCCTTCGCGAAGCGGGGTCACGTACCTCGTAGCGGCGACTGTTCTCAATTGCATTCTACAGTTAGCCTCTTCCCAACACCCAAAAATGAAAATCCCTAAACACCGCTCGTAGGCTAAAACTAAAGGTCCCCCAACTAAAGTTGGGGGTTTTCCTTCAGCTGAACGCTTCAATCATCGCTCTCACGTCATCGCCAAGCGGATAAAGCACCGGGCAGGTGCAACCCGCCTCCCGGTACTCCTCAACTTTTGCGCGGCATTCGTCGGGAGTACCCGAAGCCGTTATCAGCTGAACGACTTCATCGGGGACTAATTTCATCGCCTCGCGAATCTGGTGTTCTTCGGCAGGCCACGTCAACACATTGCCTATTTCGTCGAGCAGGTCCTGACTCACGCCGCTCGCCTTCATGATGTGGGGTTGCTGGCCGAGGTACTGGGTTACAAGCTCGCGCGCGTTGTCCAGCGCGCGCGCGCGATCGGTGTCCAGCGAGCAAACAACCAGTTGCGGCCGGTCGATCTGGTCGATATTGCGTCCGGCACGAGCGGCCCCGGCTTTAAGATGTTCCATCGCTTCACGATTGTAAGCCGGTGAAACCAGATAGTTGAGCAGCACTCCGTCGGCAATCTCACCGGACAACTCCATCATCTTCATGCCGGTCGCGCCGATATAGATCGGAACGTTTTTTGGCGATCGATCACCGTGCACGATGTCGATCTCGATGTCTTCGACTTGAACGAACTCGCCCTTGAAGGTGACCTTCTCCATCGCCAGCAGGCGGCGCACCACGTCAACGGTCTCGCGCATCGCCAGGAGGGGCTTGCGTCGCTTGACTCCGACTTTGGTTGCCAGGGGTTCCCACCAGACGCCAAGGCCGCACATCGTTCGGCCCGGAGCCAAATCGTCGAGGGTCGAAAAGGTCGCCGCGATTAGCGCTGCATTGCGGGTCCAGTTGTTGATGACTCCGGAACCGATCTTGATGCGCTCGGTCGTGGCTGCGTAGGCGGCCATCGGAACAATCGCGTCTCGCACGAGCCGGGATTCAGCTTGCCACACCGCTTCGAAGCCGCGTGATTCGGCGTAGCGAACATAATCGATGGCTTCGCGAAGGGGGTGCTTGTCTTGAAGATAGAGCGCGACCCGGTTATTGGTCATCGTCGATGCGGTCCTTTTAGCGAAATTGACTGCGGCATTATACAATAGTGTCGCCGC
Source organism: Blastocatellia bacterium (assembly GCA_035649735.1). GTDB lineage: Bacteria > Acidobacteriota > Blastocatellia > UBA7656 > UBA7656 > Onstottus_A. Next base: position 3,651 of record DASRIZ010000321.1, on the reverse strand, counting down.
GCGCAAGTACAGGCTGAAGACTATTCAGCAAGGAGGCAACATGCTACCAATTCGAGGAGTGTACGAAGTCGCGATTCGCGTAAAGGATCTCGCAAAAGCCGAACCGTTCTATCTTGACGTGCTGGACCTGGAAGTCGGAATTCGAGATGAAAAACGAAACTGGTTGTTCCTAAGGGCGGGCGGCGACGCCGGAATGGTCGTGCTTCAGGAAGACAAAGGTGAGTGGCCGCTGCAGCACTTCGCGTTCACGATCGACGAGTCCGACCTCGAGCGAGCCGCGTCGATTCTTCGGGAACGAGGCGTCGAAGTCGAGGGTCCGGTTTTTCATGAATGGATGAAGTCGTCATCCCTCTACTTCGAAGATCCGGACGGTCACGCGCTTGAGCTTTTGGCGGTAGGCGGCACACGGACGACTGCCTCAACAGGCAACTAGTTTTCGGTTCAAATGGATAACGCCGGCACTTACCGGGCAGTTGTTTTTGTTACCATAGTTGGTTCGGTGTATGTTTTGGCGGCTGCAGTTCTGATAAGAAAACTCGTGCGCCGAGCCTCCGGTGCTTCTGCTCCTTACACTGGCACTCAGAGTTGGTATTCACGAGTCGTTCTCGGACTTGCAGGCATTGGCATACTTTGCGGAGCATACGGATATTTTGTCGAGCCATACTGGCTGTCGGTTACTCACGTGCAGATTCAGAGCGCCAAGCTGGGTCAGAGCGCAGCTCCGGTTCGCGTTGTTCTCATTTCCGATCTACACAGCGACAGCAAACCCCGCCTTGAAGGGCGCCTTCCGGGGATCATCGCCCAGGAGAAGCCTGACTTGATTCTCTTCGGCGGGGATTGTTTGAACTCAATCGAGGCGCTCTCTGTTTTCCGACAGTGCATGACCGGGATGGCTGAAATAGCGCCTACCTACGCGGTTAGAGGAAACTGGGACGTGTCCTTCTGGAGGAATCTGGACCTTTTCGGTGGGACGGGAGTCAACGAACTCGATGGGAAACTGGTCGAGCTTGACATCCGCGGACTGACCATAGCTCTCAACGGCCTTGCCGTCGGGCACGAGACGCGAATCGACGAAGTCCTTGGAAAAGTGTCGCCCAAGGCCTTCAGTATATTTGTTTATCACTACCCTGATGAGATCGACCGTGTTATCAATCACGGCATTGATCTGTACTGCGCCGGTCACACTCACGGCGGTCAGGTTAGCCTGCCGTGGTATGGTGCGCTTGTAACGCTATCCAGATTCGACAAGCAGTACGAAGCGGGACTCTACCGAAAAGCCGAAACGTTTTTGTATGTTAATCGCGGCATCGGGATGGAAGGTGGGTACGCACCGCGAGTAAGGTTCTGCGCGCGGCCAGAAGTGACGGTCATCGACATTGTTTCGGGCCCTCTCAACTAGATGAATAGCCCGAAGCCGCCGCTTTGCGTTTCTGGTATGCTACTCGACTCATGAAAACTCCTGATCTGATCCTCAAGAATGGTCTGATCATCGACGGCAGCGGACGCTCTGGATTCGAGGGTGACGTAGCGATTCGCGGTAACTGGATTCTCGCCGTCGATGCGCCCGGCTCCCTTCAAGGCGCGCCCGAAGAACTCGACTGCAAGGGCATGGTTATCGCTCCCGGTTTTATCGACACCCATAGCCATTCCGATCTGCGAGTGCTGATTGAGCCCGAGTTGCCGATGAAAGTCCGGCAGGGCATCACTCTGGAAGTATTCGGCCAGGACGGAATTTCAGTGGCGCCGATTCGCGCTGCAGACCGGCCGCAAATGGAACGGTCACTAGCAGGATTGTTGGGCAAGCTTGATCGTGAATGGGAGTGGGAATCGGTTGGCGAGTATCTTGGAGCCGTCGAGCGGGCTAAGCCCTCACTCGATTGCAGCTATCTCATCCCGCATGGCGCGGTTCGTTTGAACGCGATGGGAATGGAAGACCGGCGAGCAGCACCCGATGAGATTGCGACAATGCAGGAATTGATTCGCCGGTCGATGCGCGAAGGCGCGATCGGTATGTCAACAGGTCTTATCTACCCACCGTGTTGCTTTGCCGATACTGCTGAGCTGATCGACTTGTGCAGAGCGGTTGCCGAGTTTGACGGAGTATTTGTCGCGCACATGCGCAGCGAGAGCGACTATCTGGAAGATGCCGTCGCCGAGATGATCGAGATCGGCAAGCATTCCGGTGTGAGAGTCCATATCTCGCATTTCAAGGTCGCGGGACGAGAAAACTGGCCGGTTATCGAGGGGGTTCTGGAGATGGTACGGATCGCCCGCGCCGAGGGTATGCGACTGACCGCCGATCAGTATCCGTACATCGCGGGTTCGACGATGCTGGGAGCGATACTACCGCCCTGGGCTCACGCCGGGGGAGTCGAGGCTACGCTTCAGCGGCTCGCAAGCACCGACGAACGCGGACGCATTCGAGAGGCGATGCTCGACCGCTCGCGATCAGAGTGGGACAACTTTTGGAAATGGTCAGGCCCTGAAGGAATTGTTGTCTCGGATGTTCCATCCGGGAAGCGGCCCGAATATGTCGGTAAGAGTCTCGCTCAGGCAGCGGCGATTGCAAAGGGGTTCGACAATGGAGTGAGCGAAAAAGCGGCCGCCGATTTCGCTCTTGATCTGCTCGCCGATGAGCGCATGGGCGTAGGGATGATTTCATTCAGCCAATCGGAAGACGTCGTGCAGAAGATCATGCGCGAGCCGTATGTAAATGTCTGCACCGACGGTCTGCTGGGGGGCAAGCCTCACCCACGTGCATACGGAACTTATCCTCGAATGCTTGGTCGATATGTGCGCGAGTTGAATGTTCTTACGCTGGAGGACGCCGTGCGAAAAATGAGCGGGCTTGCGGCTGAGACCTTTAGGCTTGATAGTTACGGACGAGTTGAGCAAGGTGCTCAGTCAAACCTCGTAGTCTTTGATCCGCAGACAGTCATCGACCGCGCGACGTTTGAGGAATCGAAGCAATTCCCGTCGGGAATCGAGCACGTGATTGTTGAGGGCCAGCCGATGATCGAGTATGGCGAACAACGCGGGCCAGGTAGCGGAGTCGTTGTTAGATCACAGGAAGTGGAGAGGTAACCGCTACGCGGCCCGCGGCCCTTGACTCTGCAACGAAGGTTCGATATTCCTCGACGGTAAAGCATCGCCGATTGTAGCCGAGACAAGGAAGCAACGGAGGGTGATACATCATGTACTCGAGACGGGAATTTGGTGTGATGATGCTTGCTGGCCTGCCCCTGTCAGTGGCACTAGCTAAGATCAACTCTAAGTTCAAGGGCGTCCAGATCGGCGCGATCACCTATAGCTTCCGTTCGATCCCGGCGACAGAGATCATCTCCGCGATGGTCAAGATTGGGCTCAGCGAAGCGGAGCTGATGTCGAACCATTGCGAAGCGTTAGCTGGCGCACCGCAGGCAACCGCGTCTGGCGGCGGTGGCCGCAACCAATTGACCCCCGAACAGCAAGAAGCCCAACGGCAGCACCAGGAAGCGCTGCGCAAATGGCGCCTGGCGACTTCGCCCGACACCTTCAAGGCCGTCAAGAAGAAGTTCAATGATGCTGGTATTGATCTTCAGATTCTTTGCTTCAACCAGCGCATTACCGCCACTGATGACGAGATCGAGTATGCGTTCCAGATGGCGAAGG
>DASRIZ010000320.1:0-49293 GCA_035649735.1 Blastocatellia bacterium | reverse complement strand
AACGCTGTAGTTCGCTGCGGAGCAAAGCCCGTCTTCGTTGATATTCGGCCCGATACTTTGAACATCGATGAACGCCTGATCGAACAACGGATTACCAGTAATACTCGAGCAGTATTTGTAGTTCACTATGCCGGCGTCTCGTGCGAGATGGATCGAATAATGACCAGCGCCGAGAAGCACGAACTTGTGGTTGTGGAAGATGCGGCCCAGGGCGTCAATGCGACTTACAGCGGCCGCGCGCTTGGATCGATAGGTCACCTGGGAGCGTACAGTTTTCACGACACCAAAAACTATGTCAGCGGTGAGGGCGGCGCTCTTTGCGTCAACTCGCCCGAATTGGTCGAGCGCGCTGAGATCATTCGCGATAAAGGCACTAACCGAAGCCAGTTTTTCCGCGGCGAAGTCGATAAGTACACCTGGGTTGACGTCGGCTCGTCATTCGTTCCAGCCGAGATCGCCTGCGCGTTTCTGTTAGCGCAGCTTGAAGCGATGGACGAAATCACCGCTCGACGACGCGAAGTCCATCAATTTTATCTGGAAAACCTTTCGACGCTTGAAGAGCGAGAGTTGCTCAGCATCCCTCGACCCCCGGCAAACTGCGAGACCAACTTTCACATGTTCTATGTGTTGCTTCGCGACGCGAAGACTCGAGACGGTCTGATGGCACATCTCAAAACAAGGGGAATCAGCGCAGTCTTTCATTACGTACCGCTGCATATGTCGGCGATGGGAAAACGGTTCGGTTATCGAGAAGGGGATTTTCCGTTGACCGAGGATCTTAGCGCGCGGCTTCTTCGTTTGCCTTTCTACCCTGACATCACCCGGGAAGAGCAGATGCGCGTCGTGAAGAGTTTGTCTGAGTTTCTCGAACAATCGCACACAGCTTCGGGTGGTCGACAACAACAATAAGTGTGGCTATTATCGACCCGATGCCTAGTGGCAATCACCCGCTTCAACCCGATCTGTCGATAGTCATTCCCGTCTATCGAAGCGAAGACTGTCTCGAAGCTTTGATCGAAGCCATCGGCGAAACTCTCCATCACACCAATCGCGAGTATGAAGTCGTCCTGGTCAACGACTGTTCGCCTGACAACTCGTGGGCGGTCATCCAGGGGATCTGCAGAACCAACTCGCAGATCGTGGGGATCGACCTTCGACGCAACTTCGGGCAAGACAACGCTATTATCACCGGATTACGCCTGGCCCGAGGTAAGTATGTGGCGATAATGGATGATGACCTTCAGCATCACCCCCGCTATCTTCCCGCTCTTCTGGATAAGATCGAGCAAGGCGATGACGCGGTGTACGCCGATTTCCGCGTAAAGCGGCAGAAGCTCTGGAAAAACGCAGGGAGTTGGTTCAACGGGAAGTTTGCCGAGTGGGTGATCCATAAGCCAAAAGAAGTCTATCTGTCACCTTACAAGATCATTCGCAAAGAAGTGGTTGAACAGATCTGCAAGTACGATGGGCCGGATCCGTACATCGACGGTCTTTTATTCCAGATCACGTCCAGGATTTCGCAAATTCCCGTCGAACATCATCCACGCTATGCCGGTCGCAGCACTTATACATTCTGGAAGTCTTTGAGGGTGTGGGCGCGGCTCGCGTTTTCATTCTCATCCCGGCCGATGCGGCTGGTAAGTTGGCTTGGGTTTGGGTTCGCGATGCTAGGGCTGATGCTCGCGGTGGTAGTGGTGCTGTACCGCCTTTTGAAACCCGAGGACTTCTCGCCAAATGCGATGGGATGGGCCTCGTTGATGGTGGCGCTACTGGTTTTGAGCGGCGTTCAAATGCTTTTCTTCGGGATCCTGGGTGAGTACACCGGCCGGACCTTTGTAAAAGTGAATAACAAACCGCAGGCGGCAATTCGCGAAGTGATAAATCGCACGATCGAGACGGCCAGCGTCGAAGAGAAGGTTTTATCAAGCAAGCGATGACGGCCAGGGTCCTGGTCAAATTTGTGTTGGCACCAAAGCATGGCGACGAGTCTCATATACCGCAGCTCCGCACTATATGAGCTCGCGATGTTCCTGCTTTATGGTCGTCACTATGCCTCAAGGTACCGGGCAATAGCCGAGATGATTCCCACGGGCTCGAGCGTACTCGATCTATGCTGTGGACCCGCCCTTTTGTATCACCGCTATCTTTCGGGAAAACAGGTGCGATACACCGGTCTGGATATCAACGCGAACTTCGTCGCTCGCTTGAACCGGCGGGGCGCCAGCGGGCTGGTGTGGGATCTGCGCAGCGAGGATGCTTTACCGGCAGCGGACTACGTGATCATGCAGGCAAGCCTCTATCATTTTCTGCCGGACGCCAAGCCTGTAGTCGAACGGATGCTTCAAGCCGCTCAAAAGCGAGTCATTGTCGCCGAACCGATTCGCAACCTGGCGACAAGCGACTCCAGAATCCTGTCGCGGCTTGCACGCTTACTTACCAACCCGGGTGCTGGCGAGCATCGCAATCGGTTTACTGAAGCAAGCCTCGACGACCTATTCTCGCGTTACACTTCGCGAGCTGCTGATTCCTTTACGATTGCCGGCGGACGCGAAAAGGTTTATGTGCTCGACGTTTAATGTCCGACTCAAATTTACCGGTCGCAGTCCCGGGTTATACATCGGCGAGACGCGGAATTTAATCGCCAAAGGAAGAAAATGTATCGTGATCGAAACGTGGCAGTCGTTATGCCCGTTCACAACGAAGAGGCTCACGTCGAGCAAGCAATCAGGCGAGTGCCCTGCTATGTCGATCTTATTGTCGTGGTCGATGACGGAAGCACGGATGAAACATGGCGCGTGCTGTCTCGAGTTGCTGATCGACGGCTCATCAGACTCCGGCACATTCGCAACGCCGGAGTTGGCGCGGCGACAAAGACCGGTTATCGGCATTGCCTGAATAGCGGAGCGGACTTGATTGCTGTAATGGATGGCGACGGACAAATGGATGGCCGCGACCTGGCGGGTCTGCTTGAGCGGGCATTAAACGGCGCTGAATACGTAAAGGGAAATCGGTTTCTGGACCCTGAAAGCATCGGGTGCATGCCGCTGGTTCGCTACATCGGAAATCGGTTTTTTAGCTGGTTGGCCAGGTTGGCTGCGGCGTTCGACAACCATCTTGATTCACACTGTGGCTACACGGTCATTCAGCGTCAAGCGCTAAACCGTCTCGCTTTGGACGACCTCTATGATCGCTACGGATTTCCGACAGAGATGTTCTTCGCGGCATTAAGGGCCGGTCTTGCGGTTGAAAATGTTCCGGTCAGAACCGTGTACGCCGACGAAGTGTCAGGAATCAACCCAATCACGACTGTTCCAGCGATACTCTTTTTGATCACAAGAAGCTACGTCCGGAGACGATTCTTCCCCACACACTGGGAGGGTAGGTATCCCCGCCGGTCAGTCGGTGCGCAAAGCCCAGGCGAACAGGTATGTCTGGACTCCCAGGGCTTCCACCTTGAGGCATAGCAAAAAACCAAAGCTGTTGTTGTTGACGAGTTCCTTTCCTGGTTCGCCGGGCGACGAAACCTGCGGCTACATTCGTGATTTTGCTCGCAGCCTCGCAACCTATTTCGATATTACGATCCTTGCGCCACCACACCGTTCGAAGTCTGTCTGGCCGCTTGACGTATTCATGCTGAAACGGTCGGCATCGCTGTGGCCAAAAGCCATCGATCCGTTCAATGCTGGTGAGGATCTGAATGGTCTTGCTTCTGCGAGTATGCTGACCAAGCTCGTCGCGTTGGTCTCGCTGGTATGCTTTTTCGCGCACTCTTTGGTCTTGGCGCTACGGACCGACGCTATCTGTTCGCACTGGATGCTTCCCTCGGGTGTTGTTGGAGCTGTCATTAGCCGACTGCTAGGAAAACCGCACGTGGTGGTCGAACACTCTGGCGGAGTTCATCTTCTGATTCGAATGCGCGGAGGCTGGCGAATCACGAGATTTATCATAAGAGGAAGCAGCCGGGTCATAACCGTCAGCGTTGACTTGAAAGAAAAGCTAGTCGCGTTGAACCCGGACGCGGCCAACAAAGTATCCGTGATTCCAATGGGGACCGCGGTGCCCGCCCAGCCGGCCGCAACGCCAGCAAACAGATCGCCTCGTACAATCCTGTTCATCGGCCGCCTCACTGAAATCAAGGGGCTAGAGGTGCTGCTGGACGCGATGAGCGGGCTGGAGAACGTACGCCTGATCGTTGCTGGTGACGGCGAGCGCCGCGAACCGCTCGAAGAACTTGCCCGCGCTGGTAACGTAAGCGCGCAATTTGTCGGCCGGATAAACGCCGATGAACGAAGTCGTCTTCTCTCCGAGTGCGAAGCCCTGGTGATCCCCTCGCACCAGCTGAGCGATGGCCGGACTGAAGGCGCGCCGGTCGTGTGTCTCGAAGCAATGGCTGCCGGTCGGGTAGTAATCGCTTCCAGAGTCGGAGGGCTTGCCGAGGCAATTGTCGACGGTGAGAATGGACTACTCTTTGAGCCGGGCAATCACCTGAAGCTCAAAGACAAATTGTTGCTTGTTTTAAGCGATGATAGTCTGCGAAGTCGGCTCTCGGAGAATGCCCGGCGAACGGCCGCGGCTTATGACTGGACGCTGATCGGTTCACGATACGGCACGATCATCAACCGCGCCTTGAGGACGCATGACGCCACTGGCAACAGAAGAATCGAAGTCTCGAACATCAACTGATAACATCGCTGCGATCGCGGGGCGAGGCACCATCTACATAACCGCCGCCAAGATCTGGTTCATGGTTAGCGGATACGGAATTGCTGTCACCTTGACGTATTTGCTCAGCGAGGAGAATTACGGGTTATACCGAGTCGTCATCAACACGGTATCAATCATCAATGCCGTTATCGTCACCGGCACCTATCAGACGGTTTCAAGTTATGTTTCGCAGGAGCCGGAGAACGCCGGCGCGATCAAAAGAAAAGCGCTTGGGTTGCAAGTCTACATCGGAGGAGCGGCCGCTCTTGGATTCTTCTTGCTTGCGCCTGTTACCGCGTCACTGTTGAACGATCCGCGGCTGACGGGCTGGCTTCGACTCGCGTCATTGATCACTCTCGCCTATTCGTTCTACTCGGTCTTTACCGGCTACTTCAACGGGAAGAGGCTCTTCGGAATTCAAGCAGGGTTGGACATAACCTACTCGACTTTGAAGCTGGCGTTTATTGTGCTGCTCGCGTGGCTGGGTTTCGGAGTGACTGGGAGTGTGGGTGGGTTCGCTCTCGCCGCGGTTAGCGTACTTGTGATCTCGACGATGATTGCCGGTGAGGACAATCACAAGGGCGAAGCGCGGGCGGGACAGTTATTCAAGTTTCAATCTTACGTCCTGTTGTTCACATTTGTGCTTACGTTGCTTCAGAGAGTCGACTTGATGCTCATAAAGGCGTTGTCATCGCAAGACGCAACGATCGCAAGCAAGAACGCGGGCTATTACAGCGCCGCCATGGATATCGCAAATCTCACGTACCAGATAATCGTTTCGGTCACGTTTGTAATCTTCCCGCTGGTTTCGCAATCCACATTTGCCGAGGACCGCCGGCGGACGCAAAGTTACATTTCCAATACGCTACGATACGCGCTAATGGTGATGGCATTGAGCGCGACGCTGTTTTCATCGACGGCTGGCGGGGTTCTGAGGTTGATATACCGCGAGAACTATCAAGCAGGAACCTCGGCATTGAGGATACTGGCGTTCGGGATGTTGTTCTTTGGATTGCTCTACGTTATTACAACAATCATCTCAGCCAGCGGACAACCGAGAGTTTCGCTTTTGCTCGGGTTGGCCACGCTCGCGCTCAGCGCAGCTTTGAATGCTGTTTTGATTCCGTTGCACGGACTCGCGGGAGCTGCAACGGCAACGACGGTCTCAATGATGGCGGGAACGCTTGTCGGTTGTTTGTATCTTTGGAAGTCGTTCAGGGCGGTGATGTCTATTTTGTCGTTAGCGCGAATTATGGCGTGTGCCGGTGCGGTCTACACCGGATCGTTATTGTTCGCCTCCCAATCTAAACTGCTGCTTATCGGGCAGCTCATCGCTTTGTCGGTCGCATATGTGATAACGCTGGTGGTGACCGGTGAGCTCGGCCGCGAAGATTTACGGCTGATTGCGCGGGTGGTCCGGCCACGGTGACGCTCGGTCGTCGGGACTGCCACGGGTCTCCATAATATGGCAAGGAGACCGCTGCGACCTTTGCGACTGAGGTGCGCAATGCACGATTACCGTTGTAAAGTTCAATTTCCTTCCTTTACGTTCAACTTTGACTTCCTATATAATGCGGCTCTCGCAAGCCCACGTTCAATGAATTAGCAGGAGCTGGACACAACCCCCAATTCGGTTGGCTAACTGCATCTGTGCCAAGCCAAGCGATTGGGCTATTACCTTACGGAGTGACGCTATACATGAAGTCTAATTTGATCCTCACGCGACATTCTAACTCGCTGCGGTTGCCGCTCGGTTTATCAATTATGGTGCTGGTTATCCTCGGGGCCGCTGGCCTGATGAGAACCGGGCAAGCCTCGTCGGCATCGCCCGTTGCAGCCCCATTTGCCGGGGATACTTGCGCGCAGGCAACCGTAATCAGCCCCTCAGCTTCGTCATTCACCGAAGATGCATCCTTATCTACGGCTACAAATAATATCGACCCAGGGCTCGGCGGCTGTGCTCCGGGCGCCGGCAATGATCTGGTCTATTCATTCACGCCGTCATCCACTGATACCTACACAATTGGTGCGACTCCAACAGCGGGGTTCGACTTGAGTCTTTACATCGTGACCGACTGCGCCAATCCTGTTGGCACCTGCGTAGCGGGCGCCAATGCGGTTGGTTTTGGCCGGGGCGAGTTTCTCGCGACAACGCTCAACGCCGGCACGCAGTACTTCATCGTAGTGGATAGCGTTATTCAAGATCCCTCGGCAAACGGTTTTCATTTTTCGCTGCGCCGGGGAGTTGTCTCAAACGTCACTTGCGCAACGGCCGCAGTGATCGATACAAGCCGACTGCCATTCTCGACTTCAAGCACTACATTTGGAGCAGGTAACGACATAGACCCTGGGCAATCCTGCTTTACCTCTACTCAGTCCACAAGGGGAGCTGATGTCGTTTATCAGTTCACCCCCGGCGATACTCAGCTCTACAACATCACTGTCACGCCTTTCGGTGATTTCGACATTTCGCTGTACCTTACGACGGACTGTTCGACGATCGCCAACTGCATAGGTCGAGACGTGGGAGGCCCAGGCTTTCCAGAGACCATTCTCCAAAACCTGATTGCCGGGACAACCTACTTTATCGTCGTGGATGGCTTCGGAGGCGATGCAGGGGATTTTACGTTCTCGTTGACGCCATCTATTCTCCGATCTCCGGCTCCGCCGACTAACCTTACCGCGACGGCTATTTCGCCGACACAAATCGATCTGGCTTGGCAGGACAACTCGGGTGATGAACAAGGGTTCCGCATCGAGCGAAGCCTCGACGCACTCGTCTTTGCAGAAGTTGCTACGGTCACCACAAACGTGACCACGTTTAGCGACACCACCGTTTCTCCCGACACGCTTTACTTCTACCGGGTGTTCGCTTTCAACAATTTCGGGAACTCGGAGCCATCAAACATCGCGTTCGCCCAAACACCGCCGAGCCCAATTCCGGTTACCCCGGTGATCGTTGTCGAACCGACCTCGATTGACTTCGGTTCGGTGCGAATCACCCAATCGGACACGCGGACAGTCACGATTACAAACGGCGGCGCCGCAGATCTGGTTATTTCCTCTATTGCCGATCCCATCGCGCCATTTAGCATTGTCAACAAGCCGGCTCTTCCATTGACGATACCTTCCACTCAGAGCGTGACTCTCACCGTGCGGTTCTCGCCGACGGTGATTGGTCCCGCGAGCGGATCGTTCACAATTGGAAGCAACGATCCCCTCAGACCGATCGTCAGTATCACGCTGACGGGCAACGGGACCGGAGCTCCGGTTCCAAACCTCGTAACAAGCCTGGGACTGGTCGATTTCGGGACGAGCACCACAGCAATAATGTTCGAACTCTCTAACACCGGCGAAGCTGATCTCACAATTGCGAGCATATTGCCGCCGCGTGCACCGTTCTCGCTCAGCGGAGGTGGCACAGGAACAATCAAGTCTGGCGAGAAGAAGACTATTACGATCGCCTTCTCACCCACCTCTATCGGCGTCTTTACGAGCGGCTTCACAATCGTGAGCAATGATCCGGACTCGCTGTTGACCTTCATCCCGATAAGAGGCACGAGTCTGGTACAGACCGTCGTTCCAAGGATTGTGGGTTTGGAGTTCCGCAAGAAAGGGCTGCGGTTCCAGGCTGCGGGGTCGAATGTCGTTGCCGGAGCGACCTTGATTGTCGACGGAACCGAGACGTTTGTTTTGACCCAGAGCGGCGACTTCTGGCAGGTTACCAAAAAGGTCAGGAGCACGCCGGGCGGCAAGAGAGTGCGTGATATATTCGTGTCGCCTTCAACTCACTCGGTTGTTGTGAAGAATCCGAATGGTGGGACCTCGACGGCGGTTAATCTCTCGGTCTAAGAACGCAAATCGCAGAGATCCGAAACGGGATCAAGTTTGGCCGCGTGGCACTTCGGTGCCCGCGGCCTTTCTTGTTAAGGTTGAGCGTTGGCGTGACGGTCGTAGATTATTCTCAACCCCTCGAGGGTAATATCCGGGTCAACTCTTTCAATGATTTCAGAACCTCTGCTGATCAGAGGCGCCAATCCGCCGGTCGCAATAACGTGCGTCCCCTGTCCAAGTTCCTCAACCATCTTCCTGAGCACACCGTCAACCAGAGCAATATTTCCGTGGTACAGACCTGATTGAATGCTGGCCGTCGGATTGGTTCCGATCAAGCGTTCAGGGCGTCGTATCTCGGTGTTGCGCAATCTCGCTGCGCGCTGGAACAACGCGTCCGCGGATATTTGGATGCCTGGATAGATGATCCCCCCCATGTACTCTCCATTTCGCGAGATTGCGTCGAAGGTCGTCGCCGTCCCAAAATCAACCACGATGCAGGGGCTGCCGTAGCGGGAAAGAGCAGCCACCGCATTGACTATTCGGTCGGCTCCGACTTCACGCGGATCGTCGTACAGCACCGGTATGCCGGCATTCAGCGCATTCACAAACAGCGGTTGGATGTGAAAATAGACCTCCGACATCTTGTAAAGCGTGAAGTCTAACGGCGGGACTACCGACGAGATCGCGATGCCGTTGATCGCAGAAGAATCGAGACCAGCCAGCTGAAGAAGAGTGCGGCACATGATCCCGTACTCGTCCACCGTGCGTTGGCGCTCAGACGTCAGCCGCCAACTGTGAGTTAGCGTCGTCCCTTCGTAAACCCCAAGCGTCGTGTTTGTGTTTCCCACATCAAGAACTAAGAGCATAATTCTTCTCTTTCGGGCGGCGCCCCTGTAGCTTCTCAGACTTCATCTCATCTCCCGGCTAGCTCCGCCGGAAGTATCGTGAGGCTGATCGCCGGATGAGATCCTTTGCTTTAAGAATTCACAGCCCGGATCTTCACCTCACCTGAGACGATTTCCCGTCGCTCCCCACTAGCAAGTTCCACAATCAGCGCCCCGGAAGGGGTCAGTCCGCGAGTCACTCCCTCAATTGAAGTATCCGCAGATTCAACGCGAACCCGGCAGTCGCGACCAGAGAAAGAGAGTTCTTCCCAGCGCGCAATCACCCGATCTGGCTTGGTCATCGCAGTGACATACCAGGTTTCGAGTCGGGGGAGCATCGCGGCTAAAAAGTCATCCGGATGAACAACCAGATCAGCCTCAAGCAAAAGCGAGGTCGCTCCATCCCCTATCTCTTCAGGAAAGCCGCGTTGAGCGATGTTCACTCCAATGCCCATTACTGCGTATTGTAGCCGGTCTCCATCAATCGCGCCCTCGACAAGAATGCCGCAAATCTTACGTCCCTTAACCAAGACGTCGTTTGGCCATTTGATATCGCCGATGATCTGGAAGTCCAGCCGGAGAGTCTCGGCGACTGCAACGGCCGCGGCAAGAGTGATAAACATAGACGCCGAGGCTTTTATTTGAGGGCGAAGGACCAATGACAGGTAAAGCCCTTCGCCTGGGGGCGATGACCACGAGCGTCCGTGGCGTCCGCGACCCGCGGTTTGGGCGGTGGCGATCACGCAGAGTCCCTCGCTCGCACCTGACACAGCCAGCTCTTTGGCCACATCGTTGGTAGACGAAACGCTGTCAAAACGCAGTAGTGGAACGCCAAATGTGGTCATTAGTCATTGGTCGTTAGTCATTGGTCACTAGTCATTGGTCACTAGTCATTGGTCACTAGTCGTTAGTCACTGGTCATTGGTCAATGCTCGAAGAGGAAGTCTGGGTAGGAGTGCATGCAATCTGGGTCGAGAGCTTGGGCATTCAACGCGACTGACCAATGACCATTGACCACTGACTAATGACCAGTAAACACTGACAAATGACCAATGACCAATGCCTAATGACCAATGACTAATTCGCCGATTCTCGCATCGCAAGCTCAAACATGCGATTCGTGGCGTTTAGCGCCGCCTTCACCGCGCAGTCTATGTCGCTACCCGCAAGCTGACAACTGCCAAACACCTGCACATCCCGTCCCTGGAATCTTATGTTCACTAGAACCGCTATCAGATCCTTCCCGAGCGCGTTCACGTGATCAAGATCAGCCAACGAGCACGTAAACTTATCCGCTGCGGCTCCTTGCACTGCCTCCAGAGTAGCTTCCGCCGCGGCCTTTAACGGACTCCCGCTTTCAGACTCACCCGTAGCGCTTGCCTCAAAGATCAGTTGTCCAAGTGTAAGCGTTACTTTCACGCGAGATTGACCGTTCGGTTCTTCGGACTGCTCCGCGCAGTCGAACCTCAGCCGCTTTTTGATGGGACTCGACATAGTGATCAGGTATCGGAGTTAGGGACTCGTTTTGTCAGAGGCAGTGTAGACGAGATGCGCCCTGTTGCAAAGACATTAGTTAGTCAGTTTGATCAGCTCACCCGCCGGTTTGCCAAAACCAGCCATGCTGCCGTTGCCGCGGCCTTTTCATCCGCCCGCCACGGGCTGCCCGCGGCGCGTCCCATTTCGCTGAGGTGAGCCTTGATCTTCGCGCTTGAGAGTCTTAGTTGCGACTCGGCCGTTTGATCCAGGCCTCGCTCATCAAACCGTTTATTAGGCAGATCGTTTGCTGCAGCCCCGGTTTCGAGAACTGCGCGAAACAGCACTCCTTCAGCTGCGTGCGCTCTAATGTGAGTGCTGCCAATTTTTTCAAGGTTACGATCACCGGCGCCCACAATTCCAACCCCGCACACTACGGCGCCTTCAGCCTGAGCTTCGCGAACAAGCCGAGCGATTTCCTTCGCCGCCTTCTTCTCGATTCTCGAAGCGATCTTGCGCACCGCTGTCTGTGCTTTGTCCCACGGCAGGTCGAGAACTTCGTGATACGGCTGGCTTGTTTCGGGGTAGCCGGGGTCGGCAAGTTTGATTTCCATCCTCTTCAATACTTGAGGCGCATCAATCGGGCCACCCAAAACTACCGCAATGGCTCTTCCGGTTTTTGCTCGGAGTCCAATGCTCACAGCCGTATCCGTTGTCTTCGCCTTCATCCTTGTCTCTCATCGGACTGTTTTTGAGTGGGAGTCCGATAGCCTTTAAGAATATCAGTTGTATGCTCGCTAACACTTGGCGCGCCGGATATCCATCTTTCCGGTCCGCTCTCTGGTAAGCGGAGCGGGGCGTCAATATCAGGCGCGTCCCTGGCCTTTTTCTGACGCTGGCTTCTCTCGGAGAGTAGTCTAAATGGTGTCGAAAACAGCAGGAGATGAAACCTCAAACTAAAAAAGTTCCATAGAATCACAGCCAGGAAAATATCCATGAACGACGTCAAAACGCCCTTGCCGAGGAGTTTCCATGAATTGCCGACAGTCCGATCGGCGGCAAGTGACGGGGCATCTTTGAAAACACGCTCCGCGTATCGCGCGGTGAATTGATCGAGCCCCGTATCTATCCTCGTGAAGAAGTTGGTCTCTTTTCCAAAGAGCACCTGAGACACTGCCTCAAGGTTAGTCCCGCACGAAGCGCAGAACTTTTGTTCTTTTAGATTATCCCTTCCACAAGTGGGGCAAAACATGACTCACCTCGTTATCCCAGATGCGCGAATACTACGCTCGCCAAAACTCGCAATCAATCGGTCTCGGGAGCTATTCGAGTCCCTCTCGAAAAAGTACGCAACTCTTCTAAAGGCCGAGGCGCTCGCGCCGCGAGTTGTGACGCCGAAGCATCAATTCAAGAAATCCCTAATTGACACTTCAGACGTGAGCGTCTTGTGCACCGGACAGTGCTGTGCGATCTCGAGCAATCGCGCCTGCTGCTCAGCGTCAAGCGGCCCAGCCAGCGTAATGTGTCGTTCGATCTGGTCGATTCGACCCTGGGTGGTAGCGCAGTCGCCGCAGTCCTGCGCATGAATACGGGAATGCCGCAGCCTCACTGTAACCTTCTCAAGAGGCCATGCTTTTCGCCGAGCGTAGATCTGCAGAGTCATCGCGGTGCAGGCTCCAAGCGCCGCGAGCAATAACGAATACGGATCGGGGCCCGCATCGCCGCCTCCGGCGTCTTGAGGCTCATCGGCGATAAACGTGTGGGCGCCGGCGGTTATCTGCTGCCTTAAGTAACCAATCGACGAAACGACGACCTCGGTCATTGATAACTCCTGAACCAAATGTGTAGGAGCAAGGTACCGGGGACACAACCAACATCTCTAACTACCATCCCCTTTCTGATCCGATGAGTTTTCAGTTAGCTGATCACAAATCGCTTCAATACGCTCGGCTTTTTTGACTAACGCGGCGCTTAGCTCACGCGCCTCCGCCGCCAATCCACGCATTTCTTCTACGTAATCGGGCTTACTGGGTTTGGTTGTTCCAGTAGCTCCGCTTAACGCATTACGGACAATGTTGAAGGAGAGTCCATACTCACTCAGTAGCTCGGCGGCAGTGGTTTCTTCAGCGCGCAAGAGTCCAAGCAACAGATGCTCTGTACCAATATATGAGTGATTCAGCTTATTGGATTCGTCCGCCGCATAGCTCAGTACGCGTTTTGCTTCGCTCGAAAGCGGTATATCCACCGACGCCGAAAGCTTTGCCCCTTGGCCTGCGGTTTCTCGGATCCTGCGCACTAACGTATCGAGTGAAAGGGTCGTGAGATTGAATCGAGTGAATAATTGCTTATCTTCCCTAACAAGTCCCAGGAGTAGGTGATTAGGCTCAATTGCCTGACTGCGAAGCTCGCTTGCCTCGTAGCGGGCGAAGAATATCAGGCGTCGCGCCTTCTCTGTGTATTTTTCAAACACTTAGGCCTCACAAAGGCAGCGTTTATTGATCTCCGTTCTCAGGGCCCGTGCGATCGCGTTTTGAAGGCTTGTAATACTTCCGTCCTTTTAAGCCGTCAGGTAGGCAGTCCATTTGCTCAGCCCTCCCCGACTCAAACTCGTGCGCATACTGATAGCCTTCCCCATAACCGAGGCCCTTCATCAAACCAGTCGTTGCGTTCCGCAAGTGCAAAGGAACCGGCTCGCGTTCAGTCTCGACCGCGTCCTTTTGTGCGGCCATATAAGCCTCGAGAACCGAATTCGATTTGGGGGCTGTCGCCAGGTACAGGGTTGCTTGTGTCAAAGCCAGCTTGGCTTCAGGAAATCCGACGAAGTGGGCCGCTTGCATTGCGGCGACCGCTTCAACCAATGCCATCGGGTCTGCCAACCCGATGTCTTCCGACGCGTGTACAACCAGCCTGCGCGCAATGTACAGCGGGTCCTCGCCCGCTTCTACCATTCGAGCCAACCAATAGACCGCGGCATCGGCATCGGAGTTCCGAATTGACTTTATAAAGGCCGATATCAGATTGAAATGTTCTTCACCCGCTTTGTCGTACCTGATAGCCGCGCGCTGCATTGCTTCGCGCAGCACGTCCTCGGTAATTACTCTCGCTCCGATCGAGTCGACCTCCGCAATTGAGACAGCGAGCTCAAGCGTATTGAGCGCGACTCGGGCATCGCCTGACGCATAAATGGCAATCGCACGGAGCACGTCTTCACCCAAATCGATGCGCAGCTCGCCGAGTCCGTGAACCGTATCTGCCAACGCTCGCCGAAGGATAGACACTACGTCATCGGTCGTCAGCGGCTCGAGTACCATCACCTTCGAACGCGACAACAACGCCGAGTTCACTTCGAAAGAAGGGTTCTCGGTGGTGGCGCCTATCAAGGTTATCCCCCCGCTCTCGACATAGTGCAGAAACGCGTCCTGCTGAGCCTTATTAAAACGGTGTATTTCGTCAATAAACACGACCGTTTTTTTCCCGAGCCGGCGGCGGTACTCGTCGGCTTCGGACATCACTGCGCGAACCTCCCGAATCCCGGCAGATACTGCGCTAAACGACACAAAGCGAGCTGAGGTTTGATCAGCGATGATTCGCGCCAGTGTGGTCTTGCCTGTCCCGGGCGGACCCCAGAAGATGAGCGACTGCAGGCGGTCCTCTTCAATCATTTTGCGAAGGGCGCGGCCGGGCCCGACTATCTTCTGCTGACCCACCAGATCATTGAGCGTTCGCGGTCGCATGCGATCAGCAAGCGGTCTCTCCTTTGATTCCTCGTCGCTCGCCTGAGCGGCTGTTGGTTCGCCCTCCTCAAACAAGTTCCCGGGTTGTTCACTTGCGATGGTCATACCCTTAAGCCTCGGCATAATGACTCCTGAGGAGAATACTAAAGGCCCGGACAGCGCCGTGCAATCGGCAGTAGGCAGAAGGCAGAAGGCAGTCGGCAGAAAGCAATGCCTCTCTGTTCATTCGGAAGACTACGAAACTTCTGCTTTCTGCCTACTGCCCTCTGCCTACTGCCTTCTGCCTTCTGCCTTCTGCCTACTGCCTACTGCCTTCTGCCTACTGCCTTCTGCCTACTGCCTTCCGGGCCAGCGGCCATGCACCAATCGTTGACAAGCGTTTGAATACTTTGTTACGTTGAAATTGCGCAGTTAGCAGCGACGGCCTCTAGGTAAGAAACTAATGTTAAGCGACCGTTCAAAAATGAAAAGCTATAGATACTTATTGTTCGCGTTGATTGGAGTTGCTGCTTTAGGGGGGTCCGGCTGCGTTCGCAGAGTCAATGTCAATGAACTGCTGCCTGTAAATGAAGCGTTGACGACTGAGCAACTTATCGATCGAATCAACGCATACGGCCAGATTCAAACCTTTGCAGCCCAAACGAATGTTACCGTCTGGAACTACTTCACCGGCGAAGGGGCTAAAGCCGACGAGTTCCCACAGGCAACCGGGCTGATCCGATTCAAGCGTCCGGAGGACACCCGGATGAACGTGACATTCATCGGCGCCAAGGTAGCTGAGATGGTAAGCGACGGACATAACTTCAAGCTTGCAATGTATCGCCCGCAGGACAAGCGGCGGTTTATTTACGGCAGCAACTTGACTGACCTTGAGCGACTAAATCCCTCTGAGATCAAACAAACAAAAGACCCTGAATTGACCAAGGCCGGTGGGCTGGTCAATATGAGGCCCCAGCACATCACCGACTCTTTTTTGATCAAACCTATCGTCGAGAGTGATCGGTCGAGTGTATTTCGTGAAGAAGTCCGTCAGGTAGAAGCCGGCGTACGCAAGAAGAATCGTCTTGTTGAGCGTAGCTACTACGTGATTTACGTCCTGGAACGCGACGAGAAGGCTCAGCTCAAACTGCGCCGAAAATTCTGGTTTGATCGAAGCCAGACCGGCACTCCTCTTGTGCGCCAACAGACATTTGAAAACGGCGGCGGCCGGCTCTCCAGCGACGTGTTGTATTCAAACTGGTTCACGGAAAAAAACAGCAGTTTAGCTTTGCCGGGCCGAGTTGTCATCGATCGGCGCAACGATGGGTATCGCCTCGATCTGAGACTCGAAGTGGAGACGGTCGAAGTAAACGCCGAGTTGCCGATTACCACCTTCAGGCTCGAAAACACCGAGAAACTCGAAGAATTAAACCTTGATGCGCCGCGTAAAGCCACGACCGAACCACCTCGCAAGCCTGACGATCGCAACCTCGCAAACAAATAGACAATGGACAGTCTGATCGCCGCAAATATTAGCCAGCGTCCGCTGCGCACGGCCATTAGCGTAACCGGGGTTGCGCTTGGCGTGGTTCTGGTCACTCTCTTTGTGGGGCTCGCCCGGGGAATGATGCACGATGCCGCGAGACGCCAATCCGGCGTAGACGCGGAAGTCCGTTTTCTCCCCGGAGGAAATGTCTCACTTGCCGGCAACCCGCTGATGTTGCGGGCGCGATACGCCGACGCCATCCTAAACGGCGTTCACCCTACGGCCGAGGATCCGGATATTGAACCCAAACCGCCTATCTTTGGAGTGGCAGCAACCTCCGCAGTTGGCGAATACGTGCAGGGGAGCGTCGCGGGAATCGGCTTCGAGATGGTCGACGGTCTCGACTACTCGAGTTTCGTCAGCACCACACACCTCACGCTTTCGGAGGGCCGAGGGCTCGGGGATGGGCGCGTTCCGGGTACGGAGTACGAAGCCATCGTCGACCATTACTACAAGGACAGCGCCAAGGATATTGACGGAAAGCCTATAAAAATTGGTAGCAAGATCACGGTCCTGGGACACGAGTTCACGATAGTTGGGGTATATGAGCCATCAGTTCTTGCGAGAGTCAAGATCCCGCTGCACACTATGCAACGGCTACTTGGTGGCGCCGAGAACTGCACCTTTGTGATGGTAAAGTGCCAACAACCCGAGCTTGCCGATCAAGTCGTGGAGGAACTACGAAAATACTATCCAGGCAACCGAGTAATCCTCACGAACGATATACCGGCGTTGTATTCACAGGGACTGGCGCCCGTGGAGATTTTTCTCAATGTCGTAATCGGCCTGGGCCTGATCATAAGCGTTCTTGTAATTCTGCTCGCGATGTATACGACGATCATCGAGCGAACCCGCGAGATCGGCATCTTGAAGAGCCTCGGCGCGTCAAAGCGATTCATTGTAATGACCATCGAGAAGGAAGCCGCGTTAATCAGCGGAATGGGAGTAGTGCTTGGCTTCGGCGCCGCGGTAGTTGGAAAGTTGTGGCTCGAAGCAAACACTCGATTGATGGTCGATCTCGAGCTCAAGTGGTTGCTGATCGCAGCATTCATCGGAGTAGCGGGCGGGATCATTGGAGCGATCTACCCGGCAATGCGCGCAGCCAACCTCGATCCCGTCGAAGCGATCAGTTATGATTAGTAATCCGAATATAGGTCCTATACGTCCTATATTCGGACCACGGACTAACAATGAATCCAGTTCTTGAAACAGTCGATCTCAGAATGGTCTACCACGTGGGAAAGATGGAAGTGCCTGCGCTACGCGGCGCGACGCTTCAGGTCGAACCTGGTGAATACGTTGCGATAATGGGTCCGTCGGGATGCGGGAAGTCAACGTTTCTGCACATCGTCGGAGGCATGCTGCAACCGACTTCCGGACGCGTAGTCATTGAGGGCGAGGATCTCACTGCGATGACCGACGCCCAGCGAACCGATCTGCGTCGCCGTAAGATCGGGTTCGTCTTCCAGCGTTTCAACCTGTTCCCTACCCTGACCGCCGAAGGAAACCTTAAGCTCGCCGAGCGAATCTATTCGGGCAAGAACAGCCAGGACGCTTCGCAAAGACGCGAGGCGCTGAGGCTACTGGGGCTCGAAGACAAAATGCATCACAAACCGCTCGAGTTGTCGGGTGGCGAGCAGCAAAGAGTGGCGATTGCTCGCGCGGTCATAAACCGTCCGGCTATACTTCTTGCGGATGAGCCGACCGGCAACCTGGACACTGAGAACTCCGATGTGGTTTTGAATATGATGGGCCAGCTCAACAAAGAGTTTCGGCAGACGATCATAATGATCACTCACAACGCAGAAGCGGCGGCGCGCGCCGACCGGGTCATCGAGATGCGAGACGGTCATGTCGTTCGCTCAAGCGTGAGTGTGCCGGCAGCAGTTAAAGGTTTGTCATGAAGGTAATCCTTAGCACGCTGAAAAAAATCTTGTTTTGGTCCTACGAGCGAGGGAGCTGGCAGTACGACGTAATGTGCGTGCTGATTCTGGCTTTCATCTTTCTATCCCCTAACAGGATATTTCAGACCCGCGCATCAGCAGCCCCGCCGATTATCGTTCGAAGCGCGGACATCGGTCCGGTCGATCAAAACAATCTTGATCGAGAGATACGGGATTATCTAAACAGGACGGGACACGCGGTGAGCGTCTCGCGCATCGAAAAAGCTGAAGATAGCGCGGGCGAAACGAGCTATGTCATCTATCTGAAGTAACACGGTTGGTAAGGAAGCAAAAATGAAACGAAGCAAATCGATCTTTACGATGGTTGCCTTGATTGGTACAGCAATAGCTCCGATGACCGGAGAGCTAGCAAACGGCAAACTTGATGAGGTGCTCGCGAATATGGAGCGGGTAGCCCGCACAGTCAAGACGATTGAAGCCGATATGCGACAGGAGAAGAGAGATGTTCAGATCGGCGGAAAGGAAGTCTATGCCGGGAGAATTCTGTTTCTGCACGCCGGCAAAAATACTGACAAACTTCGGATCGACTATTCGATTCCTCAGGGTCAGGTCGTTGCGGTCGAGGGCAACAAGATCACTCTCTATCAACCTGCAATCAACCAGGTCATCCTAACCACAAGATCTGCCCAGGCCTCACAGAATCAAGAGTTCTCGTTCATCGCGACTCCATACAAGTCAGTGCCCGAGCTCAAGACTCAATACAACATAGTCTATGTTGGGGATGAACCAGCCGGCTCCGCGGCGGCAGCAAAGCTTGAGTTGACTCCGAAAGGCGCATCATCCGCAAAGAAACTGACGCTCTGGGTTGAACAGTCCACATGGCTTCCAATCAAGTATCAGGTCGTCGAAACAAACAACAACGTCACGACCTTTACTTTGAGCAACGTGAGGATCAATGGTGGACTAAAGGGCGATCCATTCAAGGTAACTTATGCAGCGGGGACCAAAATCGTTCGCCGGTAGCAGTTCGTTGGCGTTGACCCAGGGCGGCTGGCTCATTCGAAGTTAGTGAGCTCAAGCGACATAAAGAAGCACGACGAGGCCGCCTACGATCGCGGTCGCCAATACCCAAAAGATTAGTTCGCGTATAGCGAAAACACTTCGAGGATAATCGGGTCGGGCTCTCCTCATCTTGCGATGTTTTACCGCAAGCGCCGCATGAGCCATCAATACTCCCAGCACCAGAGCACCAAGCGACATCACTCGCAGAGGCCATAGAACAAAAACCCACTGCATCTCTACGAGCAACAGCAGCGGTATCCCCAGCCCAAAACACGCTATCGCGCCCATCAAGAGCCCCGCGAAATCCGGATCCGACACCGGCACTTCCAATGTGCCGGCTCTCGACGCAGCATCGGGATCGAACGCCATTGATGATCGATAGACCTCGCGTTTCGGTCTTCGCTCTGCGTCATACGCCTTGCGTGTTTCGGGATCGCTCAGGATATCGTGCGCTTCGTTCAGAGACTTCATCTCTTCTTCGCTGCCGCCGCCGTCCGGGTGACGCTTGCGCGCAGCTCCGCGATAAGCGCGCTCGAGGTCATCGGGGCTTGCGCTCTCCGAAACACCGAGCACCAGGTAGTAGTTCTTGCTCGAGTCGAATTTTTGAAGCGCCATTTGAAATCTAATTATAGTTTTCTGGCTGGTCCCGGCAACATCAACAAGCAGCTCAGGGATTCCCAACACCCACAACTTCAGTTGTGGGTTCTTTAGCTTTAGCCTACGAGCTGTGTTTCTCGGCTCTTTCATTTCCGCGCCGCGGGAATAGAAAGAGGATCCGCCTGGCCCTTCGTAGGCTAAAACTAAAGAACCCCCAACTGAAGTTGGGGGTGTTTCACTCCTTCACCGTCACTCGGGCCAAAACCTGACTACCTGTCGAACGCGGCGTACCTCTCGTGCTATATTCTCGCGCATGGCAGTCACACCAAAAGACGCAGCCGCGATAATACTCCTAAAGGACAGAGACGACCCCAAAGTCTTTTGGGTCAAGCGAAGCCCCAAGCTTCAATTCATGGGTGGGTATCACGCCTTCCCCGGCGGGCAACTGGACAAAGAAGACAATTTGATCACGGCCACCGGCTGTGAAGGCGAGGAAGCGCTCATGCGTGTTTGCGCCGTCCGCGAATTCTTCGAGGAAGCAGGCGTCCTCTTGTCGCACGGCACAAACGGGTTGTCGTTAGACCGGATCGCGGAAAAACGCAGCACGATGGCTTCAGGCGAGAAAACCTTTAAGCAGATCCTCGATGAAGACAGCCTGGAGATTGCCTGCTCCGATTTTGAGCCGGCCGGCCGATGGGTGACGCCGCATTTCGCCCCGCGCCGCTTTGATACGTGGTTTTTTCTTGCGTGGATGCCCGAAGGCCAGGAAGCGCTGATCGAGACCGGTGAACTCGAAACCGGTGAATGGATCAGGCCCGGCGACGCACTTGCCCAGTGGAAGAAGGGCGAAATCACGCTGGCGCCTCCGACGCTTCACATCATTCGAACACTTGCCCAACACGCAGACCGGATCGAAGAAGTTCAATCCGCGCTTGCCGCCATCCCGGAAGCAAAACGCGCAACAGTTCGACGAATAGAGCTGCGCCCGGGGATTTTTCTATTCCCTGTTCGAACACCGACTTTGCCACCTGCGACGCACACCAACTGCTACATCGTCGGCGGCGACGAGATTGTCGTCATTGACCCTGCTTCACCTTACGAGGAAGAACAACGAGAACTCGATACGTTTATCGACGGGCTCATCGCTGAAGGCCGGCGAGTACGAGAAATCATCATCACCCATCTCCATCCAGATCACATTGGCGGCGCTGCGCATCTTCGCGACAGGCTCGGTGTCCCAGTAGCGGCCCACCGATTGACTGCTGATCGGATCAGCTATTCGGTGACGGTCGACAGAATGATCGACGATAACGAGTTAATCGAGCTCGATGGGGATCCCGGTTGGCGGCTTCGAGCGCTTCACACCCAGGGCCACGCCCGAGGACACCTTTGCTTCTACGAGGAGAAGACTGGCGCCATAATTACGGGCGATCTGGTGGTTGGTATCGGGACCGTGGTGATCGATCCACCCGAAGGTAATATGAAGCAGTACTTCGATTCACTAAACAGGCTGCTGGCTCTACCCAGGTTGACGATTCTCTTCCCCGCGCACGGCCCGGCGATCGGCTCGGCGCGAGAAAAAATCGAGGAGTACATTCTTCATCGGACGATGCGGGAGAACAAAATCCTGGCGGCAGTTCAGGCTGGGGCCGCGCTTCCGAGCGAGATCGTCGAAGCGGCTTACACCGATGTAAACCCATCGTTGTGGGGTCTAGCAGAGCGGTCAACCATCGCCCATCTCGAAAAACTCGAAGAAGACGGACGTGTGACTCGACACGACGGCGGCCGTTACCGGGCCGTCTAATGTCAGTCGGCCGCTTTACTCAACGACTCGTCTTGACCGCGACCGCCACGAATGGCCCTTCGCCAGCGGATGATAGAGTCGATAAGCACGGTTATCATGCAAGTCATCATAATCGCGGTTAGCGTCGCGTTTAGATAACCACGAAACATCGTTTCTGGTTTCTTCGCCTCTTCCAGGAAGTTATCGAATATCGATCGCCAGCCGGCGGTCAGCGTCGTAACCGCAACAAAACATAACGGAGTGATCGTCGCCCAGGCATACTTGGCTCGGCCCGAATTGATGATCACAGTAGTTCCGACGCACAACGCAATTGCGGCGAGCAGTTGATTCGCGATTCCGAACATCGGCCAGATCGTCGAAATCGACCCGGTCCTGATGAAGTAAGCCCAACCCGCTACAATCAGCGCGGATGTTACGATCGCGCCCGGCATCCAATCGGGGCGTTCGAGAGGCTTATGAAGCCTCCCGAGAAACTCCCCAAGCATAAACCTGGCGACACGTGTCCCCGTATCGATCGTGGTAAGAATAAACAATGCTTCGAACATAATCGCGAAGTGATACCAGTATTTCATCAGCCCGCTCATTCCCGGTATCGCATTGAAGATCTGAGCTATTCCAACGGCGAGCGTAACTGCGCCGCCCGTCCGGCCGCGCAAATTCTTTTCGCCGGTTTCCTGCGTTAGCTCTTCAAGTTTTTGTTCGCGAATGTCAAAACCTTCGGTACTGTGCGTCTCCGCAAAATACTGATACTTGGCCTTTGTGACATCCTGTCCGGGGCTCACTGTGGCGATGACTGATTCCGGAGCCTTTATCTTCGCTTGGTCGACGTTGATCGCGAAGTAATCGCCGGGTAACAGCGACGTGGCTGCGACAAGCGCAACGACCCCCACCAGTCCCTCCATCAACATGCTTCCGTAGCCGATCATTCGCGCATCCGATTCCTTGTTGATCATCTTGGGCGTAGTCCCGGAACTGACCAACGCATGAAACCCCGATATCGCACCGCAGGCAATCGTGATAAAGACAAACGGGAACAGCTTACCGGGAATAATAGGTCCGCCGCCTGCGACAAAAGGCGTAGTCGCGGGCATATGAAGCTGCGGCGCTACTACGATCACACCGATGATCAGGAATGCAACCGTGCCGATCTTCATATACGAGCTCAAATAATCGCGTGGACAGAGCAGCATCCATACCGGCAACACTGACGCGATAAAGCCGTATGCCGCCATCATGTAAGTTATTGTGCTTTCTGAGAAAGTGAAGCTCGAGGCCAGCGAGGACTCAGCAATTCTGCCCCCCAGTACGACAGCGATTAACAGACCGACAATTCCGATAATCGTCGCCTCAGCAATCTTGCCCTTGCGAAAGCGATACATGTAGAGCCCCATGAACAGAGCGAGCGGGATGGTAAAACCAACCGTGAATGTTCCCCAGGGACTCTCGCCTAGCGCTTTGACGACAACCAACCCCAACCCCGCCAGGGCGATAACCACGATAAACATGATTGCGATTGCGGTAACCACACCCGACAGGGGGCTTATCTCGGAGCGCGCGATCTCGGCCAGCGATTTGCCACGCCTGCGCACGGACGACGCCAATATCACAAAATCGTGCACCGCGCCGCCTATGACGACGCCTATCACCAGCCAAAGAAGACCCGGCAGGAACCCGAACTGCGCCGCAAGAACCGGTCCTACAAGCGGCCCTGCTCCGGAGATCGCCGCGAAGTGATGCCCGAACAGAACCCATTTGTTTGTTGGGTAGTAGTTCTGGCCGTCATACATCGTGTGAGCGGGTGTCTCGCGTGAATCGTCAAGAGCCATGACCTTCGCGGCTAGAAACGCGCTGTAGTATCGATAGGCGATGGCCAGGACACACAGCACGCCAATCATTATGGGAAGTGCACTCATGCGCTCTCCTTTGGCACTCTTCGAGGTTATTGATGCTGATCAGGGTCTGTTCGAGCGCAGATGCTACGGGATTGAAACAGCGCGTGTCAACGAAAGCGGCGAGTAGGTAGTTGAACAGTTCGAGGGTCCCGCCACTTGGACTGCGCGCCATATTTGGAGTACGCCGCTTATTTGGAGTGCGCCGCCCTTTTCCGCATTTGACGATTCTCGCATGCGTGGCGGCGCTTTCCCTTGCGATCGTGTTCCATTGGTTTTCCGCCACACTACAAAAGCGCCGCCACAAATGCAAAAGTCCCCAAATGCGGAAAGGGGCGGCGCACTCCAAATAGGCGGCGCAGTCCAAATAGACGCGTACCCCTCCGCACGCCTTGACGAACATCTCGCTGCTAAGTATGTTAGTGCTTACTTACTTCTTAAAGGAGTCTATCGATGGCATCTGCACTGTCGCCGGGGCGAACGCATCCGACGCGAATGCGTGGTGAAACAAGACGCAACCAGATTGTCGCAGTCGCGGCCGAGTTGTTTGCAAGCCGCGGGTTCAGCGGCACCACCACCAAAGAAATTGCCGAAGGAGCGGGCGTCAGCGAGGCGATCATCTTCCGACACTTCGCCAGCAAGGAAAAGCTTTACGCCGCAATTCTGGATTACAAGGTCAAACAAGGCACCGAGCGAATTAAGGCGCAACTCGAAGAAGCGGCAAGTCGTAAAGATGATCACGCCTTCTTCGGCGTGCTGGCGCTCGAGATGCTCGACTTTCACTGCAAAGACCGAACGTTTATGAGGCTGTTGTTGTTCAGCGCCCTTGAAGGCCACGAGCTGTCCAGCATCTTCTTTGACTCGACTGCTCGCGACATAAAAAACCACATCCGCAAGTACATCAAACAACGCAGTGCGGACCGCGCTTTCCGATCGATCGATCCGGCGGTTGCCGCGCGAGCATTTGTTGGCATGGTCCTGCATCAGGTTCAAGCCCGCACGATTTTCAAGGACGACGACCTAAAGCTGTCTAACCGCCAAATCGCGGACAGATTCGTTGAAATCTTTCTAAACGGAGTTCGCAACCAACGGTAATTGCTTTTCCCTGTGGTCTGTGGATGTCTCAATATGAATACCAATATGAACGTCGATGATTCGAAAGCACCCAAACGAGGCGTGAATATTAGACTCATCACGCTGCTCCTCACGATTGCAGCCACTCTTCTGCTGGCGTCCGCGTGCAGTAAGAATCAACCCTCGCCCGAGCCTAAAGCCGAGGCGAGCGGGGGCCCCACAGCGGCGGCGCCACCGGTTGATGTATCCACGGCCGCGGCGATTTCTCGAAATCTGCAGCGCGGCGTCGAAGTAGTGGGCTCGCTTCTGGCGGATGAAGAGGTTGTCGTCTCGGCGCAGGCGCCGGGCGAGCTTGCGCTGCTCAAAGTCGATTTCGGCGGTTACGTTGCCAGAGGACAGATAATCGCTCAGATCGATCAACGCGATGCGAGCCTCAAAGTCGAGCAGGCCGAAGCGACCCTGAAACAAACCATGGCCCGGCTTGGCATGAAAGAAGGACAGAAATTCGACCCTGATCGAAGCGCTGATGTACGAGTCGCGAAGGCGCAGCTCGATTGGGAGAAAATGAATCTGGATCGCCAGACTCGACTGGTTGAAAACGGCGACATATCGCGTGCGGTTTATGACCAGGCGGCGACGGCTCACAACCTGGCACAGGCTCGTTATCAAGCGGCGCTTGATGCTGTCAATCAACAGTTGGCGATCATCGAACAGCAGCGCGCTTCGCTTAACCTTGCAAAGAAGGCAGTCACCGACACAGTGGTGCGCGCCCCAATCAGCGGGGCGGTAAAAGAGAAACACGCATCGCAGGGCTCCTACCTGATGGTCAACTCGCGCATTCTAACGCTGGTCAAGATTAATCCTCTCCGGTTGCGCGCCGACATACCCGAATACGCCGCAGCATTGGTACGAACCGGCCAAACGATGACTCTTGTAGTCGAAGCCTTTCCTGACCGGACGTTCAGCGGACGCGTAGTCCGAATCGGTCCTTCGCTCAGCGAACAGACTCGCGCGCTGGCTGTTGAAGCCGAGGTTTCCAATCCGAGCAACCTTCTCCGGCCAGGCATGTTCGCAAAATCGACTCTGATCACCGCGAAAGACGCTCCCGCGGTGATGGTGCCCCGTCGCGCGGTACAAATCATTGCCGGGTTGAACAAGGTGTTTGTAATTGAAAACGGCCACGCGTCCGAACGGATCGTAAAGACCGGCGCAAGCGACGGCGATTTGATCGAGATCCTCGAAGGCGTCAAAGAGGGCGACAACGTGGCGACAAGCAACCTGGATAAATTGCAGGAGGGTAGCGTCGTCAACGGTGCGAAGTGACGACGGTCCGGACTTCCGTCTCGAGGGCCGCACTACGAACGGCCAGCAGGGGAGATAGGCAATGCAAAAACTAGCTGAACTCTGTGTTCGTCGTCCGGTCTTCGCCACGATGCTGATCATGACGCTGATCGTGTTGGGCGTCTTCTCGTATAACCGGCTTGTTGTCGAACGCTTTCCACGAGTCGAGTTTCCAACGATCACCATCACCACGCGTTTGCCCGGCGCGGCGCCGCAGGAAGTCGAAACCGAGATCACCGACAAAATCGAAGAAGCAGTCAACACCATCAGCGGCATCGACGAACTCCGATCAACTTCAGCCGAGGGAGTCTCGCTCGTGTTCGTCGCGTTCGATCTAGAGCGCAATCTCGACGAAGCAGCCCAGGACGTCCGCGACAAGATCAACCGAGCGCTCCCCAATCTGCCTCGGACAATCGAGCAGCCTACAATAGAGAAACTGGACCCGGATGCCTCGCCGATCATGACGATTTCGGTGGCCTCCAATCGCAACATCCGGGAGATGACCGAATTCGCTGATAAGGTTTTGAGACGGCAGATCGAATCGGTCAACGGGGTGGGCCAGGTTCAGATCATCGGCGGACGAAAGCGCCAGGTGAACGTTGTTCTCGACGGGGACAAGCTACGCGGCTACAACCTGACGGTCGCGCAGGTGTCGCAGGCGCTGCAGGCTCAGAACCTGGAGGTCCCAGGTGGCCGCGTGGAGCAAGCGGACCGAGCCTTGACGTTGCGAACTCTCGGGCGGCTGCAATCGCCGGCGGATTTCAATAACATCGTCGTCGCCACTCGCAATGCCTACCCAATCAAGATATCGGACGTCGGCCACACGGAAGACGGGGAGGAGGAAGAGTTGACGGCGGGCCGTCTTAACGATCGGCCCGCGCTGTTGCTACAGGTCCGACGCCAATCCGGCACCAACGTTATTGAAGTGGTGGATTCGATCAAAGAGCGGCTGGCACTTGTTAAGCGGTCACTCCCCGCCGGTTACTCGGTCGACGTTGTACGCGATCAATCGACCTTTATCCTCGCCTCTTTTCACGCAGTTCGCGAGCACTTGTTGCTCGGCTCGCTGCTCGCGGCACTGGTCGTGCTTCTGTTTATGGGAAACGTCCGCGCGACCCTAATTTCGGCAATCGCGATCCCGACCTCGATTATCTCGACGTTCGCGGTAATGGATTACTTCGACATAACGCTCAATGGCCCGTCGATGCTTGGGCTGACTCTATCAGTTGGCATCGTGATCGACGATGCCATCGTTGTCCTCGAAAACATCTTTCGCTACATCGAAGAAAAGGGATATGAGCCTTTTGTCGCGGCAATCGAAGCGACAAAGGAGATTGGCCTTGCGGTTATGGCCACGACGCTGTCCCTGGTGGTGATTTTTCTACCGGTCGCGTTTATGCAGAGCATACCGGGACGCTTCTTCAAATCAATGGCGCTTACGATGTCGTTCGCCATCCTGGTTTCACTGCTGGTGAGCTTTACGCTTACGCCGATGCTCAGCGCGCGGATGCTAAAGCGGCTAAAGAGAAAGTCGGGAGAAGAGCCCGGCGGGCAATCGCCGAAGATCGGGGAGAAGCGATCGCCGATAATGCGAGTCCTCGATCGCGGCTATTCGTGGCTGCTGACCTGGTCGCTCCACCATCGCGCGGCGGTGTGCCTGATCGCGTTGCTGACGTTTGCTTCGACCTTTGTTCTGGCGCGCTACGTCGGGTTCAATTTCTTCCCGGTTGATGACCAGAGTGAATTCGAGGTCACCATCCGCGCCCCCGAAGGAACCTCACTGAGGAAGACTTTGGAAATCGCCGAGCAAGTCGCCGCCGGGATTCGCAAGCTGGATCACGTCGATTACACCATCATGACCATCGGCGACGACCAGCAGCGTACGCAGAATCAGGCCAAGCTCTATATAAAGCTAGCCGATCTGGCCGCTCGACCATTATCTCAATTCGCGATGATGGGTCGGGTGCGCGAGCGGGTGATGCCGCAGTTCGAGTCCTACAACCTGCGCAGCACGATCACCCCGGTTGGGGCAATCAGCGGCGGCGGACGGGCGAACGCGGATCTTTCGTATATGTTGCTGGGGCCGAACCTGGACCAACTCAACCTGTATTCGCAAAACCTGCTAGACAAGCTCCGCCGCATCCCGGGCGTCGTCGACGCCGATACTTCCTTGATCGTAGGCAAACCTGAGCTACGCGCCTCGATTGATCGTCAAAAGGCTGCAGAGCTTGGCGTCGGGGTATCCGAAATCGCCCAGTCGCTAAGACTGCTGGTAGGTGGTGACCAGATTTCGACCTATAACGAAAACGGAGAGCAGTATGAAGTACACGTCCGAGCGAACCTGGATTTTCGGACGGACGCAGGGAGCATAAGCCGGTTGAACGTGCCTTCGACTCGTCTGGGGAGCGTTGGACTCGACAGCGTGGCGAGGTTGCAAGAAGGTACCGGCCCGACGCAGATAGAGCGGGTCTCCAGGCAGCGTCAAGTGATGCTGACTGGCAATCTCAAACCTGGCTTTTCGCAAAGCGACGCGCTCAGACAGTTGGGAGAGGCAGCGCGAGAGTTGCAGATGATGCCAGGGTACAGCGCCGGTGTTTCAGGTTCCAGCAAAGAAATTGGGCGGACTATCAAAGGCTTCCTTGTCGCGTTTGCACTCTCGTTCATCTTTATGTACATCGTGCTGGCCGCGCAGTTTGAATCATTTATCCACCCGGTGACCGTGTTGCTGGCTCTTCCGTTGAGTTTGCCGTTCGCGCTGATTTCGTTGATCGTGACTGGACAGGCGCTGAACATGTTCACGCTGCTTGGCTTGCTGGTTCTCTTTGGAATGGTGAAGAAGAACTCGATTCTACAGATCGATCACACCAACGGTTTACGCAAGAAAGGTATTGAGCGGCATGAGGCCCTGGTCCAGGCCAGTCGAGACAGGCTGCGCCCGATTCTGATGACTACCATCGCGTTCGTGGCCGGAATGGCGCCTCTCGCGCTCAGCAGCGGGCCTGGTTCGGGTATCAACCGGTCAACCTCCGTCGTGGTAATAGGCGGCCAGTCGCTCTGTCTGGTGCTCACGCTGGTGGTCACGCCGGTTGCCTATTCGCTATTTGACGACGCATCCAATTCAACCGTGTGGGCACGGATCGCTCGAGCGATGCGTGCGCCCTTTGGTTGGGCAAGGCGCAAGGCAGCAGCTGCGACCTCGATGTTCCTTGGATTGTTTAGATAATCAAGAGGCTTAGTCATGAGACTTCAAATCGGTTTATCATCTAATCGGCTGCGTGTTCATGCGCTGCTGGCCGTACTGTTGCTCGCGTCACCCGGAGTTGCGCAGATCGTCAAGACCGCTCAAACACCGGCTCAAGAGTCAAAGCAAGACCCGGTCGTTCAGCAGGCGCCGGAGGCGCCCAGAGTCGGCGTAGACGAAAGCCGTCCGCTTGCACTCACGGTTTTTGACGCTGTGAGAATGGCGCTCCAAGAGAACCGGGAGATCGAAGTCGAGCGAATCAACGTGCAGCAATCTGAGTACGACCTGTTTGCGGCGCGGGGGTTGACTGACATTTCACTGGGCGCGGCGACCTTCTACGAACACCGGACGGTACCAGTTGGCTCGGTTTTGGCGGGAGGCCCCAACGGCAGCCTTACAACCAAGACTTTGAACTACGACTTCACCGCACAAAAACTGCTGCCAACTGGAGGTCTTTGGTCCGCGGTATTCACCAACGCGCGCGCCGAAGGGAACAGCGTATTCGCTTCATTGAATCCTCAGTACAACAGCGCGCTTAACATCACAATTCGGCAGCCGATCCTTCGCAATTTCTCGATTGATGATGCGCGCCGGCGAATCCGCATCGCAAATCGGGCGCTCGATCTTTCGGACAGTCAGTTTCGCCAAAAGGCCATCGATATAATCGCCCGCGTACAGCGATCCTATTGGGATCTGGTGTTTGCTTTACAAGATGTGCGAATACAGCGAGAGTCGGTTCAGCTTGCGAGGACGCAGCTTGCACAAAACAAACGGATGGTGAACCAGGGCTCGCTGGCTCCAATTGAGCTCGTATCTGTTGAAGTAGAGTTGGAGAAGCGAAGCGAAAACGTTTTGACGGCGGTCGAAGCTGTGACCCGGGCCGAGAATGCGCTCAAGCAGCTTATACTCGGCGATAAGGCTTCGGATATTTGGAATCAGCCCATTATTCCCACGGACAGCCCGGACCTTCGCGCGGTCAGCTATGCGCTTTCGGACGCGATCGTTTCCGCCTTCGCCAACAGACCGGAGCTGGCACAGAACGACTTGAAGCAAGAGGCCAACAAGATAGACGTCAAATATTTTGCGAATCAAACAAAGCCACAAGTCGATCTGATTGCGTCGTATACTTCGACCGGATTGAGCGGAACGCCTTCGCTTATCGGGAACCCTTTTGGCTCTACAACCACGCTGTTACTCGATCGCGTGAACCAACTATCTGGTTTGGCGGGTCTCAACCCGGTAGTTGTCCCGCCAGGCGCTGTTTTGCCAGGGTTCTTGGAAGGCGGCGTCGGCCAGAGCCTGAGTAACCTGTTCTCTAATGATTTCCGCACTTTTCGGTTTGGCGTTGCATTGAATTTTCCGTTGAAGAACCGCACGGCAGAAGGCCAACTCGGCCGCGCGTTCGCCGAAGGGCGCAAAATCGGCGCGCAACGCAAGACACTCGAACAAACTATCGAGGTTGAAGTGCGCAACGCCGTACAAGCGGTCGAAACAGCAAAGCTCAGGGTTGAAACCGCGAGAGCTTCACGTGAAGCTGCTCAGAAGCAAAGCGAGAGCGAACAGCGGCGGTTTCAAGCAGGCTTGTCGACTACTTATTTCGTGCTGGAGCGGCAAAATAATTTGTCGGCCGCGCAGGGTCGCGAGCTAAAAGCGATGACCGATTACAGCAAGGCGGCGACCGAGCTTCAACGGGTAATGGGAACGACGTTGACTTCGGCTAACGTTGAGGTGAAATCGTTACCAAAGAAGTAGGTTCGGGAATACCTCGCACCGTACACCCTGAAAAAACCGGAGTACACTTGCATGCTCGAGGTCCAGTTTTCCTTTTTCTAAAAAACCTCGAGCGCGCGCCGCGAAGTGATCGTCAGTATGATTCATTTTCGGTCCCATAGAATAAGCCAGGTATAGCCACTCAGATTTACTTCTTTGCTTTGCGAATAACGCCGGAACAAAGCATTCCGCTCTACTCTTGGATCAGTCGAGCCGATGCAGACGGCATCAAATCGCCCTTCCTTTAGCCGTTCATCCGCTTGTGATAATGGATTGAATCGATTCTCAAGGGTTGGCGGTGGCACGCGATGAACCGCAAAGTAAACAGCTTCAAATGCATAGAACTCTCCACCATCCGGTGTGTAGGTTCTGAGATCGTTACCGATCGCCTCAACCACACGATAATCCGTATAGGTTGCTCTCCAACGCCATGCATCTTTTATCCCGTATAGCCCGATGAGGTACATCAGGGCCGCGAGGGCGACGACCCGCTTTGCATGGCGGCTGGTTCGCTGAGCGATTTCCACAGTTCCAACCGCAGCCAGAATTGTTACGAATGGTGTAAGCAGCAACAGGTACATCGCATCTATTGTTTTCACGCTGGCAACGCCTGCAAGCCCAATCGAGAGCGCGAGAGCAATCCAGCCACACAGACGCACCTTCGCATCATCGCGGAAGTACAACGCAACAACCGACAGCACCGTCAGCATTGCTCCCTGAAGCGACAGAAACCAGGCTGCAAGCTCGCCCAGGCTGTACCGCCAGCCCAGATCGGGACGATTCACAAGATGGTATTGGAATAAGCCTTGAGCGACTTGCCGCGGCGATTCAATAAAAAGAACCAGCAGTGGACCGAACGCAATTAGAACCCCGACGGCGAATACGAGGACCCTCGCTCTATCTCGACGCAAAACCCAAATCACCAGCACGACTAGAGCAGGCAGAGTAAGAAGGTACGAAGAGACGGCTGCCCCGGCGCACAGGCCCGCGAAAAAGAGGCGATATGTGCTGCCGGCCGTGTTCGTGAAATACAATGCCGCTGTCAGACAAAACAAAAGGAACCCATAAGGTAGGCCGGTAGTCGCAAATATCAGAACATAGCAATTTGTTCCGAGCAGTAAACCGGCGAGCGCTGCTGCTGCCAAACGTGAGCCTTCTCTAACAAACAAGTCCCGAACGTACAAGCATGCCAGAATAATCGCACCTGCCAGCGCGGTCGCCGAGAAAGCGTGTGCGACTCGCCAGTTTTCACCGAGGAGGCGCATAAGGTTCGCGAGCAAATAGATAAATAGCGGGGTATGGTGATAGAAGAAATCGGCATATGGCCGCTTGCCTGCGTTAATGAGTTGCGCCGCTACAAGATGCAGAGACTCGTCGCCAATATAAGCGTTAACCTGAGAAACAATCAGGAGTCCGGCAGCTAAGGCTAAACCTGCGACCTTAATCGTTATACGGGCGCGGTCCATCCGCCGCACTGTATCAAAACTCGCAATGCTCAAGGAAGTCTGCCGCTGGAAGACAGCGCCATAAACGCAGACGGAAGCGTAGCGTAGCGCAGACTGTCCAGTCTGCGCGATGTCATTCCCGTTTGAGTGTTAACGCAGACTGGACAGTCTACGCTACTCTTGGACCGGATGGAGTAACAAGGATTTTGAGAAGGCTCGCAATACCGGCTAGCTCGAGAAGCGGCTGCCGCGACGGACTCGCAACATCTCGCGATAGTCGTCGCCTTCCATCGGCACCAATCTGCACATCTCGTGCAATCGGGATCGAAGCCGGACGCCCACGCGATCGCTCAGGCTTTCGTCGTACGCGGAACCGAGAGGGATGTCGAGGTAGTTTGAAGTGAACAGCGTGACTTTTTTATCGTTGTATCGTTTGTTGATTATGTGGGTGATCGTCTCCTGAACCCACGCGGTTGGCTTGCTGGCGCCAAGCTCATCAAGCACCAACACCTCAGCCTCAAAAACCGGTGCAAGTATGCTCAGCTCAGAAGCGCTGGTCTTTGGGTTGTAGCTGTCTTGAATCTCCTTTAACAAATCGCGGAAGTCGTAGAACAACCCACCGATTCCCTTTTTGATCAACTCGCGAAGCGCGGCAACCGCCAGATGAGTCTTCCCTACTCCGCAGCGGCCAAGGTACAGAAGCCCGACATCAACCAAAGGATACTCTTCTACAAACTTCCTGGTGTTGTTCAGCGCGCGGCCAACGGAAATACAGATCGGTTCGAAGTTGTGGAAGCCGCAATGTTCGAAACGTTTGGGAATGCGAGCCGCGGCGAGGAGTGTCTCAAACCGCGCGTCGGTCTTGCAGCGGCACGGCCTGACTGCGTTGCCTTCGATAAGCTCCCACCCAGTGCCCCCGCAATCCGGGCACGGCGCAAGCTGTATGTCTGCCGATTCGGAGATCATTTAGCTCGTTTTCCAGCTTGGGCTCGCGAACAATCTGAGCCGAGGAGTTCTCTGTTTCCAGCGTCGCGCATCATAATACGTCTGCTTCGAAAATGCAATCAGTAATGCGCTCGAATTGACAATTTCTTAA
Source organism: Blastocatellia bacterium (assembly GCA_035649735.1). Classification (GTDB taxonomy): domain Bacteria; phylum Acidobacteriota; class Blastocatellia; order UBA7656; family UBA7656; genus Onstottus_A. The sequence goes on along the minus strand of DASRIZ010000320.1, from coordinate 15,916 downwards.
CAATAATTTTTGCGAACACGATCGTGCAATGAGTTAAGAGACAAGATAGGCTGAGATCACTTCATTTAGCCTGAAAGACGCCTGAGTGCGCGCTTCAATACCGCCTCGATGGTTCGCTCACCTTCTTCGCGGACGGCAAACGAAACAGCCCTTTCCGCGATCGCTTTTGGATACCCGAGCGCCATCAGTGCGGCAATCGTATCGTCGCGCACTGCCGCGTCTCCTGACGCCGCCTCTCGCGCCGCCCGATCTTCCGCCCGCGCTTCCAGTGAGATAACCGCCAGCTTGTCACGCAACTCGACGACTACGCGCTCGGCAGTCTTGCGTCCAACACCCGGGATAGACGTTAGTCTGACTAGATCGTTGTTGGTGATCGCATTGATCAGCTCACCAGCCGGCATCCCGGACAGCATCGTGATTGCGAGCTTGGGACCCACACCGCTCACACTCGTCAGCTTCAGAAAGAGCTCCTTCTCACGAGGGGTCCAAAAACCGAATAGTTGGAGGACGTCCTCGCGGACATGAGTGTGTATTCTGAGCGACACTTCAATGCCGAGTTCCCCCAGTTCGTAGAAGGTCGAAAGTGGAATGGTGACGTCATACCCCACGCCACCGACATCGATGATAACGGTGTTTGGTTGTTTATCGACAAGCTTGCCGGTCAATTGCGCGATCAAAGGAGTCTCCGTAGTCCGTGGTCCGTAGTCCGTAGTCCGTAGTCCGTGGTCCGTTGGTCCGTAGTCCGTAGTCCGTAGTCCGTAGTCCGTAGTCCGTAGTCCGTAGTCCGTGGTTCGTGGTTCGTAGTCCGTGGTGCGTAGTCCGTGGCGATCTATCGCCGACTTCTCTCTTTTCGAAGGGTCAGTCTGTCAGCTTGCGCGATGCTCGTCAACGACTCTCGAGACATTCTACCGTTACTGACTACGACCACGGACTACGGACGACGGACTACGGACTACGGACCACGGACTACGGACCACGGACCACGGACTACGGACCACGGACTACGGACCACGGACTTCCTTGATAAACTCTTGCAATTAGCACTGCCAGTTGTATACTCGGCGGTGTAGATCGCTCCCCGGTCAGGCCTTCCCAAGCGCACTGCCCCTTCTCGTTAAGCCCCGACGGTATCTAGAACGCTATGATTCCAAAGAATACTCGCGTAATGGTCAAGCGAGTTCTGTGGGTTTTTATACCCGCAGTGCTCGTCTTCGTTGTTGGCGTCGCCGCGCTCGACTTCTATTATATTCATCGTTTAACTCACCCGCCGCGCACGGAGCTCTACGGTTCGCCGCGCGATTTTCAGCTAATCCTTCAAAAGCCAATGTGGTATGAAGAGAAATGGAAAAACTCTGACTCGACCCAAACGGTGGGTTGGTTGTTGAGTCGCGACAAGCCGGCGCCCGCAGTCATTCTCAGTCACGGCTACGGCTCGAACCGCTCCGAGCTGCTCACCCTTGCGTTCGAGTTGTGGAAGGCCGGGTACAATGTTCTGGTCTACGACATGCGCGGCCACGGTGAGAGCCCAATCAAGTGGTCCGGTCTGGGCACCTATGAGAAAGACGATTTGTTATCGGCGATGAAGTTTCTGCGCAATCGGACAAACGAGACCGGCCAGCCTCTCCTCGACGGGCGCGTCGGCCTGTACGGCGTCGATATCGGCGGCTACATTTCGCTGGTCGCCTCAACACAGGATCCCACGATAAAGGCAGTCGCGGTCGATTCGGTATATCCGGACGTCTCGCGCTTCATGAATGATCAGCTCAAGAGGATTGTTGGAAGCGACAGCGAAATGGCCAACCGCCTGTCTGACTCAAAGTGGACAACGCAACTCACAGAGCTTGCAATGCAGCTTTATCTGATGAGACGCGAGGACTCCGCACCGGCGTTTGATTCTGTGGGCACTGCTTCGGGACGAAAACTCATGTTTATTGTTGGAAAAAACAGCGGGCGTCTTGGGGCAATGACTCGTGAACTGCACGACGCCGCCAAGGATCCCAAACAGTTTGTCGAATTCGAAAAGTCCCGTCTAATTCGTCTGTACGACAAAGAGTCCTCTGACTATGATGCACGCGTCGTTGCATTCTTTAAAGAATCGATACCCGTTGGTCCAGACAAGCCGGATGCAAAGCTAAAAGCGAAGGCATCTGCTAAGTAGCATAGACTTTAGTCTGTGTCGTCGAGTGTCCGGGAAACTATAGACACACAGACTAAAGTCTATGCTACTTTTTCAATACGACTCGCAATGCCAGGGATTCGCCCTGGGCAGCGATGAACTCGGTGATAAAGCGGGGATCCTGCTCCAAACCCTCCAGCCACCTCGTATCGGTTATCACAATCAGCGTCGATTCAGACTCAAGCGCCTCGGCAAGCATGTTTTGATGCAACGCATAAAACGTCCCGCCCCTTCTCGGCTCGCACAACACACGCCCCTCGGCATAGAAAACAGGCGCGAACTCTTTCTTCAAATAGAATGCGATCTTTTCGCCGGGCCTCAACGCAGCGGCCGCCTGGATTGATAAGGACTTCAAGGTCACCTCATCCTGCAGTGTCGGGAACAACAAGATGACCGCAGCCAGAACCACGCTGATCACAACTCCGGCAGCGCCCGCAACAAGGACGCGACCCTTCTGAGCCACCAGCGCGACGACCGAAATCAACGCAACGGCTAATGGCAGACCATCTAAGAACAATCGCCAGCCACTGATGCTCACCGCTTCGCTGCGCACGAACACAAGAAAGCCGATGCTCATACCTAACAGCATTAGCGCGGTCAGCCACGCGGCCGCCGTCATTAATCGAGATCGTTCGCCGCTCCAAAAACGCTCGACTTCCGCGCCGAGGATCACCGCAAGCGCGGGAACGCTGGGCAAGATGTAGCCGGGAAGCTTCGATTCTGAAAAGGAGAAGAACACAATGGGAATCACCGCCCAAATCCACGCCAATACCAGCAATGAATACCGCGAGCTACCTAGCGAGCGCAGGCGGCCGATCGCGGGGATTAGAAAAAAACACCACGGGGCCATGCCGGCGAAGGCAACCAAAACAAAAAAATACACAGGTTGCGGGTGACCGAATTCGTTAGACGTATAACGTGTGAAGTGATGCCGGATAAAAAACTCCTCGATAAACGCCCAGCCGTGCCGAACGATGACCGGCCCGTACCAGATCCCGGCAACGGCAAGAAACACTGCCACACCGGCCAACAAATCACGCCAACGCACCGATCTTAGCTGGCCTGCGAAGAGCAGGTGGGTTCCAAGGATCGCGATAACCAGCACGGCTCCAACCAGTCCTTTGGCAAGGACCGCTACTCCCATAAAGAGAAATGCAGTAACCCACAGCCCCAACTGCAATCGGCCGCCCGCTCTTGTCGCGTAAAACCCGGCGAGAAGCGACGCCGTAATCGCCGCCGTCAGAACCATGTCGGGGGTCGCTACCCGCGCATAGGCAATAAAAATACCGCTCGTCGCCAGGACAAGCGCAGCCGCCAGCGCGACGCGACCGCCGTCAAGCCGGCGCAACGCGAAACATAAGAGAGCGACCGTTGCTAATGCGGTAGCAGCAATTGGCGCGCGCGCGGCGAACTCGTTTACGCCAAATAGGTGATAACCGGCAGCTGACAACCAATAGACCAACGCGGGCTTTTCAAACCATAAACATCCTGAAAGCCGCGTTGAGATGTAGTCGCCGCTGGCAAACATTTCTCGCGCAACTTCTACGTATCGAGGCTCATCGGGTCCCAAAAAACCGAGCTGTCCCAATCCAAAAAAGAACGCGAACGCGGAAACCGCCAGGATCGCAAGAACTGCAGGAGTTGGGTGCTTGGCAGGGGGTTGAGGTTCCACTATTATCTTTGCTTTGCCGCCGAGGGTCGAACGCTGACGCCCCGTGAGTATTCATCCTGTGGATTTGATTTCTCAGTGTAGGTAGCTGATCTGATCGGGTCAAGTGAGTCCTCGCGCCGGCAAAAAGAAAGCAAGAACCTGATGATCAGAGTTGCTGTTATCGGCGCTGGCGCCTTCGGGCGTGAACACGCTCGAGTCTACACAGAGAGTCCGAGTTCCCAACTCGTAGCGGTCTGCGACATCGATGAACAGCGCGGCCGTACGGTAGCTGATCGCTACGGCGCGGATTTCGTTGCCGGCTACCGAGAGCTTTTCGGAAGAATTGACGCCGCAAGCCTGACGGTTCCAACAGAAGCGCATCAGAGAATCGCCTGTGACCTTCTCGAAGCGGGGATCGCGGTGCTCGTGGAAAAACCGATCAGTCGCACCGTCGCAGAGGCGGATCAAATTATCGAGGCAGCAAAACACCGGGGCGCCGTCCTGCAGGTGGGTCACCTTGAACGCTTCAACCCGGCGGTGATTGCCGCGCGCCGCATCATAACTCAGCCGCTGTTTTTCGAGGCTCATCGCTTGAGTGTTTTTACACCTCGCAGCCTGGATATCGATGTTGTGATGGATTTGATGGTACACGACATCGATGTGGTTCTCTCATTTATCGGCAGTGATGTGACCGAAGTTCGCGCGGCCGGTGTCCCGATTCTTACGCCGCGTATTGATATCGCCAACGCGCGGATCGAGTTCGCAAACGGCTGCGTCGCGAACCTTACCGCCAGTCGCGTGTCAGCTGAGCGTGTAAGAAAGCTCAGATTCTTCCAACCACGCGAATACGTTTCAATCGACTACGCCGTGCAAGAGGCGGCGGTCGTCAGCGTAAAGCCGCGCCCCGAAGGAAGACCGGAGTTCGAAAGCCGCTCGCTTGGAGTTGAAGAAGGCGAGCCGCTCCGGCTGGAGATTGAATCCTTTCTAGCCTCGATCAAAGGAGCGCCGGTACAGGTCACCGGCGAAGATGGCCGCCGCGCGCTGGCGCTGGCAGTTGATGTGACCGAAAAGATTCGCGAGCACGCCGCCAGGGCGGGAGTTCCTTTTGCCGGTTGAGCGCCCGCTCGATCTTTTCTTCCGGGAGCGGCACCAAATCTTGAAGCCGAGAGGCCACAACCAACAATGCCCAAACAATACTTTTCTCGCGCAGCGGTTTTAGCCCCGTTAGCCGTCGTTATCCTGTTGATAGCTCCGGCTCACGCCCAACGGCGCGATGCCTTTCGCATCGATTACACGGTCTCAATTGCAAGCGTCGAAGGCCAGCTCTTTCACGTTACCACCAATGTGAAGAACATAAGCGAACCTCGCATCGAGCTCTCGCTGCCAACGTGGACGCCGGGCTGGTACACAATCGAAAACTACTTCAAGAACGTCCTGCGCTTCGTCGTCACCGACTCAAAAGGCAATCGTCTTCAGCCCGAGATGATTCGTAAGCAGACCTGGCGAGTCGATACCAAAGGCCTCGATTCAATCCGCGTCGAGTTCGACTATAAGGCCTCTGTTCTGGCGTTGAATCAAGCCAAGATCGCAGACGACTTTGCCTTCTTCACAGGTACTGCTTTGTTCCTTGAAGCCGCCGGGCACCGGAATAGTCCAAGCACCGTGCGGTTTGAGCTTCCGGCGGGATGGAAGATTATCTCCGCATTAAAGGAGACCTCCGACCCGATGACCTTCTCGGCGCCCGATTACGACACGTTGGTCGACGCGCCAACCGAGATGGGCAATTTCGACCTGGTCCAGTTCAAGGTTCAAGGCAAGCCCCACCATCTGGTAATGACTCCCGCAGGAAAAATGGCGAAGGATAAGGCCACACAATTTACCGATATGCTCTCAAAAATCGCCAACGCACAGAGCTCCATCTTTGGCGATCTTCCTTATGAAAAGTATGTGTACTTTTACTTCTTCTCGCGAGCCGAATCGAATGCCGGAGGCGCGCTGGAGCATTTGAATTCATTCGTGGCTTTTGCGTTCGCTCCGGTGCCCGAAGCGCTGATCGGGACTGCGTCGCACGAGTTCTTCCACCTCTGGAACGTCAAACGAATTCGCCCGGCTGAGATGTGGCCGTACGATTACTCGCGCGAAGACGAGACGCCGCTGTTATGGGTTTCCGAAGGGTTTACCAATTACTACGGCAGCCTTGCGCTGTATCGCGCGGGGCTGAACACTCGCGAGCAGTTTTTGCAAAGCGTTGAACGGGCGATCAACGGTGTCGAAAACAACGAAGCTCGCGCATACATCTCGCCGGCGGACTCATCGGTCTCTACATGGGTAGGCTACGACACGCCCGTGGCGTTTGGGATTTCATACTACACTCAGGGCCAGAACCTTGGCGGCTTGCTCGATCTCTCGATCCTTCACGATACCTCGGGCAGATTCGCGCTGGACGATGTGATGAGAGTTCTATACCGAGACTTTTACAAAAGTGGTAAAGGCTTCACAACCGAGGACATGATAGGGGTCATCAATCGCCTTACCAGGCGCAACTATCGGGAGTTCTTTCGCAAGTATGTTTCGGGGGTAGAAATTCCTCCGTATGACGCGATTCTCGGATACGCGGGGTACCAGGCTCAAACTAACGCCCGCCCGAGCCCCACAATCGGCGCTGGGCTTGATCGAAGCAACGACGGGGTGCGAATAACCCGGATTGTCTCCGGCGGACAGGCTGCGAAGGCGGGCATTCGCGTTGGGGATCTGATACATCAAATCGACGGCTCAGACGTTCGGGATCCTCAGGCGCTCATCGGAAAGCTAGCCCAGAGAGTCGGGCAAACGGTAAAGCTATCGATCAAACGCGGCAATCGAGAATTCGTAAGCAGTGTGGAAGTCGGCACTCGCAATGAATCGAGCTACAAGATCGTAGAGCTGCCAAACGCAACTGCCGATCAAAAACAGATCCGCGAAGCCTGGTTAAAAGTGAACAAATAAACGCTTGATGGTTCGAAATCTGGTTGCGGATGATTGATGCATGGCTGATCAACCGGACAATCAGCCATGCAAATCAAAACTGCCGGGCCATCCACCACTTCCCGCGAAATTGAATGGCCCTCGCGTTCCCCCAGGAACGCCGGCCAGGCTGATTCTAAGAAAGCGTGTTTAACTTCAGATGAAGAGCGCTTGAACCTTTTGTAACTTTCCTCTTTGATCCTGCCGGCCCTTTTTTAGACGGGCCTGCAGCTAAAACCAAAAAAAGAGAGCCCGCGAGGGGCTCTCTGATGACCACATCCAACAGCATCAATGGTGGTTCTTGCGACTAACTACAGTTGGAAATCATTTCTTTTTCTTGCAATCGTGAGAAGAAGACGGCTCGAATCTCTCAAGCATTTCTCCCAGGTCTGAGGCGCTATCAAGGGGCCGGCTTCTCGTCTCCTGATGACAGGTTGAGCACATTCCAATGAGCGTCAGGTCACCGTCATCATCATATGTGAATCGCAGAATTGCACCGTCGGAGTCGGTAACTGCGACGACCGATTCGTAGGTCGGGTCGTCGAGATTCCGCTCAAACTGAATGCCCTCCGCATCCCTGGGAAGCAGATCGTCAATGTCCTCTTCGATCTTCTTGGCCCTTCGCTTTCGCTTCTTTCGTTCATTTTGTTTCCGCCGTTCCTGCTCTTGCGCCCAAGCTTCAAGCGCATACTCTCTGAAGGTTCTCATTGCGATGATCCTCCCGTGGAAAGCACGCACTGCTGGATTCCCTGCCCTGCAAACGCAGACTCATTATCTGTCCTGGAAGAAGCTCCACCGATTGTCTGGTGTGGCGCTGCACAAGCCGCCTGAAGCTGCTTGAGGGGAACTCACTCACTGTTCAAGATGGATTCTTTTGCGAAGTCTTTTAAGAGCCTTATGAACCTCGTTATATTTGACGACCGCCCGTTCGATATCGCGACTCTGTTGGGTCTGCTTCAGCGGGTCGGCGCCTGCCCGGGTATGAATGGCATCACGATACTCTCGAACCACCCGTCGGATTACTCTCGCTCTAACCTCGGCCTTCTGCACAAGCCGAGTCGCTCTCTTTTCCAACTTCTTCGACATTGCTCGATGACTTTCGGGGCCAATCATAGTTCGTCCTGCGAGTTTCGTCCTTCGAGGCTCAGTTTAGCCGACAAGCATTATCACAGTATTACTAGCTCTTTAAATCTTTGTTAAGCGACGCTGTGAGCGCGGTTGCGAGAATTCACACAAACTTAAGGGCGAAGCCACAACGATCTAACTCCTTCCTTATATGCTCGCAGTCGATGACAACTGATCGGCTCAACCGCGGATGCAGTACCACGCACAGAGAAGCTGACTATGCGATCGATTTGGCTGGCGCGCTTGAGCGGCTGGTCGAGGCGGAGGAGGAAGCAGCCAAGCGAGCAATCCGCGAGTACAAGAAAACAATTCGCAATAATAATGCGTCTGAAGGAGCTCGCCAGATCGAAAGTCGGCGCGAGGTTGAGAAAGCCGTCAACCGGTACATGCAGCTGCGCCGGAAACTCGATGAGCTTCGCTCGGAGATAAGCGCGAGTCAAATGCCGCCTCGCCCAAGCTAGATGGATCTACAAGAGCCCCCAGTTTTGCGTGCCGTGAAAACCGTTCGGTTGCTGCTCCGATTACGCCCAGCCAGTCTCCGTCTCGGAACAACCCGATTATCAATCGAACCTCCCCAGATGCACGCCGCCAATCGGCTCGTGCAAGCAGGATCAAGGAGGAACCATGCCTTCAATGTATTCAAAGGAGCGGGCTAATAAGTCAGCTCTATTCCAAACACACTTGCCCAAAGGCCTGGCGGCTTATGACGCCAGCTTCGACGCGTCGGAATCACAAGAGATCGAAGCGATCAGAGTACTCTGTGAAACTCCCATCGCGGGTGACCCAACTAGATGGGCGGGAATCGACAACGAGCTTTGTGCAGCGGACCAGGTCGAGTTTCTCTATGCGTGCGAACGAGAATTCGCGCGACAGCTGGACGCCCAGAACATTTCGTGGCACTACAAGCCTCGGACCTTCGCCGTAGAATGGGACGACGAGGGGAACTTCGTTGATTGTTTCACTCCCGACTTCTATTTGCCCGCAAGCGAGACATACTTCGCGCTGATTGCGGCGGACTGTTATGAATCAAACCAAAAGATTCGGAGCGTGAACCTGCTGCGAAGACAGCATCCGGAGATCCGAATCGAGGTTCTCCATGGTCCCTATCGGCGACACTAGTCGAGTTCACCTTTCACACCTGAGTAGGAAGTTATCGCGCACCCTCCTATGACTAATTTCCTAATCAGCCGGCGTTGACAAAGAATCAGGAGTTGAATATTCTGCGTCGCGTTTTAAAAAATCCCCGAATTCCAGGAGAAGGAATGGCACAGTACAGAGTCAACGGACTCTTAGCCGCTTATTTCAGCAAGCCCGCCCGGAATATCGCGAAGCAGTACTTCAGATTCGGCAAAGCGGAGGCCTCGACTCGGAAGAGCTTCGATTAATTCAGAGTCGCGTGCTTCTGGCGGATGCCAACGCCATCATTCGACACGCAGGCACGACAGAAACCGCAATCCAGGCCCGCGCCTCTTCCAATCAATCGGCGGATCGAAGTTCAAATCTGATCAGCCAAGCGAGCCGGAGACTGCAAGACAGTCGCGAGATTTTAGATCGATTTAAACACGCCGTCACGCTCATTTTGCGCGATTGCTTCATGATCCGCTGCAGTAACAGCCTAAATTTGGACCAGGTTTGCGCATTGTAAGACAAGCACCAAGAGGCGCGTGAAACCGATTGGCTTCCAGCGGTGGAGCGGAACGATCTACCTCCCTCCTTTCCCGCTCCACCGTGCCATTCTTCCTTTGAACCCGCGACTAAAGCTCCTGGCCTTACGTGCTCAGAATCAGCCCAAGAATTCGGCAAGATTTAAGAGCGAAGTTACGAGGCTCTAATCATTGACTTGCCCAGGCGGTTTAGTTCCATCCGTGCTTGTCCGAATTAGAAGCTCCCGAAGTTCACAAAGTTTTAACGTCGAATTCATTGTCGCTTAAACACTGCTTGGTAGACTCCGGCTTCAGTTCAAGACTTGCGGTCCGCGCATGCACAATTACCAGCGCGGCAAGTCCTTCCAATCTCATCGACGCATACGAAATGGCTGATCTAATAAATCCATCCGCAACCGTCAAAAGGAGGCACAGATGACTCAGCAGGACATTAAGCGGGGTTTCCGTTTAGTATCTCGCATCGTTGCGTTTGCTCTCACTGCGCAGTTGGTGCTGCCGGCACTCGTTTTCGCGCAGACAGATCGAGGGCGTCTAACCGGGACGGTTCACGATCAGAGCAAAGCCGCAGTTCAAGGTGCAATCGTGGTGGTTCAGAATGAACGCACCGGTGAAGAGCGGAGCGTTAATACCAACGAAGAGGGGGTGTACACAGTCACCAATTTGAAACCCTCTGTCTACACAATCCGAGTAACCGCTCCGGGGTTCAAAGACTCGAAGGTTTCAGGAATCGAGTTATTAGTTGGACAGACGTTGACCACTGACCTCGAAATCAAACCGTCTGGCGCATCAGAAACAGTTACCGTTGTAGCCTCTGAAGAGGCGGGGCTGGACACAACATCGGCTCGCATCGGGGCTAATGTAAACGAGCGGGAAGTCGAGGGTCTTCCGATCAACGGGCGCCAACTATCGCAGCTCTATCTTCAAGCGCCAGGCTCGCTCAATAGCGGTTCCGGCACGTTTGGCGATATTAGATTCAGCGGACGCGCGGTTGAGCAAAATGCCATTCGCTATGACGGCGTGGAAGGGTCCGCAATCATCGACGCCTCGCCCGGCAATCTGAACGGCGAAATAGCATCCCCCTTCCGACTGCAGTCGTCTTTGGAAAACGTTCAAGAGTTCCGTGTGGACTCCAACAGCTATCCTGCCGAATATGGAACAGGAACGGGAGGACAGGTGAACGTCGTTACCAAATCGGGCGGTAACGCGTTTCACGGCTCACTCTTCGAGTACTTGCGAAACGAGAAGCTGGACGCGCGCAACTGGTTTGACCGCGACTTCAAATCGCCGCTGAGACTCAATCAGTTTGGGCTGAGCCTTGGCGGACCGATCGTCAAGAACAAACTCTTCTTCTTCGGAAGCTACGAGGGGTACCGACTCCGATCGGGAATCAACATAGTCGAGGGTGTTCCGAAGCTTTCCCGTTGCGCTTCGGCTGTGAACGCTACAATTCGCACATTGTGTGAAAATGGATTTCTCGCTGCCGGGGCAAACCGCATAGTGACCAATCCTCTAACGAGCCCGGATTTTGACATCGGTCAACTGCAAGCCAGCAACCCGGTAAACGAGGATGCGTTTTCGTTCCGCTTGGACTTCAGGGTCAACGACCAGAATGGCGTGTACGCCCGGTTCTTTCGCGACGAGGGTGATAATGACCAGCCGCAAAACGTCTCGGGGGCAAGAGCCGCTTATCTGTACAGGCCGCAAAACGGCGTCCTGGCATGGCAATCCACGATCGGGGCCACAAAGATCAACGAGTTCAAGTTTGGGTACAACTCAGCGTTTACTCGAGTGGCCGGAACCGCGCCGGTGATCGGCGGCATTGATCTCTCGGCGTCCACCATTAACCTCTCGGGCAGCGTCGCACTGCAGAATATTCCAGGCCAGGGAAACTCAGCGGGTCTGTCCATTCCTGGTGGATTGTTCCGGCTCAATTCCGCCACCAACGGCCGCGGAGCTCCTTACACTCCTTACACAATCGGGTTCATCGACAACTTTGGATGGGCGAGCGGCAGTCACGCGCTGAAATTTGGCGGCGAGATTCGCTTGATCCGGATGTACACCGATCGGCTTGGAGGAACCACTTACTCTTTTTCAAATCTTTCTAACTTCCTTGCAAACACGGCGTCGTCCGTGCAGTTCAACGGAGACGTGAGCACGCAGCCGTTCACCGGGGAGCTCGGCAATCGACTCGCTAAGGAAGAGTTCTATGTGATCTATGGTCAGGACGAATGGAAGATCAAACCCAATCTGACTCTCAACTACGGATTACGCTACGAGTACTACACTCCGTTGCGAGAAGATAAGGACCGCCAGGTGGTCTTTGACATCAACCGGGGGATCATCCTGCCTCGAGACACAACGGTCTACAAAGGGCTGAAAAACAATTTCGGACCGCGGGTATCATTAGCATGGTCTCCCAACCCTGCGGGAACGGGCTTCTTAGGCGGCGGAAAGACTGTCGTTCGGGGTGGCTTCGGTATTCACTACGGGCCTGGTCAGATCGAAGATCAGATACAGCCGATTGAATCGGACCGCATTGCTTCTACTCTCAGCAATGTAACCAATGCGTTCCCGGCCAATATCCCGGCAATCGTCGCCAACTTCCTCAACAACCCCAACAATCGGAACTTTCAACCGCGCGCGTACGATCAGGAAAACTACCGGGTTCCTGAGCGCATTTTCACCTACTCGGGTTCCCTGCAACAAGAACTCCCTTACAAGATGGTGCTGACGCTCGCTTACGTTGGCAGTCAGGGGCGTAACCTCTTCCTACGCAGCGTTACAAACCAGATCGTGTCGGTGCGCACCAACGCCAATCCGGCAAACGCGGCGATCATCATTCGAGAGTTTTCAATTGTGACCGAGAACGGCGCCGGTCAAAACCCTACGGTTCAAAATCCGTATGCCGAAATCGACTACAAGCGGAGCGGCGGGCACGACAACTACAATGCATTTCAAATGACATTGGGCCGGCGCTTCACGAGCGGAATGACTCTCAATTCGCAATACACGTTTGGGCGCAGTTTCGGCAATACTGCCGGCTCAAACGAAGCATTGACCGCCGGGAACATCGCGCGCAACACCCAGGATTTCGACTACGACGAAGGCTACAACAACTTCGACGTCCGCCACACCTTCAACGTAAGCGCGATTTACGAGTTACCCTGGGGTAGAGGTTCCGCTGGGTTGAAGAGGCTTTTTCTCGGCGGCTGGGATGTAGGTACTATCCTGAACGCGAGAAGCGGTTTGCCGATTCCCGTCCAAGTCACTCGACCCGACATCCTTTATCGGGACGCTGCAGGTAATTTCTTTGGTAATCCGGCGGTTGGGCGCGTCGCCGTGATAAACACTCCAGGAGGCGGCAATTCGCGCAACGTGCGCCGGCCAGACCTGATTCCGGGTGTGAATCCGTTCATCAATAAAGATCGAACTATCCTCAATCCGGCGGCTTTCGCCATTCCGGCGCCAGGCACCTTTGGCAATCTCGTTCGCAATCAGATCCACGGAATGAAATTCGTACAACAGGATATGATTGTTGCGAAGAAGTTCGTCATCACCGAGTCGACTAATGTCGAGTTCCGTGCTGAGGTGTTCAATATCTTCAACATCACGAACTTCAGCAATCCGCCGGCACAGTTGCCGAATACGTTCGGCGCCGGACCGACGCTGCAGCCCGGTCAGCCATTTACAGCAGCCTTGGCGGGTAGCGCATTTGGTGTCGTAAACCGAACTGTGGAGCGTACGGTTGGGTTAGGGACAAACCGGCAGATTCAGTTCGCACTGCGCTTTAACTTCTAGTTGCAAACAACACAGGACCGCCCTTCTCGGGGTTACTCGATAAGGGCGGTCCCGGATTTCAATCTAAGACAACCGCAGGCGGCCCCTGTTTGGCGAACAAATGGCATTAGAACCCCAACTTCCGGCTACGCAGCACACGGTTGAGGCCAACGACCAGGGACTCAACGTGTACGATGACGGCTTCCTGCGTGTAGAACACGATAACTATTACGTCGCCTGCGGCGGAAAGCGAATTGCGCTGCCCCTGAAGGAGTTTCTGGTCTTCTCGCGCTTAGTGCGTAGCGCTGACCGCGTTGTACCCTCCGAGGAGATTTGGCGGTCTGCCTGGGGTGACTCCCCTTTCAACTCACTCAGTCTCCGCGTGCACATCCACCGGCTTAGGCGAACGTTTTTGCCGTTCGGGCTCCGCATCGAGAGCATGGTTGGAGTCGGCTATTGTCTGTCACTAGTCGACGAACATCGAAACCTGGGCATCCCAGCCCTGGCCTGAGCCCGAAGAAAACCCCCATCAGACCCCAAACGCCACTTGTCGCAAAGAGTCAGGCCTCAGCATCCTTGCAATCAGGTTCCGACTCCAGCCTGCATGACTCATCACCTCATCCGTGTATAATTGGTGAGTCGCGAGTCATCAGCTCTCGATATCTTCACAAGGAGACATCTATGAAAGAGGCGAAGCCCGCCCCGAAGAAGGCCGCGGATAAGACACCTACGAAAACAACCTCGAAGAAACCCTTGAAGAGCGCACCAAACGAATCCGACAATTTGAAACAGCAAAACGAATCTGGGGCCGAATCATCCGCACCGCAGGCTCCAGTCGTCGACCAGGAGCCGCAGCTCCCCGTAACTCACGGAACGGTGGGTGTATTTGGCGGGCCAAAGGATCGCGGCATCAAGCCCGAAGACAAGCTTGCGCTGCCGACTGGACCGCACGGAGTCTACGAGCGGGTTCGAAGCCTCAATCCAAAGAGCTTTTACTGCGCGATGCGCTGGAACTATCACGTCGAGCATATGAGCCCGGAAGAAGTAAAACGCTGGTGGGCAAACAAAAAACTGTTGGTGACCAACCCGAAAAGCGGCGCGGCAATCGTAGTTCGCGCTGTGGACTACGGACCTCACGAAAAGACGGGGCTCGATATCGGCATATCACCTGGCGCCGCCGAAGCTCTCGGCGTTGAAGCGGGTGACGAGGTTGATGTCGCATTTGCGGATCCGAAATCGCCCCTCGGACAAAGTTCTTAGGTATAGGTTTCTGGTTTCTGGTTTGTGGTTTGTGGTTTGTGGTTTCTGGTTTGTGGTTTTTAGGAGCGACAACTCGTCGAGGACTGGAACAAGAAAGAGAAACCAAAAACAGAACCAGAAACCACAAACTACAAACCAGAAACTAAATACCCGAAACGAAAGTTGTTATGATTCGCTATCCCGCATTCGACCCACCTGAATATCTCGATTGGAAGGCTGATCCCGAAGTTGTCGCCGAATTCGTCCGCACGATAGAGACTGACTCAGCGCGACACGCCGTTATCGCTGCGCTCGACTCGAGGCAATTGCTCGCACTCTACGAAGGTTTACTAAGAAATCGACTACACGATATCGCGTTAAAAAGGTGGGTGAAGCAAGGCGTGATCTCAAAAGCCTGGCTCGGAACCGGTGAAGAGGCGGCCACGATCGGGCCGGTTCACGCGCTCGATCGTACGGTCGAGCGCTTTGGACTATCGACCGACCTCATTGCGCCAATGATTCGGAACGCCGGCGGCTGTCACGAGATGGGAATGCCGCTGGCCGATATGTTCCGCGGCTATCTGGGGACGGCCGACTCGCCCACCCGTGGTCGCGATCTGCATATCGGAGACTTCACGCATGGCGTGTTGGCTCCGATTAGTCAGGTCGGCGACATTATGGCGGTTACCGTCGGGGTGGCTCTTACTTTTAAGCTCAAACAACAACCTCGCGTCGCGATGACATGGATAGGTGACGGCTCAACCAAGTCCGGAGTATTTCACGAGAGCATGAATTTCGCGGCAGTCCAGCGGCTTCCGTTGATCGTGATCATTCAGGACAACAAGGTGGCGCTCGGGACTCGGTTGGATCAGCATCACCGCGGCTCGTTTCTCGATTGGCCGGCGGCATACGGAGTCGACGGAGGCTCTTTTGATGGCAACAACGTGCTCGACGCTTATGCGGCAACCCGACTTGCCGCAAACGCCTGCCGTAGCGGGAGCGGTCCGGTGTTGCTGATCGCCAATACATTCAGGATGGGCGGCCACGCGACCCACGATGAGCGAGAGGCTCGGGCAACGTTTGACTCGACGCTGTTCTCACATTGGGGCAAGCGAGACCCGATTGGGCTTTACGAAAGCTTTTTGATCGGAGGCAAGCTTGACCTTCAAAGCGGGCGCCGAGTCGATCCGTCTGGTGAAGCGCGCGAACATAACAGCGCAATTCTTCGGCGTATCGAAGCAGAGGTTACGGAAGAAGTCGAGCGCGCAACTGAAGAGGCGC
>DASRIZ010000319.1:0-5651 GCA_035649735.1 Blastocatellia bacterium | reverse complement strand
AGCATGCCAAATGTGAATTTGCTGCTCCCGCCCCAAAACCTCCTGCTCTGGCGTGCGCGCAGAACTCGGATATTCCGCGAGCTGCACCTCGCCATTGGATGAGCGCCACCATTTCCACCAAGCGGATTTGCGTCGGTCGTGACAGGCATTGACCGTAACTCGAGTTAACCAGGCGCTCCAATCATTAGGCCAACTTGCGGTTTGGTATTGTTTGAACATCTTTAGGAAGACTTCCTGGCCGGTTTCTTCAGCTTCGGCTGAGTCCCTGAGGAGCATACGACAAAGCCGCTGCACTTTGAGATGGTGTGCCTTGTAAAGCCCCTCAAAGGAGGGGGTCTCCTTATCCGGCACCGTTGTTAACCTCAATCCTAACGACGAGGCAAAGGCTCGTTTGGTTCACAGACCCGGGAAATAGCACGTGGCGAGGGCGGTACTCCCTGTTCAATAGCGTGCCTATGGAACTTGCGGCGCCTTTTAGCGTTTGTGAGCCGACCAAATTGGGTTCTCCAATAGCCAAATCAAACCATTGTCTTCGACGCAAAGCAAATCTATAGGATCTCCCGTTTGGCGCTGTGTTCTCTTAGTTGACGTTGGGATGAATCATCGAATACTCTCTTTAAATAGGGGCTGGAATCGATCACCCCGGACTCCATTGCAAGCTCAGGAGGTATCCTATGGTATCAGCCATCGTTCTTCTCACGGTCGAGAGAGACAAGATCAATAGTGTCGCAGATGCAATCGCGGATATCGACGGTGTCAGCGAGGTCTATTCCATTGCCGGACGGTACGATCTGGCGGCGATCATCCGGGTCAAGACCAACGACGATATGGCAAAGGTAGTAACGGAGCGGATTCGGAAAGTGGCAGGCATTACATCATCTGAAACCCTGATATCGTTCCGTGTTTATTCGCGGCATGACTTGGAGCGAATGTTTTCCATCGGAATGGAACACCCATAGTCCGGATTATTGACGTAATTGCGATCGAAGGGCGAGCCCTCCGAAACGAGTGAGGAGGGACTAGAGTTCAATGTTCAAAGTTCGAAACGCGTTAAAACGTTGAACCTGAAACATTGAACCTTGAACAGCCTTGCCTTCACTCCTCCAGGTGCCGACGACTATTCTTTGGCCGTTTTGGCAGCCGATCACTCCGGCCTGCTGAAGCACGCGGAAAAAGATTTCAGGCTCGAACTTTTCGTTTTCCCGCAAGCCTTTTGTTGTCCAAAAATAGAGGCGATTAGTTTCTCGGAGCAACCTGAGTAATTCGAAGCCGATGCGCGTCCGATCTTCGGACCACGAACAATCCAGTAATACGTTCACATCCGTCGAAGCTGAAAGGCGCAGCCCTTTGAAAAAATTGATAATCCGCGTGGTAATAAACAGAGTATAAATATCCTCACGGCGAAATTCATCCGTTTCGACAGCCATCGCTGTGAGCCGTGCCTTCACGTAGTCTTCTTTCGTGAAATCGAGCCCGCGTGCAATGGGCGACGCAGGTGTGCGATAGAAAGGCGATGCACCGAGTAACAGCGGCAGCCGGGCGTTGAATGCAAGAGTTTGAATCATGCTGTCCAGGCTTTCGTTCGGCAGTCCCAGGATCTGATAAGAGACGATCTTGAAGCCCAGTTGCACTGCCTTATGAACCACCTTGAGATAGGCTTCCAGTGTATGCGGGCGTTTGGTGGTCTCGCGCACCGTCTTATCGGAACTGACCAGCGCTAGGTTGAGATGGGAGAAACCTGCTTGAAACATCAGCCCTAACAATTCTTCGTCGAGACTGAGATAGCTAATCCCGTTCATGGCGACGAACTCCATTTCACGGTTGGGGAAGCGGGCGATGAGCCGGCGGCAGAGGTCTTTGAAAGTATTCTTGTAGTAAGTAAGGTTGTCGTCTTCGAAGTCAATGACCCGGTAGCCTTGTTGATAGCGCAGCTCAATTTCCTCCAGCACATTTTCCATCGAACGGCGCCGGTAGTTTGTGCCGAAAGTCGTATGCACCGAACAGAAAGAGCATTTGTGCGGGCAACTTCGCGATGTGATTATGAATGTCATCGGTTTTCCCGCGAGCGCGTAGCTTGAAGCGGAAAAATCGCTTAAATCAGGGAAGGGAAGTTCGTCGAGCGGATAGTTATCGCCGATTGGGTTGAAGCGGAATTCGCCGTCTTTCTTGTATGCTAAATTCTGCAATTCTTCGATTTTCCTCTGACCCTTGATAAATCGGAGAAACTCCACCACCGGTTTTTCCCCTTCGCCGCGGATGACGTAATCGACATTCGGTGAAGAGAGCAAGGATTCCGGCGCCGCCGATGCGTGGGAGCCGCCGATAATGACCGGAACGTTGAGCCTTTTCTTCACGCGCGCCGCGACTTCGAGGACTTCACGGTAGTAAGGCGTAAAGAGCGAAGAGATGCCGACGACGTCCGGCCGGATGTCGGCTATCTCGGCTTCGATTTCGTCGAATAGTTTTCCGAAGTGATAGTACTGATGAAAAGTCGAGAACGGCGACTTGTCCGCCACCGGGTAATAGTCGGCGAGATATCGTAGCTCCTTGGGAACCGCCACCGTCCTTCGGCCACACCCGCCGTGGTAATCCTTGATGATGACGTCAACTTCGGACAAATGTTTCCTGACCGCCGCTTTCAAATAGCACAGGCCGATGGGCTGCAACCGCACATCGGTGTCATAGAAGTCTTGAACCGGTGGTTGGATCAACAAAACTTTCATCGCGGCAGATTGAGCTATAGCCTATCTCGATTGGCGAGGAAAGCCGGTAACGATGATGAGGGCGGTACAACTCGCAGGGTGGCGAGCGAAGGGGAGGATGTGTTATGCATCGAGCTGATATAGAGGAGTTGATTCGTGAAAATCGAGCAAATTGAAACCACTGTTCTCGAAATGCCGTATACTAAGCCACTCGTTACAGCGACAAACAATTTTACCGTCGCGCGCGGCTTGCTGGTCAAGGTGATAACAGATGGCGGCCTCGAGGGCTACGGGTACTCGGATCTCTTTCCGCGCACGGGCGAGACGCCGGAAACCGCGCGGCACGTCATTGAGTCCGTCTTGCGGGTGAAGGTTGTCGGCAAGGATCTGGAGGATCTCGTCCGCTTGCGCGCCGACATCGATCACACTTTGACGGGCAACCCAAGAGCGAAGGCGGCTTTGGAGTCCGCAATGTACGACGCGCTGGCGCGAAGCTATCATATACCGCTTTTTCTCATGCTCGGAGGCCGTTATCGAAAAGCGATCAAAGTCATCAAGATGGTTAGCGTGGACGTGCCGGAAGCGATGGCCGAGGAAGCCAGGCAATTGGTCCGTGATGGTTTGTCGCTAAAGCTCAAGGTCAGCGGCAAGATAGATCAGGATCTACCTCGCGTCGCCGCGGTGCGTAAGGCGGTCGGCGATGGTGTATTCATCAAAGTCGATGCCAATGAGGCCTATGACGCCAAGACTGCGATTCGACTTGCCAAAGGCCTGGCGGATCATGGTGTGGAAGTCTTCGAGCAGCCCGTGCCACGCGATCAGTTCGACGCGTTGTGGGAGGTAAAAAAGCATTCGCCGATCAAAATCGAAGCGGACCAATCGGTGCGGACGGTGACGGACGCACAAATAGTAATCAAAAATCGCATGGTGGATTCGATCAACACCGGTATTCCGAAAGTCGGCAGCATCGGCGAAGTGCGGCGAATCGCCGAGCTGTGCGAGATGAACGGCATCCGCTGCGCGTTATCGAACACGGCGGGCAGCATGGTCGGCGATGCGGCTGCGGTGCACTTGGCTGCCAGCACTCCGGGAATTTCTCCTCTGTGCGAGCTCGGCGAATTCGAAGTGATTACGGGAGATCCATTCTTCGGACTGTCGGTGGAGAAAGGCGCGATTAGCGTTCCCGAGGGAGAGGGATTGGGAGTGAGTCTTCGTGGGTTCTAAAAAATGGAGTAATGGAGTGACGGATCGCTGGAGTGATGTTTCGGAAACCCAATACCCCAACACTCCATCACTCCAATCTTTAAGATCCATGGGTCAAACAATAAGCATCACCGCACAAGACGGGTTCCAATTAGGCGCCTACCTGGCGCAACCACAGGACAAAGCAAAAGGCGGCGTGGTCGTTTGCCAGGAGATCTTCGGGGTCAACGATTATTTGCAGAGCGTATGCGACTTTTATGCTGCCGCCGGGTATTTAACGGTCGCGCCCCAATTCTTCGACCGCGTTGAACGGGATGTCGCCCTGGACTATTCACCGCAAAACCTAGAGCGTGCCCTGGAGTTTATCCCCAGGGTCGATTTGAATGTGGCGCTCGACGATCTCGAGGCGGCACGGCAGTACATCCGCGCAGAGGGCGCGGCAAAGGTCGGCGCGGTCGGTTTCTGCTGGGGCGGAACGCTCGCGTGGCTATTTGCATGCCGGCGGGAGGTTGATTGCGCCGTCGCCTATTACGGTAGCGAGATCGACGACTTTCCCAATGAGCACGCGCGTCATCCGGTGATCATGCATATCGGCGACGCGGACCGCACAATCCCGCCCGACAAATTGGCGCGTATCAAAGCGGCCCAGGCGGCGACGCCGATTCATATCTATTCGGGCGCGCCGCACGGTTTCGACAATATAGGACGCCAAGGAGGCGATCCGGCGACGGCAGAACTTGCGCGCCAACGCACGCTTGAATTTCTTGCCCGGCATGTGGGTTAGCCCCGCGAGCCCGGAGGGACGAGTGTCGACTGACGAGTGCGAAAGATGGGTTTGAGGTTTCGGGTTTCAGATTTCGATATTCGGATTTCGGATTTTGTTCGTTAGGATGTTGGTGCGACAAAAGAATCGAGGTAACCCTTATGAAAGCTGAAAAGAAGGAACCGTCTTCCGATAGCACTCTAACTCTGGAGCAGTTCCAGGAGACAGTCCTGCAGGAGCAATTGACGCCCCTGTGGATGGGAGCCGTGGGTCAGTTGCGAGAACCACGCACCCACATTCAGCCTTACCTCTGGCGCTGGAAAGAGGTGCGGCAGAGAGTTCTGGAATCACTCAAATTGATTCCACTCGGCGTCGAGGGGGCGGAGCGGCGCGTGCTGACCCTGCGCAATCCGGGGATTCCCGTCCCAAGAATGGGCACGACGCACACGCTGATTGCGGCGATCCAGGTTATCGCCGGGACCGAAGTGGCGCCGTCACACCGTCACACGATGGCCGCATTGCGCTTCATCATCGAAGGCGAGGGCGCTTGCACGGTCGTGAACGGGGAGCCCGAGTCGATGGAGCCGAGGGATCTGCTACTGACACCGAACTGGTACTGGCACGGCCATTTCAGCGAGCACCCTGAGCCCATGATCTGGTTGGACGGCCTAGACGTGCCGCTGGTTCAGGGATTGGGGGCTACCTTTCAAGAAAATTATCCAAGCCCGGATAGACGTCAGCCGATCACCGCGCCGCGGGATGAGTCGATTCGGCGCTACAGCGCCGGAGGGCTTTTGCCCATCGGTGACCGAACCGCTGACAAGAATTCGCCGTTGCTCAATTTTCGCTGGGCGCAGACGGAAGATCGGCTAACGCAGATGGCCGAGAGGGACGGCAGTCCGTACGACGGTGTCGCGCTGCAATACACGAATCCGTTTACAGGCGGTCCGGTTATGCCGACCATTGATTGCTGGATTCAGATG
>DASRIZ010000318.1:0-6037 GCA_035649735.1 Blastocatellia bacterium | reverse complement strand
AGCGGATCGAGCCCGGCACGCGCAACCAGAACGCGCGCGAATTCGCTTTCCAGAAGATGGTTCATTGACGCTTCCATATCGGTATAGAAGCCGTCGAGTTCGCGGCGAAACTCCTCAACGTCCGCCGACGGGTCCATGATTCTCTGCAAGCGCTCGCGCGCCGAAGAGCCAGCATTGCCTGCGTTTTGCGCCTGGAGCGCCGGCGCCGTGGCGGACGCGAGCATGGTTGCGATGATTAAGCTGATAACGGTTTTTTTCATAATCTCCTTAAGGGCAAAAGATTGCCGCTTCTCCTTTCTAGATTCGTTAGTCTGCATGAGGACTGATCCTGCGACTGACAGAGTCTCCTCTCGGCCCGACGTAAGCGGCACCGAACGTCGGCGCCGTTCCCTTGCATAACACCATTCGCCGCGATACTAACCAGTGACTATTTCGCGGATCTCCAGCAGATCGTCTTTGAGCACGTATCTGCACGCTCCCGCGGCGCTGGCTGCCGCCCTCAACTCCAATTCGTCGAAATTTGTGACTATCACTATCCGTGCATCAGGGAAAGCGGCCCTGATCTGGCGCGTAGCCTCAATGCCGTCCACCCTTCCCATCTCGACGTCCATGAGCACCCAATCAGGGCGATGCTCGTTGTAGGCGCGGACCGCCAAGGAGCCGTCGCCGCATTCGATGATCTCCTCGGCCAGATCGTCAATCAGAGATACAATCATCCGTCGCATCTGCCCATTGTCATCGACGATCATGATTTTCATCTGTGCCTTTCGCTCGTGAGGTTGACGCCCGGAACGGTGCTGGTACGGAAGGAGGTCAGCGCCTCTCATATCAGTGAGCACGCTCAAGATCTTCGACGGTCAAAACGACTTCCTCCCGAAAGTCTTTGTCGCTGATCTTCAGGGAGGCCGGCCAGCCAGCGGAGAACACCCATCGCGCAATTGGAACGCCCTTCGAGTCGCCGAGGAAAATCTCACCATTCTGTCGAGCGTAATCGACGTTCCCGTCTTCAATAAGCTTTCGCCAGGTCCACAGTGAGCGGTTGGCGGTCACCGTACGCCTGCAGGTGATCTCAAATAACCTTAGCCTTCCCGGTATTTTCCGAATGAGGTCCTCGCCGTTGGGATACACGATGTGATGCTCGATTATCTCGTTCTGCGATCCCAGGCCTGAGCACTCCGCGAAGGGTTCCGAGAAGTTCAGGCCCTCGATCCTGAGGATGAACTGCACTTTGGCTTCCTGGGCGTTGGCTCGGCCTTGCCCAAGCAAAAACACACATGCAAACAGCGCCAGCAAAAAACTCTTTTTCATCATCTTCACTTTTCTCCATTTTTGGCTTTCGGGGTGATGCTCTCCGCGACTGCTGAAGAGCTTCGATCCGGGGCGAGTATGCGTCAGAATGCCGGGCGTGAATATCCGCAAGAACGCCTATTTTCGGCTCGGTAGGGTTACGTATATTTCTACGCAGGTCTACTTAGACGGCTCTCGTTCGCGGAGATTCCGAGGGGATTACCGCCGAAGGTCGGAGGGCAAAGGCTGGCCGCAGGTGCTGCGGTCACAACTCCGACTTATGTTCGATGGCGAACTTGACCAGGGCGAGGCTGCCGTGAAGGTCGAGCTTGCGGCAGATGTTTGCTCGGTGAGTGTCGACGGTGCGCGGGCTGATGAAAAGCTTGCCGGCGATCTCGCGTGTTGTCTGCTCTTCGGCGATCAGGTTCAGCACGCGACGCTCGGTCGCAGTCAGGTCGTTGAGGCCGGGCTTGTGCTGCGCGAGCGCAGCGGCGCGCCTGTTCCGGTTGACCAGGTAAGAAGAGATTGCTGGGCTGATGAAGTGCTTCCCGGCGGCCACGACCCTGATCGACTCAACGATCTCCGTGGCCGCGCTATCTTTGAGCACGTACCCCAGCACTCCGAGGTCGACTGCACGATCGAAGAGATCTTCTTCTTTAAACATCGTCAGGAAGATCACCTGCGTGGAAAGCCCTTTGTCTTTGATGGCCTGAGCGAGCGCAAAGCCATCTTTTCGGGGCATCTCTATGTCGAGCACCGCCACATCCGGCGTTAGAGACTCCAACCGCTCCAGCGTCGTCTCCCCATCTGCCGCCTCGCCGACTATAACGATACGTTCGTCAGCTTCGATGACCTGCCGCAGCCCCTGACGAAAGATAGGATGGTCGTCGGCGATCACGACCGATATCTTACCTTGGTTCTGATCCATTCTCGCGCCCCCTTTTTCGCTCGTCCGGCAAATCAATCCTGATGCTTATGGTTGTGCCTTTGCCGGCTGCCGAGTGAAAGGATGCTCTCCCGCCAAACATGCGCGCACGCTCTGAGATGCCTGTCAAACCGAAGCCGCCTCCGTTTGCATCTGGAGCAGACTCAGAGTTGAAACCGCTACCGTTGTCCTGAATGATCAGTTGCAGTGCCTGCTCATCCCGCCTAATGGCAACCAGCGCCTCTGTGGCCCCGGAATGCTTGACGATGTTATTGACCCCTTCCTGGACGATGCGATAGAGATTGATCTCCGCTTCGGGCGAGAACAGCCCGTCGATGGGATCAATCTCGGAATGGAAGCTGATCGCGGAAGAGTTAGCGACATTATTGACTATCGACTTTATTGCTTGAGTCAACCCAAGACGATCGAGCTGGTGCGGGCGGAGGTTGCGAGCTATGCTGCGAACCTCTTCTATGGCGTGCGAAACCGTAGAAGATATCTCCTCCAGTTGGGTCTGGGCAGCCGTATCATCCTTCTTGTTCAGCGCGATGAGCGCCCGGTTTTTGATGATTAAGAGATTCTGCCCCAGCCCATCGTGCAATTCGGCGGCGATCCTCTTACGTTCATTTTCCTGCGAAGAGATTAATTGGCGGGAAAATGCCTCTTGCGCGCCGCGGGCCTTTTCGAGCCGTGATACGCGTCCTTTGTATACAAGCAGTGCGAGTCCCCCGACGCTGATTGCTGCGAGCGTAATAAACCACCATGTATTCCAGAACGGCGGGTGGACATTTATTTGGAGGCTCACACCTTCCAAATTCCATATGCCGTCGCTGTTCGCCGCAATGACGACAAACCTGTAAGAGCCCGGCGGAATGCGAGAGTAGTAGGCCGTGCGCCGAGTCCCCGCGTCGATCCAGTCAGAGTGGAGTCCCTCGAGTTTGTACTTAAAGTGGATCTGCTCGGATTTTATGAAGCTGAGCCCGGTGTAGTCTATTTCGAGGTCCTGCTTCCCGGGAGCAATCTCGATTGCGCCAGAGAAATCGATGTTTGCGCGGTCGAGTAGGCAGGCTTCAATCACCACGATGGGCGGATTTGAATTGACTGAGACCGTTTCGGGATCGATCAGGGCCACGCCTTGTTGAGTTGGAAACCAGAATTTGCCGTCGCTACCCTTTACACCGGCGGGCTGGCGACCGCCGTTGCACTCGATGTTGATCATGCCATCTTGTTTGCCATAGGCTACCGACGTGACGGCGGCGAGTTTGCCGTCGGCGTAGTCGTTCAGCTCTTGTTTGCTGACACGGTATATCCCTCGATTACAGCTGATCCAAAAATTGCCTCTTGAATCTTCGAGTATTTGAAATGCACCGTTATTGTAGAGCCCTTGCTCTGTAGTGTAGCTGGTAAATCTCCCATCCTTAAATCGCGAAAGGCCGCCGTCGTATGTTCCTATCCAGAGCGCCCCGTCGCTATCCTCATAAATCGCCCTCACCTTGTCGCTCCCGAGCCCGTCTTTCGAAGTGAAGTAAATGAGCTTGTCGTCACGCAAAAGTGCGAGCCCCCCATAAGTACCAAACCACAAGCGGCCGCTCCGATCTTCGTAAATGACCTTCACATCGTTGCCGGAGATCGGATTATTGGTTTTGTAAATGGTCCGCACTCCAGCATCGACCTTCACCAGCCCTGTGTCGGTTGCGAACCAGAAGCGGCCCTGACGGTCTTCATGAATGGCCCAGAGGTTATTAAAAACGTGATCGAGGGCGCCGGTGAAATTCATGAACTTGCCGTCTTTGAGCCAGGCAACTCCTCCCATGCCGCCTACCCACAGGCGCCCCTCGCGGTCTTCGTGCAGCGATTGCACGGTGTTGGTCGGCAAACCGTCTTCTTTGGTGTAGCGGGTGAAGACGCCGTTCTCGAACTTCGTCAGCCCGGTCGAACCGATCCAGAGGCGTCTCGCCCGGTCTTCAAAAATCGGGTAGACGTTGTCGTCCACGAGGCCGTCGCGGGCCGAGTAGACGGCGACCACCTGCCGGGTCAAGCGGTTCAGCCCGCGGTCAGCGGTGCCGACCCATATGCTGCCTTCGCGGTCTTCACATACCGCCCTTATGAAATTACTCGACAGGCCGTCGAGCGTAGTGAATCTGGTGGCGACACCGTTTTTGAATCGATACAACCCAACGCCTGTTGCGACCCACAGATTGCTCTGGTGGTCCGCATACAATCCCATAATCGGGCTTTGGGGCAACCCTTCCTTGACGCCATAGACAGTGACCTTGCCGTCCTTCACCTTGACGAGTTTTCCGTTAAGCGCGCGGAACCACAGATTGCCCTGCCAGTCTTCAAGCGGGAGGATATGCGCATAGCCTGAGGGCAGATAGCCGGGGTCAGGGATTTGATAGGTGTCGGTATGGCCGTCCTTATACCTATGCAGCCCAGACCTGTCGCCGAACCAGTGCTCGCCCGACCGACTGAAATAAATGTAAGGATTGTCGCCAGCGCCCGGCGGCGGCTCGTAAGCGGTGAAGCGGCCATTCTTACACCGAATAAGACCTCGTCCCGTCGAAATTAGAATGTGGCCGCCAACGTCATTCTGGATGTTCAGCACCCAGTTGTCCGGCAGTCCGTCATCGGTCGTGAAAGTCCGGAACTCGCCGCGGTGGTAAAGCGTCAACCCGTTGTCTTCCGTGCCGGCCCAGAGGTCGCCGCTGTCATCCTCAAAGAGCGTGGTGAAGCGATTGCTGCTTATGCCTTTGGTGTTGCCTTTATCAAATACTTTGAACCGGACTCCGTCGTAGCGCACCAGCCCGTCAAGGGTAGTGAACCACAGATAGCCGTCACGCGACTGCAGGATCGCGTAGACGGAATTCTGCGGCAGCCCTCCGTCGGCGGTCCAGGTGTCAAAGCGATATTGAGCTGATGCGGAAAAGGCACACAGGACGCAGGCTACCAGGCAGCGGCTAAGCACGCGCGCCACCTGGAGAGGATCTTTTACGATGAGGTAAAGGAATTCCAGCTCGATCACTGAAAACTCCGCGGTCGCCCAGAGCCGGCGGTGGGCCGCACGCCGGTTCCGACGCGACGGACAGTCTACTGTGTCTATAGTTTTATCGCTACCGCGAAGACTCCCCTAAGCGAGGTGGGTGACAGCGGTTGCGTCCTTAGGACAGTCTGTCGATCGCTGGATGCTCATACGATACAGGGCTTATTGACCCTGATAGCAAAGAGGGTGGTCTCTTTGCCCGAACCCTCACACACCGAGATGTCGCTCATCGTCTCGTCAACCGGCGTGTTGGTGACGCGCGCGCGCGAACGGAAGCTCGTCTTGAATCCGCGCGCCAGAATGCGAAGGGGCGACCGATCGCTCAATCGCCCCAAACACCCCCACTCAAAATCCGGTATCAGCCTCTAAGCAAGTTAACGCGAATCTGCTCGAGCTGCGCATCAGTGATCCCCAGCGCCTCATGGACGTAGTTGTCGAACGTGCCGTAGATCTGATGCATCTCGTCGAGCGCGGCCTGAAGATATTCGGCGCGGTCAAACAAAAGCGGCTCCAGGTAGACGGCCTTCCCGAGGCGCCCGGAGCCGACCAGCGCGTTGAGTTGCGCACTGTTGACGGCGGCGCGGAACTGGTTGGTGAGCAGGTAATCCTCCATCACTTCTTCCTCGGTAACTCCGAGGGCCATCAGTACCACGGCGGTGGCCCAGCCAGTGCGTAACGCGCCGTTCGAATCTGCCCAGACCAGCGGCAGGTTGTTAGTGTCCGAAAGCGCGAGCAACGTTGTGCGAAGAGCGGCGTTTACCGTCTGACCGAAGTTTGCAGTTGGC
>DASRIZ010000317.1:0-5076 GCA_035649735.1 Blastocatellia bacterium | reverse complement strand
TGAGAAGTCGCACCATGAGAACGAAAGCAGCCACGGGAAGCTCTGCGGTCGGGCGACCTGCGCCGTGCGAATGGAGCCGACGTCTTTGGCCCGCTCCCGCAAGCGCGGCTCATTCACAACGTCAGGCGCGAAAAGGCTACGTAATGTCATTCATGAAGAAAGCTCTCGCAACAATAGTTGCTGCTGGCCTCAGCCAAGCGGTCGCGCTGTCCCAATCACCGCTGCCCCAGACCGAGTCGAGTCTTTCCGGAAACGCCGCCCTGGTACGTGACTGGGCAGATCGCCTGCTGGCCAACGACCCGAAGGTGCGCGCAACCACCGAAGCCGCCCTGGTCCAAGGGGCACGGCGCTCGCTACCCTTGCTGAGACGATTCCTTGCCACTGACGATGAAGACCTGCATCAGCAGACTTTTGAAATCATCCGGCAAATCGGTCTCCCGGCTATTCCACTGCTGGTCGAGCTGATTCGCCATGAGGAGGTCTCCTTCCGGCGCTTTGCCGCTGATGCCTTGATTGACCTGCCGCCCGATACAGAATCGATACAGCCGGCGTTGAGACGGTCACTAAGAGACGAGGACTCGATGGTCGCGGCCGATGCCGCACGTGCCCTGGGCGCTTTGGGCAACAGGGCTAGTCCTTCGGTAAGCGCTCTAATCAAAGCTCTCTCGCATGAAGAGCCGCACGTCCGCATTTATGCGGCGGAGGCCCTCGCGTCCATTGGTCCGAAGGCGAGCGCGGCGACTAAGGATCTCGCGAGAGCGTTGGGCGATCCGGTTCCCGGTGTGCGATGGGCGGCTGGTGAGGCCCTCGGAAGCATCGGCCCAGCCGCGCAGTCAGCGGTGCCGCAGTTGATCGAAGCTCTCAAGGATGAGTTCCTCTATGTTCGCATCTGCGCGGCCGGAGCGCTTGGAAGCATCGGGCCGAAGGCACAGACAGCCCGTGAGGCGCTGAGAGCGGCGGCAAATGATCCCGTAGTGCGTCACGAAGTCGAGTGGGCGTTGAATCGCATCGCAGGAATAGAACCCGTTGTCTCACCGCTTGTCCCAGCGACGTCCGTCGTGGCCGAACCACAGACGACGGTGGTTCAAGCGGGCAAGCCTCCGATTGACTGGGATCCAACCACTGGGCGGAACATCGTCTGGAGTGTCGAGTTGGGAAACGAAGTGTATGGCAGTCCCGTGGTCGCGGGCGATGTGGTCTATGTCGGTACTGACAATACCCGCCAAATGAACCCGGCGTTTAAGCAGGATGCAGGCGTGCTCATGGCCTTTCGGGTAACGGATGGCGCCTTCCTTCGGCAGGACGTGGCCCCTCGAGTGGAGCGGCGCGGCCTAAGGGATTTTTTGTTGCCTTCGACGACAAGTGTTCCTTATGTCGAAGGCGATCGGCTGTACTACGTCACTGCCGAGTGTCAACTCCGTTGTCTCGAGACGAATGGTTTCGGTGTCATCTGGCAACTCGACATGCCCGCCTTGGGTGTCTTTCCACATGAAGCCTGCAATAGCGAAGTCCTGTCGCTGGGTGATCTGCTGTTGGTCGGTACTTCCAATGGCCAGAACGAAGGCCACACGCGCGTTCCGTCGCCGCGCGCCCCAAGCTTGATCGCGGTGAACAAGCATTCGGGCGAGTTGGTCTGGCGCGCCATCGGAGCAGGAGATAAGGTGCTGCACGGAGCCTGGTCCAGCCCGGTGGCGGCCAACGTCAACGGGCGTATGCAGGTGCTCTTTGGCGGAGGAGATGGCTGGCTTCGAGCGTATGACGCAGCCTCGGGGCAGGAACTTTGGCGATTTGACGGCAACCCGAAAGACGCCCGCTTTCTTCCGCGCGCCGGTATCGTTTCGCGCAGCCCTATCATTGCTTCACCGGTCTTCGCCGACGGCCGCGTCTTCATTGCGATGGGGCAATCTCCAGGTCACGGCAACGCACCTTCGTTTATTCATGCGATCGATCCCAACGGCTTGGGCGACGTTACCAAGAGCGGCCTCGTGTGGACCTCACGCGAGGTGGGCCGCGTGGTCGCAACTCCCATCGTCAAGGACGGTCTGCTATACGTCGGCGACGTGGGTGGAACCATTCATTGTCTGGACGCTGCAACCGGTGAACATTTATGGAAACACGAGACAAACGATGCTATCTGGGGATGCTTCTTGCTGGCCGGCGACCGGCTTTATGTTGGGAACGCTGAAGGCCTCATGACTGTTCTTCGTGCGGGACGTCGTAAGGAATTGCTGGCGCAGATCGAGATGGATGCGCCGCTCTATTCGCGTCCCGCTGTCGTGGGTGATTCACTTTACCTCGCCACCGCAAGCCGCTTGTACCTCATCGCGGCTAAAAGTCCCTGAGTTGAACTCTGAAACGTTTAGTTCGGTTTTACCATTGACAGTAGGAGATGCGATCCGGAGTACCGTGCACCGACTGAATTTGAGCCGGTGCTTGAACTAACTTCGCGTGGGCCAGATTTCCGCATGTTTGCCAAACCAGTTCTTACCAATGTTCAACCGGATTCCTTTTTGGCCCACTTACCTACCAGAGTCCAATAATATTGAAGGAGAGAGACAAAATGTGCTTCCGCAACCCTATTCAGTGCATTATCCCGCCTTACATCACTGATGAATTAGTGAAGTCGGCGGATCCGCAAGTAAGGTCGAGAGCAATAGCCCAGTTGCGCATGGCCGCAAGGATGCGAGCGCTCAGAGAAGCTGCACAGGCGATGCCCACGCTCATGGCTTCTATGGCTCCGAACAAGAAGAAGAATCGCCTGGTCTACGACGCTCGTCAAAGCGATCAGTTGCCGGGCACCCTCGTTAGGTCGGAAGGACAAGCCAAGATCACCGACCCGGGAGCGAATGAGGCGTATGACGGCGCGGGTGATACTTACGATTTCTATTACAAGATCTTTCAGCGAAACTCCCTCGACGATAATGGGATGACCCTGACATCGTCAGTACATGTGGGGGAAATCGATGAAAACGGCCAACTTGGGCCTATGAATAACGCCTTCTGGGACGGCGAACAGATGGCCTACGGTGATGGTGACGGAGTCATATTCCGCCGCTTTACCCAATCGCTGGATGTAATCGGTCACGAGTTGACGCACGGCGTCGAATCTTTTACCAGCAATCTGCAGTATCGCGCTCAATCAGGGGCTTTGAATGAACATTTTGCGGACGTTTTTGGTATCCTCGTACGGCAATGGAAGAACGGCGAAACAGCGGCCAAGGCTAATTGGGTTGTGGGTGCCGAGGTGCTCGTCCCGGCGAATACCAGGCGCGGAATTAGAGACATGGAGAATCCGGGCACTGCATATGTAAACGACCCGGACTTGGGGACAGATCCGCAACCTGCAACGATGGCCAAGCTCTATACGGGACCGCGAGATCGTCAGGGTGTTCATATTAACTCCGGCATTCCAAATCGAGCATTTGTCTTAGCGGCAAAGAGCATCGGTGGCAAGGCATGGGATGTGACGGGACGCATCTGGTTCAAGACGATGCTGCAACTGAGCTCGACCAGCCAGTTTATTGATTGTGCGGCCATGACCGTTCAGGTCGCAGCGGTCGAGGGAGCAGCCGCAAAGAAAGCAGTTAAAGCGGCCTGGAAAAAGGTTGGAATCACCGTCTAGTCAACTCTGGACGAACAAGGGGATAAAGCGATGAAATTGCGGTTTGATCAAACAGGTGGTTATGCCGGTCTTGTAAAGGGCTGCGAGATCGATACGTCAACGTTACCGCCCGAAACCGCCAAAGAGGTTGAGCAGCTCGTTGCGGCGAGTGCGCTTTCCTCGGGTGAGTTCTTGTCGAAGTCAAGCCGCGATCTTCATCAGTATGAACTTACGATTGAAGACGGAACCTCCACGACCTCTGTTGTTCTTGACGATCAGAGCGTTCCTCCGTCGGCCAAACCATTGATTGGATATTTAAAGAAATGTGCTAAGCCGAAGCCGCTCGATTGAGTCGTTAAAACCGAATTGGCAATTCCTCTGCGGTCCTCTGCGTATCTCTGCGACCTCTGCGTTTGAAGAGGCCTTTTAACGCAGAGGTCGCAGAGATACGCAGAGGACCGCAGAGAAAAACTCAATGTCGCCGGACGTCTTCGACTTTTTGTGTAAAGCACATCATTTGGTTTGCGAGAACGACCGTGAAGACTACCGACGATTCATTCGCGGCGGTGACGTTCACAGTTTGTTTCATGGTTGGGAGAAGTCGTACGGCCTGCCGCGGGGGTGGGCTAAAAATGTTCAGCACGACTTCATATGTCCCCGCCGCCAATCCCGAAATTACGAACCGGCCTTCGTCATCGACCTGTGCATAGCCGTTCGCGAAGCGGAGCTGGTTGCTTATCGATGCGGTCATTCGTGCGCCGGCTGGCAGAGTCCCACCCTCAACCTTCACCTGTCCGCGAATAACACCGGTTCCATCCGCGATCATGATGCGCAAATCGAGAATATCTTCACCCGCTTTGATCTCAATACCTTGTTTCAATTCTCCACTGTTTCGCTCGATCCGCAGAATCGATAGGCCATTTAGGGTTTCATTGTCAGCCTTCAAACTGATGAAGGCCTTACCGAGTCTGTCGGAATAACGCCGAAGGCGTTCGCTAATTTCAGCCCCGGGTTCAAGCGTAGCGAGAACCCTGGGTAATCGAATCAAAATGTATTTCGAACCCTGAAAGGGTTCGGCAATTGGTGAACGCTTTCAGCGTTTCGACGTAATTTTATCTTGCTAACCCAAGGTTGTCGCTAATGCTCCAACCTTGGGCTGAAATTAGCGAACGCCTTCGGCGTTATTCCGACAGACTCTACCCGGCCGCAATCCGGTGAATTGAAAACTTCCGTCCTGCGAAATGTTGGACACTTTGGTTCTGGCCTGGTGGACTTGCGTCCGCGCACATCAATGACACCAACACCAATGCCGCGCGGGTGATGAGTGAAACCATGCTGCCTTTGATGCGCACTTTCAGACCTGAGTGTTCATCTCAAACCGACGATTCTCTTGAGTAAGCCCAATAGTCCACAGGTCGCCGGGTCGGGTGCGGGAGGCGGAGACACGTAACCGGCTGCTATAACTCTGAACTGGT
>DASRIZ010000316.1:0-14879 GCA_035649735.1 Blastocatellia bacterium | reverse complement strand
AGCGCGTTTCGAATCAGGGGGACACCGATGCCATTACCGGCTGGCGCCGGAGCAAGACGTTGATGAATCACAGTACGACCCTGTCGGATTTCGCGTTTAGTTGTTCATAGAATCACCAAGGTCGACGACTTTAATGCCGATGCGATTCACTATCGAAGAACACGTCCGTTGGTCGGACACTGACCGCGCCGGGATTATTTATTACGGTCAGTTCCTGCGATTCTTTGAAATCGCGGAGACCGAATTATTTAGATCGGTCGGGTTGCCCTATTCCGAGGTCTTTGACCGTTTCGACATCTGGCTCCCGCGAGTGCAGATACATTTCGACTTTCGAAAACCGCTGCTGCTCGACGATCTGATCGAGGTGTCCGCCTATGTCGGGCGGTTCGGGAATAAGTCGTTAACGCTGCGGTTCGAAGTAAACAAGAAAGGCGAGACCGATCTGGTCGCCGAGGGCCACGTGGTCCTGGCCTGCGTCAGCCGCGCTACGTTCAAATCAGTTTCGGTTCCCGCCGAAATCATCGAAGCTCTCAAGCCTTACGTTGCAGAGTGAGGCTGCGGCCAAGACCAATCTCAAGGATTTCTTTGAGAAGGGTTGATCGCTGCCAGGTCCGATGCTTGTGACCAGTTGGAGAATTCCAGCCAATCGGTTCCAGCCTTTATTCTGCTGATTCTGTCAATAACAGGATCGTACATAAACATCCCGCTGCGGGTGAGTGTGAAGATAGGAACGTCGAACCTGCGAGCGACGAGGATATCCTGGGTTACTGGTTTAGGATTGCGGTTGTTCGGATGGGTGTGGAACACGGCGATGATGGCAGGATTCCATCTAAACGTAAATTGATAGGCTTGAGTTGACCGCCCCGCCGACACTGCCCTGGTGGAACCGTTCGGCTCGCGTAACAGAAGCACCACCGCCTCAATGTCCTTCGTTCCCAGGACACATTGCTGCCATGCCCCGTTAAATTCCTTTATTACCTTCTTATCAATTTCGGAAAGCCGGAAACGCGAGCGGCTAACAGCGAGGTCTCGGCCATCGTTGTTGGAATTAGTCTGAGCTTGAACAGTTGACAAAGAAGTCGTTAGACAGAGAACGGCCGTAACAAAATGCAGTCGCATAAGACCTCCGGCATACAGAATCGACACTGGTTATCGGGGCCAACGGATCTGGGGGATTGACTGCCCAGTCCGTCAGCCCTTTCTGTATTGCTCCGGCCGGAGGCCTACAGTAGAATGTGTGCGGCGCCAGGTCTTCATTGCCTTGAACATCCCCGGCACCGTTCACTCCACGGCGAACGATACTGCCAAGACCCTTTAGAAGTCTTTAGAAACGGCCTTAGACTTTCTTAGGACTGCTTAGAGGCCCTATGATTCTCAGCAAACAAAGCACTTACGAGTTCGGTCCATATCGCGTCGACGGTGCAAAGCGGTTGCTCTTGCGTGGAGACGAAGTCGTACCGCTTACTCCTAAGTGCTTCGAGATCCTGCTAGTGCTTCTAGAAAACAGCGGGGAGGTCGTTGACAAGGAAGGCTTGATGGGTCGGGTCTGGCCCGACAGCTTTGTCGAGGAAGGAAACCTGACCTACAACATCTCGGTGCTCAGAAAAGCCTTGGGCGAGAAGGCGAATGAACACCGGTACATCGTTACCGTTCCGGGACGCGGATATCAGTTTGTGGCAAGCATGAGCCCCGTATACCTTGACAGCGCGGAAGGGGCAGCGCGAGAGCCTGACATCAAAGAGACTCTTGAGAAGGGTGAAGCGGCTGAAACCATCAACGCAGCGATAGAAGCTTCGTCCTCCCACACAATATCGAGCGCCGAATACCTGGTCAGCCGGATCAAACATCACAAGCTCGCCGCATTCGCCGGGCTGATCGTGATAATCGCTGCCGCGGTGGGTTTCGGCCTTTACCTGCGTGCAAGAAACACAGGGGTCGTTATTGAGTCCGTTGCCGTCCTGCCTTTCGTTAATCAGAACGGTGATCAGGATACGGAATATCTCTCGGACGGCCTGACCGAGAGCATCATCAACAACCTGACGCAGCTTGCCGACTTGCGCGTGATCGCTCGCAGCTCGGCCTTTCGTTACAAGGGCAAAGAGAACGACCCGTTCGGCGCCGCAAAGGAGTTGGGGGTGCGCGCGGTGATCGTCGGGCGCGTCCTGCAGCGCGGGGAGAGCTTAACCGTCAGCGTGGAGTTGGTGGATGCACGCGAGAATAAACAGCTTTGGGGTCAGCAGTACAATCGCAAGCTCGCCGATGTGTTCGCGGTGCAGGAAGAGATCGCGAAAGAGATTTCCGAGAAGCTGCGCTTGAAGCTGACCGGCGCTGAGAGGCAGCAGCTTGCGAAGCGGCACACAGAAAACCTCAAAGCTTTCCAGTATTACATGCAGGGGCGGGTGTATGCCCATCGTCGCACTCGCGAGGATCTGGTCACGGCCATCCGCTATTGCGAGAGGGCGATTGAAGAAGATCGCAATTACGCGCTCGCCTACGCGGGCTTAGCCGACGCCTATACAAACCTTGGGAGTCGTGGCTACATTGCGCCCGTTGAAGGCCGGCGCAAAGCGGAAGAGGCCGCGAGCAAGGCGCTCGGCCTCGATGAAAACCTGGCTGAAGCTCACGCCACACTTGGTTCAGTCTACACCCTGTTCACGCCACCCAATTTCTCGCTAGGTGAGCGTGAGCTGCGGCGTGCGATCGAACTCAGTCCGAACTTAGCAATAGCCTATCAACATTTGGGGATTTCGCTCGTACAACAGGGGCGTTTCGATGAAGCCCTGGGGGAATTGCTGAAAGCTCGCGAACTTGACCCGCTCTCATCAATCATCGCACGGGCAGCGGCCAGTCCTTACTACTTCAAGCGAGATTATGCGCGAGCACTCGAGCTGCTGCGGCAGGCCAATGAACTAGGCCCGGCTTTCAGCACAACCTGGGAAATAGGAGTGTACATTCAAAACAGGTCGTTCGACGAAGCGCTCGCGGAGTTGGAGAACGCCAAACGAGAGCGCAAGAGCGATCCGATGTTGATTTACAGTACGGCCATTGTCTACGCCGCGCAGGGGAGGCGAGCAGAAGTGCTCCAGATCATCAAAGAGCTTGAAGAGATGTCAGGCGCGAGCCTGAGCCACTCGCAGTGGATAGCCAAAGTCTATGCGGCCTTGAACGAGAAGGAACTGGCCTTTACGTGGCTGGAACGCGGCTTAGCAGCAGGAGCGATCACAATCTTTTTTACGGATGAGCCGGTATGGGATCCAATCCGCAGCGACCGGCGATTCGCCGACCTGCTGCGGCGGATGGGAATTACGCCGTGAACAAGATGCGGACTTCGATTTGCCGCTAAGGTTTTTGTTGAGGCGGCAATCACTGGAACTGACTGTTAGAACAACTGTGACCAGAGATTCGCAAGTCATTTACGAGTTCGGCCCTTACCGCTTTGACGGCGCCAAACGCCTCCTTCTGCGTGACGGAGAGGTGGTGCCGCTTACGCCAAAGTGCTTCGAGATCCTGCTTGTGCTTTTGGAGAACAGCGGGCAGATCGTGGGTAAGGAAGATCTGATGAAGCGGGTGTGGCCCGACAGCTTCGTCGAAGACGGAAACTTGACCTTCAACATTTCAGTGCTAAGAAAAGCATTGGGCAAAAAGGCGAATGAACACCGTTTCATCGTTACCGTGCCTGGACGCGGCTATCAATTTGTTGCCGCCGTGAGTGAAGTCTATCTGAATGGGACTGAAAAAATGGCGGATGAAACGTCTTCGTACGGAGCTGCTTTTGAGTTGGCGGAACTGAATGGATCTGAAGGCGAGTCCGGGTTGGCGGCGGGTCTGAGGTTGGTTGAGCAGCACGCCAACCCGAATCCCTCGAGTGGCGAGGTGGCACGCCGGTCACCCGGAATCTGGCGGCGCAAGTTTGTCATTGGCACCGCGGCTGTCCTGGTGCTCGCGGTTATCGGCGCCGGAGCATATTTGCGATTCGCCTCAAGCACTGCAACGCCCATAAGAAAAGTTGCGGTGGTGCCGTTGATCAACGGCAGTGGCGACCCCGAAATGGAATACTTGTCAGATGGCATCAGCGAGAGCCTTATCAACAACCTCTCTCAACTGCCGGGCGTGAAAGTAATCGCTCGAGCTTCCAGCTTTAAGTACAAAGGAAAGGAGATTGACCCGCAGGAACTGGCGAAGTTGCTTGGGGTCGAAGGCCTGGTGCTGGGTTCGGTCACTCAGCGTGGCGATAGCCTATTCATCTCTGTCGAATTGATGGATGCTCGAGACGAGACCCAGATCTGGGGCAGTCACTACAGCCGTCGGACTTCAGACTTGATGGCTGTGCAGTCGGAGATTTCAAGCGAAATTGCCAGGACCCTGCGCTTGAAACTAACGGTGCCCGAGCAACAACAACTCGCAAAACGCGAGACAGTAAATCCGGAGGCTTATGAGTTGGTTCTGCGGGGACGATTCCATCGAGAAAAGCGCGGAACGGAGAACCTGCTAACAGCCGTCGAGGATTTCAAACGTGCCATAGCGGTTGATCCCGGTTACGCGACCGCCTATGCCGAACTGTGCGTCATATACACTTTGCTCTCCAGCCGCGGCATCCTGGATCCGAAGCAGTATCTGCCTCAAGCCGAAGCTGCGGCGCGCAGAGCCCTGGGATTGGACGAAAACCTCGCCGAAGCGCACTTCGCTCTTGCGAACCTCGAAATAGCTATCTGGGACTGGACGGCCGCCGCCGGCCACTTCGAGCGCGCTCTTGAATTGAACCCGGGGCTCGCCAGAGCGCGATTTCGACACGCCGTCTATCTTAGTATTATGAGACAACACGACGAGGCGGTGGCTGAGATTGAGCGCGCCCGGGAGCTCAATCCTCTTTCGCTTCGCTTCAATGCGAACGTCGGCCTGGTCCTCTTCCTTGCGCGCCGTTATGACGAGGGGATCTCCGTCCTGCAGAATACGCTCGCAATGGATAACAGCGCTGGAGAGACCCAAGCGTTCCTGGGCCAGACATACGCGGCGAAGGGGATGTATGTGGAAGCCATCGCAGCCTATCAAGAGGCGATCAAGCTGGGCGACGATCTTGGTTTGAGCACCGAAATCCACCTAGGCGCGGCTTACGCGATGGCAGGTCAGCCCGAAAAAGCCCGGGTAATACTCAAGCGCTTGCAGACTAGCAAAGAATACGTGTCGCCCGGCTTGTTGCCGATTCTCTATGCGGTGCTGGACGAGCGTGAAGAGGCTTTTGCGTCGCTCGAACGAGCTTACGCAGAACACGACCCGCAATTGCAGTATCTAGGCCTGTATCCGGGGTTCGATCCCATTCGCTCAGACCCGCGCTTTCAAGACTTGTTGCGGCGTGTTGGGTTGCCGCAATGACGAATTTTTCACGGATCTCCAGAGGCGAGGCGGTCTACCGAAATAAGGTCTTCACTCTGGAGTTCGACGCCAGGGCACAGCCCCTTGTCGCGATGAATGGAGTCTATCCGTGAAAAAAACTGCAGCAGCTTGCTTGCGCGCGAGGCAATAAGAATTCCAATGTGGCATTGATAACCAGCATCAGGTGAATAAGATTGAGCCAGGTTGGCTCTAGTTAAGGTTCACGTAACTTTCGAACTCTTTGCTAGGGTTGCGCTGATTCCCTTCACCCCTTAACCTAAAACCTTTGACGATCTGGGCGCATAAACAATTCTTCTCTCGGGTGGTTCCAAAGCGACCATGACTAATACACACAACTTTCTGGGTGGGACTCCGATTGACCCCAAACCGGTAACCGGATCGATGACCGTTGCAGATCTTGTCGATACAGCTTTCCTCGCTTACAACGCCGCGCGTCTTCGCGAAGCATGTCAGTTGTTCGTAGAGAAGATGCTCGAAGAGGACGTGACGATCGGGATGAGTCTCACCGGAGCGCTCACTCCAGCCGGCCTCGGGATGTCTGCAATCATTCCGCTTATCGAGAACGGTTTTGTCGATTGGATCGTGTCCACCGGCGCGAACGCTTATCACGACACTCACTTTGGCATCGGCTTGAAGATGCATCGTGGCAACCCGCAGACCAGCGATGTCGTGCTTCGGGACGAAGGCGTGGTCCGCATCTACGACATCTTTTTTGAGTACG
Source organism: Blastocatellia bacterium (assembly GCA_035649735.1). GTDB lineage: Bacteria > Acidobacteriota > Blastocatellia > UBA7656 > UBA7656 > Onstottus_A. The sequence continues at coordinate 8,767 of DASRIZ010000316.1, read as the reverse complement.
ATGTGCTGCTGTCGACCGACGAGTTCTATCGCAAGATGATCGAGGGCCCGGAATTCCAGCGGGAGATGTCCACTGCCGAGTTTCATAATCTTGCCGGAAAATATGTCGCCATGCGCGAGCGCGTGCTGAGTATCGGCCGCAAGAGTCTGCTTGCCGCGGCTCACGACGCCGCGGTGCCTGTTTACACGTCTTCGCCGGGTGACAGCTCAATCGGAATGAACGTCGCGGCGAAAGCGCTAACCGGAAACAAGCTTCGATATGACGTCAATGCGGACGTGAATGAAACTGCGGCGATCGTGCTCAACGCCAAGCGTTCAGGCGGCAAATCGGCCGTGCTGATTTTTGGCGGCGGAAGCCCCAAGAATTTCCTGCTGCAGACTGAGCCGCAGATTCAAGAGGTGTTGAAGATCGAAGAAAAGGGTCACGACTACTTCTTGCAGGTTACCGACGCGCGTCCGGACACCGGAGGTCTGTCGGGTGCGACACCGAGCGAAGCAGTGAGCTGGGGTAAGATCGATCCGGACCGGTTGCCCGACGCGGTTGTGTGTTATCTGGATTCGACGATCGCGCTGCCGATCATAACGTCGTACGCGTTGGCTCGTCACAAGCCGAGAAAGTTGAAGCGGCTCTTTGAACGCCGCGATGAAATGATGAAGCTGCTTAGAGACGAACACGATCGCGCCAGTAACAAACAGCCTGGCTCAGTCGAAGACTCACTCAGCATCGATCGGGTCAGGTAGACCGCCTACGAGAAGTTTTGAGTCGCGACCGCGTTACTCGTCGTATCTCGGCTGTGGTGGCACAGTGGTTGATCGAACTTACTCGGTGGAAGGCTGTGAACGATTTACCGTCACGGAGTAAACCTATGAAATCAGTTATGTTGCGACGATTTACGGTGGTTTTAGCTGTTTTGGTATTAGTTGGATCATTATCAATTCCTACCCAAGCTGTAGCCCAGGGAAACGGACGTGGCCGCGGTCAGGCAAAGAAAGTCGATAAGTTCGTCAATGGTCACGATGCCCGTGACGGCCGATTGGACGGCCGAGGCCCGAGACCAAGGCTACTCGGAACGACTCGCCGCAATCGGAGATTGGTGACTCGACGGATGGCCCGTCGAAATATGATTCGACGACAAAACAGAGCCCGCGTTGTTCGCGTTCGTTGATTCACGCCAGGAGGGTTACCACTTCAACTCCAATCATTGAAACCTCACTTCAGCTACCGATAGGACACCGCTACGCGGTTACCACCACCGCAGTCTGTCGAACTTGCGCGAGGTCGCGCCAGCGTGCGATCGACAAACTAAAGTTTGTCGTTCCACCAACGAAGTTGGTGGTACACCTCACTTCAGTGAGGTGTACCGCGTCGATTTGCACGCGGCGTTGCCAATGTAACTGTCCAACTCCACATAGCGCGGCCTTTCGATTTCATCTTCGATGAACGCGACTAGTGTCTCGAGCTGAGCAACACCAGTTCAGGACACTACCGATTATTTCATTGACTGCGGATACAAGTTATTGGGTGCGCGCTGCAATCTACGGTAGCGTTCGGTATACTGCACCTGACCCAACGGTCCCTAGGCAGGTGCAATGACTGACTCGACCCCACAACTAACAACTTCACGCAGCGGGCGAAGAAGACCCTTTGGCGATATAGACCTTGCGCGTAGATTAGAGTCGACCGACGCGCTTGCCGGCGTCGAATTCGCTCGCTCGTGGGCGAGGCTGAATTCTTTCACCGGCGAAGTGTTTCTCCCGGTGGCCGGCGGTCTCGCGGCATTTGCTGGTATCGACTCTCCAGTGACGCAAGCATTTGGTCTAGGACTAAGCGGCCCGGTAACCGAATCCGACATGGCGGCGATGGAAGAGTTCTATGGCACACACGAGTCGCCCATAAACATCGAGACTTGTCCACTGGCAGATCCTTCTTTGTTAAAGATGTTCAATGAACGGGGCTACCGGCCGATCGAGTTTTCTAATGTTTTCGCGCGCGAGCTTTCTGAAAGCGATCAAAATGTTTGGCCCGAAACGGAAAGTAGGGTTTGTGTCCGAGGAGCGACCGGGGCAGACGCTGAAAGCTATTCACTGTTGGTGTCCAGAAGCTTTCTTGAAACCACTGAGATCTCACCCGATCTCATAAACATTTTTATAAGCTGCTTTTCCGCAGCCGGCGCGTTTTTCTTTATCGCAGAAATCGATGGTGTTCCAGCAGGCGGCGGAATGATGTCAATTCATCAAGGCGTAGCAACGCTTGGCGGCACGGGGACGCTTCCTGAGTTTAGAAATAAAGGTGTGCAACGGGCATTGCTCCTTGCGCGGATTGCGGAGGCTACCAAAGCGGGCTGCGATCTGGCGATGGTAGCTACCGGTCCCGGCACCGGCTCGCAGCGTAACGTGGAACGAGTGGGATTCCGGGTTGTGTATACCAGGACAAAATTTATGAGAGGGTGAATTGTTTTCCATTTTCCATTTCTCATTTTTCAATATTCTTCTATTGTCATTGAAAATACTAAATGACTAATGACCAATGACCAATGACCTCACCCTCTGGCAAGGTTCGCTCGTCTTCCTTTCCGCCCTGATCGCCGGGATGATGAACTCAGTTGCCGGGGGCGGTACTCTCGTCGCATTCCCCACGCTTTTGTGGATCGGTGTTGAGCCTATTCGTGCCAACGTGACCTGCACAGTGGCTCTTTGGCCGGGTTCGCTTGGCGCCATGGTTGGCTTCAGACGCGAGCTCGGAGACAGCCGGCGTTTGATGCTATTGCTTGGCGCGCCGTCGGTGGCAGGAGGCCTGATTGGCGCGTTTCTGCTCTTACTCACACCCTCCAGGCTGTTCGCATCAATCGTGCCTTTTCTAATCCTGTTCGCGACGATCCTGTTTGCCGCCGGCGAGCCTATCACTCGGAGGTTTGCGCGTTCTGACATTCCTAACACAATCGCCGAGAGCGCACCCTCGCGCGGTTGGTGGACCGGCGCCATTTTGTTTCAGTTTTTGGTTGCGATCTATGGAGGTTACTTCGGCGCCGGAATGGGAATTCTGATGCTGGCCGCGCTCGGGCTAATGGGGCTGACGGATATTCATCAGATGAACGGGCTCAAGAATTTTTTCGCGGTGTGCATAAACATCGTTGCCTCCGCGTACTTTATCGCATCGGGGCGGGTCGAGTGGCCTTACGCGCTGGTTATGATCGTCGGCGCAATCGCGGGAGGTTACGGCGGGGCAGGTCTTGCACGCAAGCTAGGTCGCCGATTCGTTCGCCGTGCAGTGATCGTTATAGGACTGGGAATGGCCGTGTCGCTTTTGTTCAGAGGCTAGTCAATGTTTGGCGAACTCGGGATGGTATTTCACCAAACCGCGGCGGCCTCGTAACGCGCCTTCACTAAGTTCCGCAACCATGAAGACCTCGTCGCGAACATCATACTCGGACCGCAATCCTTTCAAGCTGGCCGGCGCAAAACCAAAGCGCGGATAGAATTCCGGATGCCCGAGCACCACCACAATCTCGTGCCCAATCCGCGCGCACTCTTTCAGACCTTCCCGAACAAGCTGGGACCCGATTCCTTGATTCTGGTATTCGGGTAGAACCGCCATCGGTGCGAGTCCCATCGCCTCGAAGCCGCCCTCGCCGGATTCAATAGTCACCGGGCTAAAAAAGATGTGACCGGCAATCTGCTCATCGACAATCGCGACCAACGAAATGAAAGGGCTGGCTTTCGACCTGAGCGCGTCGACCAGATTCGCTTCATCGGGCTGGCCAAACGCGAGCTCGTTAATCCGGTGTACGGCATCCCGGTCTGCAATCTCTTCTGCGCGGACGACTATCATATTATCGCCTTGCTCGGTGCCTGTGCGATTTTGTGGTTCGCAACACTAACACACACCGATCGCGGTGGGAATCGCAGAATCGCATCCCGGGCAGTCGTTGAAAGAATTGCAGAATTGCAGGCCCGGCACCTGAGAAGACAAAAAAGGCGGAGCGACACACGTCGCTTCCGCCTATGTAGTTTCGACGCCTTTGTCGATCGTTACTGTTCGCTGCCCGGACGGCGCTTTTCAAGTTCGATCTTGCGACGCATTTCGGGTCCTACCGACTCACCCTGAGGTGAAGGCTCGCGCCGGCGCGGGCCTGCTTCCTGGATCGTGTAGTCGGACGGCACTTCAAACAGCGACCGAGGCTGCTCCGCGCGATTGATGTTAGTCAATCGATAGGTGCTCTCGCCAAAACGCGGATCGCTGTGCTTGCTCATCACCAGGGTCTGCAATTCGGGTGAGAACCAGCTCTCCTGTACCATTTCGATCGGTTGCTCGTTGCCGATTTCACCGGCCGGAATGGTTGTGGTGTATCGAGTGCCTTCGGCTTCCACGCCTTCCACGGTTTGCTTTCCAAGGTCCTCTTTCCGTGTGTTCTTTTTGTTACCCATCATCACAAAACCAGCCGGACCTTGTCCCGCAAAGACTGGTGGGGGCCCGCCTCCGGTCCTCATCTCATATCTGAACTCCCCGGCGGCTGCGGCCTTCTCGACCACTATCTTCTCCGTGGCTTCACCGGCAGGTCCGGCTTCCGCAGCTCTCCTAGCCTTCAACTCGGCTATAACTGCGGCCTTCTCAGGGGGCGTCTTTTCAACTCCACCGGCGGCGGCGCCTTCAGAGGATTTCTTAGCCTTCATTGTATCGACGAGCATCTTCTCCGCGGCAATCTTCGCCGAGTAGTCGATCTTTCGAGCGGTCCTGTTCTTAACATCGAGGATATAGTTAACGCTCGCGACCGGGTCGTTGATGAAGGTAGTCTGCGTCGGTCCGCCCTCAGCGGAGAAACCGCCAACGACTGAGATAGTTTGTTCGCGGCGTGTGCGACCTTCGCTATCGCGGTAGATCGTTGCCGTACTCTGTCGGACGATCCGGTTGCCACCCACCAGCGTCTGGACGCTCTCGTTGACGGCCTGGGCTGAGTATGGCGCGCCCTTGACCACCTTGCCGTCGATGCTCATCTCAGACGAAACGAACACGAAGGTGCTGTCGCCCTGAGCGCCGGCCATCGCAACCTGACCGGATCCGCCGCCAACCCAAACCCTGTTGCCCTCAGGCGGAACAACTTGAATCGGAACTCTTCTCTCTTGCCCGGCTACGACTATGTTTGACAACGTCGCAATCACGCAGACGATTGTAACGAACAGCCTTCTATTGGTTTTCATATCGATCCTCTCTTTCAATTTGATTCATTAGGTCGAGAACAAATTCAAAGTGCTAACGGGCGCACGGTTTTTCTATCGAACAAACCGAATAGCGCGCGCCAATCCATCGTTGCCTACTACTACATCCGCCTTTATTCGTTCCGACGCGCGCTCCATATCCATCGGCAGCCCGAACGACATCAGCGCGGATCGCGGCAACTCGACGCGCATGACCTGTCCACCGTCCATCTGAGCGAACAACTCTCTATTCATCAGCGGTATGTAATCCGTCGCGATCTCAGCGTCAAATGTTGCGCGGTTGGCTCGATTCGGTTGCGGTCTCGATCGACTCAAGTTTCTCGCTCGATCAGTCGATCGTTTTGGTTTGGAAGCGGCTACACTCTCTGGACTCGCCGGCGAAGTCTGTTGCGGTGGCGCGGCCTGACGAGGCGCATCAGGAACTGTCGGACTCGGGTTGATGGCCTTTCGTAGTTCGGGCTGTTGTGACTCGCTGGTCCTGGACGCAAACAAGGCAATCAACGCCGCGATCAAAGCAATTGCCGCGGCGCTTGCAGCAGCGTAAATCCATCGTGCTCTAGTGGTTTTCAGATGTCCGATCTCGGGGACGATAGCGTTCTGCCGGAATGCTGCCAGAACCGTCGCTTCGATTCGCGCGGGAGCTTCCTCGACCGAGGTGTTGGCTACAAGCCGCAACCCTGCCGTCAGCGCTCGCTCATCCGAGAGCCGCGCGGCGCAACGCGAGCACGATGTTGTGTGGGCAAACGCGCTCTCGCGTTGCGCCGCATCCATAAGCCGGCCCGCGGCAAGCTCGCCCGCGGCCGCTTCAAAATCGTGGCAATTCATGCAAAACACCTCGCCGGTTTTACTTCTTTTGAATTCGAGTCGCGATCGCGAGCGGCTCTCAGTTTTTCAACTAGCAGCGCGCGCGCGCGATGAAGCCGCGAGCGCACCGTGCCAACCGCACACCCGATCACATTCGCAGCTTCGATATAGCTCATCTCGTGGAGCTCACAAAGCACCACTACTTCCCGGTAGTGCGCGGGCAGTGCCAGGATCGCATCCCGCAGCGATTGGATCCTCTCGCCTCGCGTCAGATCGCCGAGCGGATCACCTTCGACAATCATCGACGGGACAGTCGCGCCATCATCGGTGGTATCCGCGAGCGGAACAAAAGCGCGATCTTGCTCGAGCCTTCGCAGAACGTGGTTCCGCGCGATCCCGTAGAGATAAGCGGCGAGCGAACCCCGCGCAGGATCGTAGCGCTCGGCAATTCGGATCAACACTATGAAAGCCTCCTGCGTAACATCTTCGGCGATCGCCGGCGACCCGCTCATCTGAAGCGCGAACCGATATACGCCACTCTGGCGTCGCCTGTATAACTCTGCAAACGCATCCTCGTCTCCGGCCGTCATGCGCCGCAGCAGGTCCTCATCGCTGGAAGTCGTTTGCAGAGTCATCTTTTGTCTGTGAACGGCCAGCCCGCCTGCTGACATTATTGATTCACGCGAGCCTAATAGAAAGTTCCAAAAGCTTTAACCCCGGGAGCCGGGCGCTAACCTCCGTAGGCAGTTCCGCATAGAGTGGACCGAAGACGAACGAATAAATTCGTTTACCACGTGGAACCGAAGACGAACGAATAAATTGGTTGCTAAGTGGAACCAGCCATTTCGATTCGGTCATTCCGTTGTCATCGAATCGTAGTCGTTATCTATGGAAAAGCACCGTCCTCGGGAAAGCCTTATCTCTTGTTGTTGCTTGTCTTCTAAGTTAGAATGCCCGCCAATCTGATTTATCCGGAGGAACCAGGGATGCAGTACTACCGGTGCTTTAGAGACGTCGCGCCGACTGCAAAGTTCTGCCCCAAATGCGGCGCGAGCGCTGCAGAAACGCCCTACACGCCGGGAGCATCGCTTGGGTTGGATACCGCAAACAACGCTCCTGATCCGGAGTTTAATACTCCGATTCAGTCAAGCGTGATTGGCAGCGACACGTATCTACTTTTTATCAATGGCCAGCAGTGTGGGCCGTACACCATCAATCAGATGAGATCGATGTGGCAGAACGGAACCATCAACTCCGGCACCGGCTATTGGCAAGTGGGGATGCCTCAGTGGCAGTCACTTTCGAGTATCAGGCACTTTCTGGATGTGCCTCCGGGAAATCAATTCGGTTCCCCGGTCATGGTCAACCCGGTTGGCTACCAGATGGTGTATCCGGTCCAGCAAATGGTCTCACCGAAGAATCGTGTAGCTTTTATTCTGTTCGGTGTCTTTCTGGGATGCCTGGGCATACATAACTTCTATGCGGGGTATACCGGAAAGGGCATAGCTCAGTTGTTGATTACCATCTTCTTAGGATGGCTCTTTGGTCTGGGTATTCTGATTACCGGCATCTGGGCGCTAATTGAGGTGATCGCGGTTAGCACCGACGCAAGGGGCTACCGATTGTCTTGACGCGTCTTGAAGTTTTTGAACTCAGCTTACCCCTGAGTAAGCGACAAATCTCGCCGAGTCGCCCGGTCGCCCCCTCTCCCCGTCGCCACACGTCACGCCTCAAAGACATGGGTGCCGAACATCTTATCCTGCAGCCCTTGCTTTTGCTCATCCCAAAGCGGCCACAACAAAAGGATGAAACAAGCGCTGCCAAGCGCCCACTTTACAATTTCGCGGAGGAACGCCTTGCCGAATCCAAGAGGCTGCATCTGAGCATCAAGCACCTTCATTTTCATCAGACGTTTGCCAATAGTCGCTCCATCTTTGCCGAGAAGATAGCAGTTGTACAGCCAAACAGCCAATATGCCGCCAAACAGCAGAGCGTAGCCAAGCATGAGTATGCCGACGAGACCGGCTCCAGCGCTGTCGCTGAGCTGTCCGCGTGAATCCGCGGTCGAAGCCGCTAACCCACCCCCAACGATCATCAAAATCACGCCCGGTAGAGCTCCAAGCCCAATTATGATTTGGTCGATAATGTAAGCAAGGATTCGTTTACCCACGCTCGCGTACGCGACCCCTCCCATCGGCGCCCCATAACCGGGCGGCGGTGGCTGCGGCTGATATCCTCCATATGACATTCGTATTCCTCCGATTCCAACCTGAGATTTGAGAAAGGCCCGGCGATTATATCATCGAGCAAACTCGTGTCAACGCAGGCTGCGGATTATTGCTGCCGGTATTAACTTGACCTTCGATCGACGACCACTCTGCCGGACTTGATTACAACCAGCGCGTGATTGATTCCGTAAAAGTAAGGTATTTGACGATAGTCCGAACAATCGAACACGACAACATCGGCCTGTTTCCCAGGCTCGAGAGATCCAATCCGCCCCTCGCTCCCGAGAGAGTGCGCCGCATTGATTGTGGCCGCGGTTACGGCTTCCGCGGGCGTCATACGCATCTGAGTACACGCAATCGAGAGGATCATCTGCATCGAGGGAGTTGGCGAGCTGCCAGGATTGAAGTCAGTCGCAAGCGCCACTGCGACTCCCTCTTCAATCATCTCCCGGGACGGTGCATACCTCGTCAGCCCCAGGTTGAACACCGCACCTGGAAGTAAGACGGCGACTATTCCCGTTT
>DASRIZ010000315.1:0-3203 GCA_035649735.1 Blastocatellia bacterium | reverse complement strand
CTCTCTGCATTCGCCGGGGAGGGAAAACCTGGCGGCGCTAGGTAACAGTCTGGGCCATGGGGGTTCTGCCCATCAATCGACTATCACCCTTGTTTCATAGCGAACTGGGCGGCCGAATTTAATTACCGAAAGATTGGCACGTTCAAACAAGCAGGATGCCAGTTTGGTAAATAGCTTCCTCTTACCGAGGGAAGGGAGCGGGATGATCGCATCAGGGTCCGGACCCGGTTGGCATGGTGCGTATCCCCCTCCCGTTGTCTTACGTGGCCGCCCAAGAAAAGAAATTCTTGGATTGCTTCGCATCGGGGATTCGGTAGATGCGAGGCCGTAGGTTCTGCTGAAGCACCTCTTCGAGATCATGGCTTCATGAAAATGACCTGCCCAGCGTCAACTGCTCCTCCCTCTCAGCCAACTTCGAGATGTCAGCAGTGATTGGTGCGGTTTGGAACTCGTGGACAAAGGGATAGCAAGCGACTGAGACGTTGGTTTAAGCCCTCTTGGTTGCCGCATCCCCGAGGGTGATGAACCAGGTCCTATTCTCGGAAATGGCGGCTTGGACGCGCCTGGTTTGAACTGCCATTTCGTGGATCCTCGCTTATGTGAAAGTATCCAGATCAAACCAAAGCACAAGCTTCCACGTCAAGTCCGGTCCCGCAAAGCCCTACCAATTAACCAGCGAGCGCGTTTTCTGAAGTGCAGATCTTCTTGGTTTAGGTCGTAGCGAAAATCGATCTCGAAGCGATCGTGCTAAACACTCGTTCCGAGTGCCTTAGAAATCTCGGCGAGAGTAGCCTTCTCTTTGTCGCTTACCTGCACTCCTCCGATACCGAGAAAACCACCTTCCGACGAGGCCTCGGCCACTTTCTGGCTTATGCTGCGTAGCCACGCTTTAAAAGCTGGCGCGTCGTTCGGTGCTTTGGCATCGAGGATTGTTGAGACCTCGCGTAGACTGTCAAGTGAGCGTTGAACGGCGTCACCCGGCTTGGCCCCGGCAAACCGTTTGCGCATTGCGTCCTGGACGGAGGATCGTCCTTCTGACGTCTCGTACTCTGCGACGACGGCCTTTATAAGCTCACTTAAACCGGCATCAGACTTGGCAGCGGCTAACGCCGAACTGCTCGCGAAACCTTCTTTGACCAAGCCCCACAAGCCACTTGGCTCCGCCGCTGAAACTGCCATTCCGGCCAGCATCGTGCTTTCCAAAACCTTGGTCCACTCTTCTGGCGTGAAACTCTGTTTGTTCGCCATCACAACCTCCGCACGCATCACCAATTGCTCATCCTGATCGGCGAGCTGACGATATCATGATATAACCAAAGTGCGACAAGTGCGCCAAATCATAGGAGCAGGAATGAGCACGCTCGCCATCGTTATATTTGTCGTGATGGCATTATTTACTGCTTGGTTCGTACCCTGGTATCACCAGCGCGATCCTGCCGCCGTTATTCGATACGTGCCGCGAATTGCCGCGAGCGCAGCATTTCTTGGCATTATTGTGCTTCTAGTCCGGCTGCTCCGAGCGTACCTAGCGCACTAGCGTCCTAGGCTATCCTTCTCGGTTCTCCTTATTGATTCTGGTTTCAGAACTCATGAGTATGAATTTGAATGATTGAGTCTCATTGTTATTGTTGTTGCTAGCGAGGTGGGATGCGCCGGCACCCGCGGTGAAGAAAATGTTCTTACACTCGAAGGTGCAGTACTCGGCCTTCTCGCACTGATGATCGGTTTCACGTTCGCCACCCAAATCATCGTGGGAGCAGCAATCAACGGCCTTCTGTCTTATATTTCAAGCGATAGCAATCGGGTTTTACCCAGCCCTCTTCGCCGCAGGATGCCTTGAACGCGTACCCATGCGCGATCATGCAAAGATGGATATGCCGCCGCCCATCCTCGCTCGAAATATCCTTGTGAAAGCGACTGGAGGCCTCGTTGCCACAAGCGGCGAGATATTGTTCCGATTTATTAAACCAATTCGCTGAAGCGGAAGCAGAGTTGGCCATGGCGAATAACAAAATGAGATAGCCGGTTCGCAACATGGCGTAGTTTGAAGGCATCTTCGCTACGGTGCGGATTTCGTTATGCATCGTTACATAATTTCTCAGCTGATGATTCAGGAGAATGCGACCCGTGATTCGACCTATTCAGTGTCGTCCCCATAGATTCGGATGTACCGTCCGCCTACCTCTATTCCAACAAATCGCTGCTCAAAAGCAATGCACAACCGTTGAGCAAGATCGACCACCGCGTCTGTACTATCGGTCCTGATGCGAACCATGAGGATGGACCGTCTCGTGCCCTCATAAAGTGCTTCTGCGGGCTGCACTGAGGCCGATGGAAAGGTACGTGCGATCAGTTCGCAGAGACGATCTACCTCGAGCACTCCGAAATTTCGGTTTTCCGTGTTTGGCAGATAAATCAGATGTACAGCCTGGCCTATCGCGTTCTCGAGCTGGCGCACCGCCACTTCGCGTCCGTCGATCGAGAATGGAGCTTCTTCGCGGATGGTGCGCTCCACATCGGCGGCGGTCTGGTCAAAAATTTGCTCCATCGCGGCATTGGTCCCACGCCCGGCGCTGATTAATTGCCTGCAGCCTTCTAGATAGCCAAGTTTGCGTTCCGCAGCCCATCCGGCGGGGGGCGACACCGCTATAGCGCGGACGTTGGAGATAACATCCGCCATTTTTACAAGCCGCGCTTCTTTTGATTTAAGTGCCATACCGGCGATACGCGACCGTCGGCGTTCCGCCTTAGACAATGACATATCGTCAGAGTTTTCCCGCACTATATGGGCAACTCGCTCGCCAAATTTCGCAGCGATGTCTTCATACTTCGTTGGTGTATCTTCCACTACGTCGTGGAGAATGGCAGCTATTAGCAGGTCCGTGTCGGTATCATCCGACGTCTGAACTACAAGATCAAACACCTCTACCAAATGATTGAGGTATGGCTCCTGCGCGGCGCCTTTGCGCCGCTGGTTGCGGTGTGCCTCCGCAGCGAAAAGTAAAGCCTTCGTCAGGCGACGAAGATTAGCATTCAAGAATGCTACCTCCAAAAGATCCTTGGTCTAAAGGGTCATTTGCTGGACATGCTCCGGCACGACGAGCTCGGCCTCGGTTGCCGTGACCACATCGTTCGCTGTGACACCTGGCGCAGTCTCCATCAGCGTCGCGCGACCGCTGGAAAAAGCAATCACTGCGAGCTCA
>DASRIZ010000314.1:0-3139 GCA_035649735.1 Blastocatellia bacterium | reverse complement strand
TGAGGTCTTCTGGAAAAATCTCGCTCCCCTCACACATGATCACGGCTCTCTCCATACAATTCTGTAGCTCCCGGACGTTGCCCGGCCATCGATAATTTTCGACGAGCTTGAAGGCCGATTCTGACAACCTTAGGTTCTCCTTCTTAAACTCGCGACCGAACTTCTTCAAGAAATGAAGTGCCAGCAGCCTCAGATCTCCTCGACGCTCGCGCAGGGGCGGAATGGTGACAGGTACCACCGAAAGCCGGAAAAACAAGTCCTCTCGAAAGCGCTTCTGCTGTACCGCCTCTTGCAGGTCCCGATTCGTTGCAGCCACAATGCGTACGTCGGCCTCCTGAGTTTGCACGCTCCCGATCCGCTCAAATATCTTAGTCTCCAGCACACGCAGAATTTTTGCCTGAACTTGAAGGGGCAACTCACCGATCTCGTCCAAAAACAGCGTTCCTCTGTGAGCCAATTCAAACTTGCCCATACGGCGCGAATCGGCACCTGTGTATGCGCCCTTTTCATGACCGAAGAGCTCGTTCTCAATCAGCGTCTCAGGTATGGCTGCGCAGTTCACAGCGACAAAGGGATGCTTCGCTCGGGCGCTGAGCTGGTGGATTGCTCGGGCAAACAGCTCCTTGCCAGTTCCAGACTCCCCTTGAATGAGTACGGTGGCCTCCGTTGGTGCCACTTTCTGAATCTCCCGTTCGATGTTGATGATGCTCTCATCTTCACTAACAACCTCCGGGAACCCGTAAGCCTGTTGGACAGCCTCCCGCAGCAGAATGTTCTCGCGGACAATTCTCTCCTGTTCCAAAGCGCGTTCAATAAGCAATCGGAGATGATCCAAGTCCAACGGTTTTTGAATGAAGTCGAAAGCCCCATTCTTCATAGCCGACACTGCCTCTTCGATGGTTCCATACGCGGTCATCACGATCACCGGGATGGAATCATCTAATTCTCGGCTATAGCTTAAGACCTCTAGCCCCGACCCCTTCGGCAGACGGAGGTCGGTCAGGATCAAGGCATACCTTCTTTGCTTTATCTTCAGTTGGGCCTGTCGCCCGTCTTCGGCGGTGTCGACTGCGAATCCCATTCTTTCAACGGCAGCAGTTAACATCTGCCGGAGGTTCTCTTTGTCTTCGACAATCAAAATGTGCATTGGGGTGTTGAAGGCCTATTTGGTAACGAATCGTAACATGCCCTGCAAATAAGGGGCGAAGGATCCGGGCTTCGGACGCTCGCCGTCTCCAGTCAAGCAATTCTTAGAATGGCACTTACCAATTCGCTGTTTCTCTCGGCCCGGCTGGACTCAATTTTGCTTAAACAAAAGCCGATCAGGAGATGGTGACTAAGAAACTGCCATTGGAGCTGAACGGCGATGCGGACTCAAGACAATAAGCAAAGAGGATTCTCGCTGTTGGAAGTGCTCATCGTCATGAGCGTCATCGTAGCAATGACTGCAGCGGTTATCCCGAATATCAACACTTCAATTCAAAACTATCGGCTTTCCGCCTCGGCACAAGAGATTGCCAGCCAAGTGCAGTCAGCGCGGCTGCGAGCCGTGCGCGGTAACGCGATGTGCACCTTCTTGATGGGTGCTTCTGGCCGTCAGTTTGGCATTGACGTAGATGGCGACGGCAATATTTCAAGCAGCGCCGATGTGGTTCTGGGCTTAAACACAAATGTCAGTTTCGCTGATTTAAGCACGCCACCCATCACCAGTGCCTCGACCCTAAGCAACGGCACGAAGACGGGAATCGGGTTCACCCCGCGCGGCACGCTGACCGCCGTCGCCTCGAGCGGGCTTCCTGACTACAACCCAGCCAACCTGGCAGCTAGCGGCTATGCCATTTACTTGTCGAATACACAGAATCATTTCGCGGCGATCACGGTGAGCCCGCTCGGGCGGGTCCGAATTTGGACAGCAACTTCAGCCAATGGAGCAACCTGGAAATGAGCACGTTCCGCAAACGAAACGCGAGTCTAGCTTTCAGGAGGGCCCGCATGACCAGACTTTTGCCTAATGTTACCGCCAGAACCGCCGAACGGGGTTTCTCTCTGATCGAACTGATGATTGCCACCTTCATCCTTGGCGTTGGCGTTCTGTCAGTCGCCACAATGATCGGCACCTCGATGTCGAGAAATCTCTCATCCAAAAATGACACAGTGGCGATGGCGGCGGCGGAGCAGGTGATGGAGGAGCTCAAGACCGCATCTTTTTCGAGCCTCACGGTCGGAGGGAGCACGCTTCAGTCTGATGGACGACTGCTCTTTCAGAACCCATCGGACGGATCGGCTTACGCCACGGTGAACGGCTACTTCCGGGACATCACGCTCGCAAACTCCGACGAAGCCGGCCAAACCGCAACTTATCAGGTGCGCTGGAATATTTCCGCGGTATTCAACGACGGCACTGCGAACCGGCTGCTCAAAATCACTATCGGCGCGCGCCGCGTGCCCAGCAACCAGCGCTTGCCTCCAGTTCAATTGGTGTTTACCAAGGCGGAGTAGCCATTAAGACGAGGGGATACGGATGCAAACCCGACGACCAATATCAACTCACGGATTCTCGCTGCTGGAACTGCTGATCGCGCTGGCCGTCTTTAGTTTTATCGTGGGCGGCATTTTCAGCAACCTTAGCCAAAGCCAGACGCGATATCAGTTTGAGCAAGAAGTTGCAGAAGTGCAACAGACAGCCAGAAACGCCGCCGACATCATGGAGCGGGAAATCAAGCTGGCCGGTTTTCCGATAGCCAGCTATTACGACAGCTCCCTGAACTGGACCAGCGCCAACAGCGAACGCGTTGCCGCGGGTTTCATTACCCTGGGTGCAACCAACCTCGTCTTTGAAGCGGATCTACTGGAGGATGGCATTGTCGACCGGGTGGAATATCGTCTCAATGGCACCACGCTGGAACGCAGCGCCCGCGACAAAACGGCCGGGGGTGGCGCGCCGGCAGCGGTTTACCAGACGCTGGCCACGAACGTCACCGCCTTGACTTTCAGCTATCTGAATTCCAGCGGGAGCGCGACGACTGTGCCGGCGGATGTCCACAGCGTGGGCATCCTGTTTAATATCAATACAACCAGCGTAGACCCGCAGAACCGCAATCAGCGAACCATTACTCTTCAAACTCGGGCAGCGGTTCGA
>DASRIZ010000313.1:0-14916 GCA_035649735.1 Blastocatellia bacterium | reverse complement strand
TCAATGCATTCGTGCTCGTGTCACAGAATCGGCTCCCAGAGCCGTTTCCACGGTGGCGGCCACACAATCGGCTCTGGGAGCCTATTACATCCTCATTGCAATTTTCAAAATTGCGTCGTCTCAAACGAAACGAGTTGCGCGATGCAACCAATGGCGCAAATACATCGCACCGAAAGTGCTGTCTTGAAACCGGCTCTGGCAGCCGTTTTCAAGGATCTGCAGATCACTCGCGGTTTTGAATCGCTTCTCTTCAAAAAAAAACGTTGACAAGAATCGGTTAAGCAAATATATACAACAATATGTTGTATAACATTTACGTTAGTATACAAGAGTAGCAACGCTACAGTATCTTGTGTACGAGGTAAAAAAATTCACGAAAGGAGAAGCACAATATGGCAACTGCAAAGAAAGGCGGCGCAAAGAAAAAGGCCGCTCCGAAAAAGGCGGCTAAGAAGGGCGCAAAGAAGAGATAGTAAATCGCCGCTACGCAAAACGGGGGTTCTCTGTGTGAGAACGCGGGGATGGGCAACCATCCCCTTTTTCTTTTTGTGTCGGTGACGAACAACAGATAAACGTGTAGTAGCAACCCGCTCCTCCCGCTCAGTTATTGTGAACTCTAACCTCCGCTGTTGTAGAATTCCCGCTATGTCAATCGAACGAGACGAACGTCCTTGGGGAGGATATGTAGTGCTCGACGAAGGCGAGGGCTACAAGGTAAAACGCATTCACGTCAAGCCAGGTCATCGTCTCAGCCTTCAGATGCACGAGAACCGCAGCGAACATTGGGTGGTTGTCGCCGGTGAGGCCATAGCCACACTGGGCGATAAGGAAGTCCGGCTGAGGGAAAATGAAAGGGCTCTCGTTCCAGTCAGAACCAGACATCGGATTGCGAATCCAGGAACAAGTCTGCTGGTGTTTATCGAGGTCCAATGCGGAAACTACCTGGGGGAGGACGACATTACCCGTTTCGAAGATGACTACGATAGGATCATCAAAGACTAAACCCGCAAACCGCTCTGCTACGTCACGCTACGCCTGCGCTTCTATCTTCAACGATGAGCTTCGATCCTGTTTGTCTTCCTCGACTCCGTAGAGGTCGGGCTCACCTGCCGGTCGAGTGTGCCAACGCTTGTGTATCCACAACCACTGATCCGGATAACGCCTGGCGTATTCCTCGATCACTTTTGTAAACCGGGCGGTGTTGAGCAACACCTCCTCCTTGAAATCGCCGGTGCGTACAAGCGGGATCTCGGGCTCGAACTGAAGACGGTGTTTCTTTAACCGTTCGTCCCATATTAAGAAACCAGGAACAACAGCTGCCTCGGCGCGTAACGCAAACACCGCAAGTCCGGTCGTTGAGCAAGCCGGTCTTCCGAAAAAGTCGCAAAAGACACCTTGATCAAACAATGTGTTTGCATCGATCAACAATCCGACGTCCCGGCCTCGCCTCAGAGTCTCGAGTACCGGCTTTACCGACTTGTTCTTGTCGATCGTTTTGTTGCCCGATAGCTCCCGATAGTCACTGACCATTTTGTCTAAAAGTGGATTGTCCAGCGGACGAACGAGGAAGCTAAGTGGGTGACCATAGACCCCTTGAGCAAACGCGCACAACTCCCAGGCTCCAACGTGTCCGGTCAACATCAGGACCCCGCGCCCACGTTCAGAGGCCCGCGTGTAGTTCTCGAGCCCATCATACTCAACCAGCTTTGATATGTTCTTCCGCGTAATCTTCGGGAATTGTGAGAACTCGCCCAGAAGCCTTCCGAGATTCATGAAGACGCCCCAGACGATCGCCCGTCTCTCGGATTGACCCAGCTCGGGCATGGCCAGGGTGAGATTCCTATAACCGACGCGGCGAAGCCTGCCGTGCAAATAGTATGCGGCTGCTGCGATCAGTTTCCCCGCGAAAATCGCTGCGCCCCGCGGCAGGAGCAATAGCATTCTTAGCAACAGCCATGCGGGAACAAACTCAAGCAAATTTCGGAAGGCGCTTCTGTTACTGGCAGGCACGCCGTCAAACTAGCACGGCGTTTCGGGGAGTGTCAATTTGAGCACAAATCATCCGACGGGATCTCGTGCCGCTTACAAACTACGCCTGATTCCAACCTTTACTCTTGAGGGTCAACCCCTTCCGGGGTATTCTCTCGGCAGCCCTGCCCCTGCCCCGGCATTCAACCCGTAAGCTTAATCAAAGTCGGAGCAATAGCATGATAAGCCTTTTTCGTAAGTTCGCCTGCGCGCTCGCGTTTACTCTCATGGCCTGTTTGGTTGCTGGCGGGGCTCAAGAATCAAAGCCTGCCAAGCCAAAGCCACCGAGACTGACGACGGATGACGTCATGCCACCTCCGGCGTCGCAGCCGTCGCCTGAATCGAAAGACGCGGCGCCGAAGTCCGACGAGACAGCCAAAGCGGAAGTAGCCGAAGTAAAACCCGGACAACCCAAAGTTACCGAGGTGAAGGTCAGCGCGGAAGAGTCAGCCTGGCGCGAGCGCGTCGGCAACGCTCGCAACAAAGCGAAGGAGCTTGAACGTGCGGCCGAAGAGGCCGAACTTCGAATCACACAGCTTCGCAACGAGCTTGGTACCTCCGGCCAGACCCCAAGATACCGCAACGAAACCATGGCTGAGCTTGGTCAAGCCGGCCAGCGTCTGACAGATCTACGCGCTCAGGCCCGCGCGGCCGCAGAAGATGCCGCGCAACTGCTCGAGTATGGCAGACAAAAAGGCTTCTCCGAAGCCGAAGGGCCTAAGCCGGCCTCCGAGGAGGGCAAGCCGAACGAAGAGTACTATCGCGCACAGTTTGCCAAGCTCACCGAAGCGCTCGAAAGCGCCCAGCGTCGCGTTCAGCTCTATGACAATCGCGTCCGCGATTTAAACCAGCAAATCACATCCAACAGCAGCGGCAGAGACTCGAACGGTCGCGGCACTGGCGGCGACAGCTTCTTTGCTGCGCAACTCTACAAGGATCGCGACGACGCGCAACAAAAGCTGAACGAAGCTCGTACCGCACAGACCCAAGCTCAAAACGATATCTACGCTCTAAGAGAGGAAGCTCGGCGAGCCGGTGTGCCGCCCGGCTTGTTCAGATAAAACCGCACTATGTCGACGGCCGAGATCCTCCTTGTAGAAGACAAAGACAGCCTCAGACAGATGTTGCGGCTGACGCTTCAGAACGCCGGTCACACGGTCGATGAAGCCCGCGACGGCGCCGAGGCGCGCCGCAGGCTCACCGATACCCGCTATAATCTCGTTCTGACTGACCTCAAAATGCCCCGCGCCGACGGGCTTGAAGTCCTGCGCGCAGCAAAATCGGCAGACTCGGATACCGCGGTGATAATGCTCACTGCCTACGGAACGATCGATGAAGCCGTACAGGCAATGAAGGAAGGTGCGTACGAGTTTTTACAAAAACCGGTCGACAGCCGTCACCTGCTCTTGCTGGTGAAACGCGCCCTTGAGGAGTCCAGGCTGCGCGCCGAAAATGTTCTCCTAAAGGATGACTACGCGCGACGCTACGGATTCCCCAGAATAATCGGGGACTCGTTGGCGATGCAAAAAGTGGGGCGGGAGATTCAACAGGTCGCTTCCACTCCCACTACAGTTCTGTTGCTTGGCGAGTCGGGCACCGGAAAGGAATTGTTCGCGCGAGCTGTACATCATCTGAGTCAGCGGCGCGACGCACCCTTCATAGCGATCAATTGCGCCGCGATTCCGGACACATTGATCGAGAATGAACTTTTTGGTCACGAAAAAGGCGCGTACACCGGAGCCGACCAGCGCCGAGTTGGTAAATTCGAACTAGCGGCTCGGGGAACGATTTTTCTCGATGAGATAAGCGAGGTCGCGCCCGCCGTGCAATCGAAGCTTCTGCGCGTACTTGAAGAACGAAAGATAAACCGGTTAGGCGGTTCCGCGGATATCGAGGTCGACGCGCGAGTCGTGGCGGCCACAAATCGCGACTTGAAGGCCGCTGTCGCCGCAAAGCAGTTTCGTGAGGATCTCTATTTCCGCCTCGCGGTGTTTCCGGTCCAGATTCCTGCGCTTCGCGAGCGGCGATCTGACATTGGTCAGCTTGCGTCATTCTTCGCGGCAAAGTACGGCCGGGACCTCCGGCGCGTCCCGCTCAAACTGACTGACGAATGCGTAAGAGCTCTCGAGGAATATGACTGGCCCGGAAATGTCCGAGAGCTCGAGAACTGCATCGAGCGCGCCTGCATTCTGGCTCACGGCGCCGAGATAGCTTCAACCGACCTCAATATTAGCCCGCCGACAGATTATTCGGCTCGCGAGCAGGCCGCTTTACTGGACGGCTTTGATTTGCGTGGATCACTTTCCGAAGTGAGCGGCCGGGCGCAACGGCTTGTCGAGCGGCGAAAGATCTCCACCACGCTCAAGGAATGTGACTACAATAAGTCGCGCGCCGCCGAACGCCTCGGCGTGAGTTACAAGACGCTGCTGACCCGCATTAAAGAACTCGAACTCGAGTAACCAACCTCCGCTGATACAACCCACGCAGACCAGGCGGCAACAAAGGCAATCGATAGCGTAGCCGTTCGACAAACTCAAGTTTGTCGGACCTCGGCTTAGCGGATAGAATGCAACGCCACATGAACCAAGTTGACTCGAAATCGAACGCAGCCGCAGAAGGAGAGAAACCGATAGCCCTTCCTGTACGTTCAAGCGTTGCCCGGTCTGCTGGAATTGTGAGTCTTGCGGTGATGGCCAGCCGAGTCCTCGGGCTGGCGCGGGAAATGGTGTTCGCCTATTTCTTCGGCGCATCGAAGAGCTTTGCCAACGACGCTTACGTCATCGCATTCCGGATTCCAAATCTGCTGCGCGATCTTTTCGCCGAGGGCGCTTTGTCGAGCGCTTTTGTTCCGGTTTTCTCGGACTATCTTGTTAATAAGGATGAGAAGGAGGCCTTTAGACTCTCGAATCTTGTTGCAACCGGCTTGATCGTAGTGCTGGGAGTGTTTGTGGTGCTTGGAGTCGTGTTCGCCGGACCGCTTGTGGCGTTTATTGCTCCAGGTTTTCAAACCGACCCGTCTAAATTCCAGCTCACCGTCCGGCTTACTCGAATAATGATGCCGTTTATCTTGCTGGTAGCGCTGGCGGCGCAGGCGATGGGTGTGCTGAACGCTCGGGGCCGCTTTGGGATGCCGGCACTGTCGTCTTCCTTTTTCAACATCGGCTCAATAGTTGGCGGTTTGTTCTCAGCCGCGCTGATGACTGACCCTAGCTTCTCTCATCCGATTCGAGCGATCGTCGAGAACCCGACGGAGGGCATCGTTGGCATGGCGTACGGGGTGTTGATCGGCGGTTTGTTGCAATACACGGTGCAGTGGCCCAGTCTGCGAAAAGAAGGCTTCAGGTATCGGCCCATGCTCAGCTTCAGCGATCCGGGCGTGAGGCGAATGTTCGGATTGATGGGACCGGCGGTTATCGGCGGCGCGGCGGTGCAGGTGAACGTTCTGATCAACAGCAATTTCGCGTCTAACATTCCCGGAACCGGCGCTGTCTCGTGGCTGAACTACGCGTTTCGGCTAATGCAGTTTCCGATCGGCGTCTTTGGAGTTGCGATTGCGACCGCTACGCTCCCGGCAATCTCTCGCAGCGCCGCGCGTAAAGACGAAGCGGAGTTTCGTCACACACTAGCGAGTTCGATGCGACTTGCTTTTCTATTGACGATACCGTCCGCTGTCGGGTTGATAGTGCTCGGGCAACCTATCATCGCGCTAATTTACGAACGCGGTCTTTTCGGTCGTACGGACACGGAGCACACCGCCGCAGCGTTGTCGTTTTTTGCGCTGGGCCTGACTGGCTATGCGGCAATCAAGATTCTGGCTCCGGCATTTTATGCGCTTGGCGACTCGCGCACACCGATGATCATAAGCCTGGCATCGATGCTGACGAACTTTGTGATGAACTGGTCTCTCGTAGGCGTTTTGCAGGAGCGCGGCCTTGCATTGTCGACGTCGACCGTAGCGCTGGGAAATTGCGCGCTGCTGTACGCAATCATGCGAAAACGAATCAACGGTCTCGAAGGCCGGAAGACTGTGGTGGCGATCGGCAAAATCCTCGTTGCTTCGGCGGCCATGGGCGCCGGCTGCTGGGCAGTAAGCAACGGCGTAACCCACTTGCTTGGGGCAGGCTTCGCGGCCAGGCTTGCGAATGTATCGGCATCCGTGGCTGTGAGCGCCGCGTTGTTTTACCTCGTCGCTTCCCTTCTCGGAGTCGAAGAGCTTAGAGCCGCAACGAACGCGCTTACCGGCCGATTCAGAAAGACTCGCGTCTAACGCCGGCTCGGTGACGCAAGGTTTCCGCGCATACCCACCCAGGCTCCCGGTACTTGACCTGGTTCCAGACTCTGGCTATTCTTTAATCAAACGTTTGATTAACCGACATGGCGAGGCCAAAAGCAGACGATCCGGAAGCGAGAGCGAAGATAGCCGCCGCCGCGGAAGAGTTGTTCGCCGCGCGAGGGTTTGACGGAACCGCGATCCGAGACATTGCCAAAAAAGCAGGGGTCAACGGCGCGATGATCCACTATTACTTCGGAAACAAGGAGGGTTTATACCGGGCGATGCTCGAAGGCGCCGCGTCAAGAGTTCAGGCCCTGCTGACCGAAACAACCGCAGGCTCCGGCTCAACCACCAAAAGACTCGCGCGATTTGTCGACGCCTATGCGTCGTACATCCTCAGCCAGCCAAATCTCGCCCGGATTCTCTACAGGGAGATGCTAACCGGCGCAAAACACATCAGGAAGATCGCACAGCAATACGCCACAACTAACTACGCAATGTTGAGAACCCTGATCTCCGACGGCGTCGCGCGAGGCGAATTGCGCGCAATTGACGCCGAGCTCGCGCCGATTAGCCTGATGGGGATGGTAGTCATCTTTCAGTTTCTTCGGCCGATCATATCGGTAGCTCTGGGTAAAACCGAGTACGACGAACGCTTCGTCGCACGAGTCGCCGCTCATACAATCGATCTCTTTCTTTTCGGCGCGGTCGCCGGCCAGCGGCCACCCGCCAAACCAACCCGACGCTCCCCTAGTAAGAAAACCGCAAAGCGGCGGTCAAGGGTGAACCCATGAAGACTGGGAGTTTCCGAAAGACCATCTTGTTCGGAGCCGTGTTCCTGGTTCTTCTTGGGACCCTCGCGGCCTGGAAGTATTTCAGTGGTCGCGAGTCCGCAGACAACCTGGTCTTATCGGGCACCATCGAGGCGGATGAAATACACGTCGGCTCAAAGGTCGGCGGTCGAATCGCGAGTGTGGTGGTCAACGAAGGCCAGGCGGTCAAGCAGGGCCAGCCCCTCATTCATTTTGATCGCTTCGATCTGGACGCCAAACGCGCGGATGCTGCCGCCGCCGTAGCGGAGGCCGAAGCAAATCTACAAAAAACTCTGAAATGGTCCCGACCTGAAGAGGTGGCGGCAGCCCGTGCCCAGGCCGAAGCAGCGTGGATGAGTTACTTGCAAGCGCGAAACGGACCCCGAAAAGAAGAGATCGACGCCGCACGCGCGGAACTCAGCGCAGCCGAAGCCGATCATGACGTGGCCAAAGTAACTCTCGAGCGCACCGCAAAACTCGTGAGCAACGGCGTGCAGTCTCAACAGGAATATGACAATGCAAAGTCAGCAAACGATAGGGCGGCAGCGAGGCGCGAAGCCGCTCGTCAGAAGCTGGACCTCCTGCTGGCCGGAACGAGAGAAGAGGAGATTGCTCGTGCCGAACGTTTGTTCAAACAGGCAGCTGCCAATCGGGAACTTGTCGAGCGAGGCGCCCGCAAAGAGGATATCGAGATGGCTAAGGCACAGGTGGAGCGCGCACGCGCCACATTGAAGCAGATCGATATCCAGCTTGGAGAACTTGAGGTCACCGCCCCGGCCGACGCGGTGGTCGAGGTGCTTCAAGTGAGACCGGGTGAACTGATAAACCCGAACGCCCCGGTTGCGACTCTCGTTGAAGTCGACCGGCTTTGGGTGCGGGTTTATGTTCCCGAACCCGAAAAGGGAAACGTGCAGCTTGGCAAGGAAGTGTCCGTAGAGGTGGACACGTTTCGCGGCGAGAGGTTTCGCGGACGCATTGAGGAGATTTCCAGCCGAGGCGAGTTCACTCCCCGCAACATTCAGACGCGCGATGAGCGAGCGCATCAGGTGTTCGGGTTACGCGTCAGACTCGACAATAGCGGTGGCAGGCTTTCGGCAGGTATGGCGGCAGATGTGACGATACCGAAGTGAGAGGGAAACGTGATGCGTGAAACGTGATGCGTGATGCGTGAGGAATGAAACGTGATCACCAGTCACGCATCGCGCATCACGCATCGGTTCATTTATGTCAGCAGCAATCGAAATCAACGGATTGACAAAGCGCTTTGGGCCGGTAACTGCCGTCGACGGCGTCAGTCTCTCGGTTAAGCAAGGAGAGATATTTGGATTTCTCGGCCCTAACGGCTCCGGCAAGTCCACATTGATAAGAATGCTGTGCGGCTTGATAGCGCCCACAGACGGCGACGCTCGGGTTGGCGGGTTTAACATCCTGACCGAGACCGACGAAATTCGTCAGACCATCGGTTATATGTCACAACAGTTCAGCCTTTATCAGGATCTGACGGTTTGGGAGAACGTGAACTTCTACGCCCACGTGTACGGGCTAAAGGGCGAGAACCTGCGCCGTCGCCGTGACGAAGTAATCGAGCTGACCCATATCGGTCCGTTTCGCGATCGTCGAGCAGGCAAACTTTCGGGTGGATGGAAACAACGACTCGCGTTGTCGTGCGCGCTGGTTCACGAGCCGAAAATCATCTTCCTGGATGAACCTACCGCAGGCATCGATCCGGTCGCGCGTCGCGAGTTGTGGGATCTTTTCTTTCAACTATCGGGCTCCGGAATAACGTTGTTTGTTACCACTCACTATATGGACGAGGCCGAGCGTTGCTCTCGAGTGGGTTACATCTTCAACTCCAAGCTGATCACTTTCGGTGAGCCCGATGATTTGAAGCAGCTGCCGGATGTGACCCCGTCGGATGCGAGGTGGGTTGAGGTGACCTGTTCAAACACCACGATTGCGCTTGGCGCGTTGAAGGTCGCGTCTTACGTACGCGACGCCACGATCTTTGGACAATCGATTCATTTGTTGATGGACGCAAACGAGAGGCTCGATCGAATAAACTCGACGCTCGCACAAATAGGAATCGCCGACGCAGAAGTGACGCCGGCCCGCCCCTCGCTTGAGGATGTATTTGTGACATTGACCAAAAGGTTCTCGGTAAACGGAAAGTAGTTTCTGGTTTCTAGTTTCTAGTTTCTGGTTTGTGGTTGAATCGTAGTGTCAGCACCAGAAACTATGAACCAGAAACTAGAAACCAGAAACCAGAAACCAGAAACCGATTTATGTTCAGAGGATTCAGATCAATTTTCTACAAAGAGGTCATTCAGATCAGCCGCGATCCGCTGACGCTCGCCCTGATGTTACTGGTCCCGATGATTCAGCTGATGGTTTTCGGGTATGCGATCAACACCGACGTTCGGGATATCAAGACAGCCGTCTACAACCTGGATCCCGGGCTGCAGTCCCGCGATCTGCTGCAGGCATTCGAGAACACAGACTATTTTCACATCGTTCGCTACGTTGGGTCTGATGACGAACTCAATAACTCGATCGTCACCGGAAGCGTTAAGGTAGGCATAAAAATTCCTCCGGACTATTCTGACCGGCTTCTTGCCAATACCCAGGCGACGGTACTGGTACTGATAGACGGTTCGGACTCGAGCATTGCCACTCAGAGTCTTCAGGTAGCATCCCAGGTTGGGCTTACCGAGTCGCTTGCAAGGTTAGGGGCAGAATTGCGACGCGGGCCCGGGCAGTCGCCGCAACTGCCGATTGAAATCCGGCCGAAAATGCTCTTCAACCCCGACTCGCGTTCCGCCAACTTCATGGTGCCCGGGCTGATTGCGGTGATTCTTCAGATCATCACGACTCTGCTGACGGCTTTTTCAATAGTGAGGGAACGCGAGCAGGGTACCCTCGAACAATTGCTGGTAACTCCGGTGCGGCCATTTGGTCTTATGTTGGGGAAGCTGGTGCCCTACGGGCTTATAGGGATAGTCGAGACACTCACCGTGTTGACCGTTATGCGTCTGGTCTTCGACGTCCCCATAAACGGCTCGTTGGTGCTGCTGCTTTCGTTGTCGATTCTGTTTCTGTTCACCGCGTTGGCAATTGGTCTGTTGATCTCGACGAAAGCTCAGAGTCAGATGCAAGCGTTGCAGCTGGCGTGGCTCATTATGCTGCCCTCGGTATTACTTTCGGGATTCATGTTTCCGCGCGACTCGATGCCGCCAATAATGAGCCTGATCGGGTATTTGGTACCGGCCACTCACTTTATGGAGATCATTAGAGGCATTGTTCTGAGGGGCGCAACACTGGTTGATCTACTTCCCGAAGTTCTAACGCTGGTTCTTATGGGGCTGGTGCTGCTGGTGTTAAGCGCTCTGAGGTTCCGTAAGAAACTGGCCTAGCAGCATAGACTTAGTCTGTGTCATCGACTTAGATAGGTGCCGGCTCAATCAGACTCAGACTAAAGTTCTGTTACAAAAAAGTGCAGGCGCCGCAGTCACTTCACGCTGCGGCGCCCGGTGAGTAATGGAGGAGGATTCACCCCAAGCGACCTGCTTGGACTAACAAGTAGGGCCACGTCTATCAGGCGCATTAGAATTCAACGTGGCCCACGCTCGTTGTTCACTCACACGTCTAATAACGCGGCCCGCATGGTTGGGTTTCAAAAAAAATGCCCGATCAGCTCATAAAAAACCTTAAGGTTTTCTAATGATGTTTGCCCTGATTCCAGTCCCCTGGGTTCAGGCTCACTTCTCCGGCAAAACAAACGCCGGCCGCGGCGCCCGTCGTGATTAGATGTGTGGGGGAAAAATTTTCGGGGCGCCTCCGGGCGCCCCGACTAAGGAGAAGGATTCTGCTCTGAACTTAGGTCTCGATCGGCAGAACTTCCGTCGCACATCCTTCCTCCGCCGGTCGGGATCTTCGCTCATTTAATGAAACGCATTCGCCCCAATTTTGTTCCCTCTATTGCCGACTTTCCTCTAAGAGCAAGCGCGGCGTCTTCGACGGCGGGTCTGTCCAGCCCGAGACACGGCCACTTTTTCCAGCCATTTGAGGGCCTCCTCGAATCGCTCGTAACGCCGCTCCTCGTCCCGAAACGCTCGGCCGTGATAGACCGTGCGCCCTGAGACAATACGTGCCGGATGCTTGACGTGAAGCATCTCGTGATACAGCACGTATTCGACAACGAACCGCGGGATGCTGGCGTTGTCCAGCGTGCTGCTGATGATGATCGCTTGATGGATGTGGTCGTGATGGCCCAGCACTCTCCGGGTTGGCTTTTGGCTCCACGAAAGCATCGGGCGCGCGATGGCCCCGCCGAAGTATCGAGTGTTCAGCTCAGAAAACAGATCCGCCAGGTCATAAACCTTGCCGCGCGATGAGGACGTCATTTTGTATCCGCGGCGGCGCCGAACTGCTTGTGAGGCATTCAGAATCGGAGCATCGAGGGTGTGCTGTTTGTAGACCCGCTCGTGCGTTTTTGAGGCTTTGAGCCGATATAGTTTTGCTACAAGGATACAAGCAAGGGCGAAAAGGACTTCGCGGGGCGAGCCATTCAGAATGTCGGATACTCGAGCGAGCACTCGGCCCTGGCGCAGCCTGATCGTCGAAGAGAGCCCCGCATACGGATAGAAACGAGCCTCGACCTTTGGTAACGGCTCCTTCTTGACAAGACCTCGCAACGCCTGCTCAAACACCGTCTGGAGGGTTTCGTCTGACGTAACGGGAGAGTAGAGATGCAGTTGTTCGTACTCGATCATTAAAGCGAATTAGTCCGTAGTCCCCATATAGGACATATACGACCTATGTTCGGACTCGGACTACGGACTTCCTAACTACTTCTTCTTCGCGGTTGGATTATCATCGGGTTCGATGTACTTTTCGCGATAATGCAGAGTGAGGTTTTTGTTATCCGCAGCGCCGTCGCCGTCGATATCCACTTCCACCTTCAGTTTCCGCTCCTTCCCCTCGCGCCGGGTGTTGGTCGGTGAAAACCCGAGGCTATACTGACTCCGCAACATCAGTTCGATGTTGCGCATGATCGACGGAATCTCGCTCTCAAAGGTCATCGGAAAGTACGCCCCGCCGCTAAGCTTTGCGAAAGTATTTAGCCCATTCTGAGCTTGCAAGAACTCCAGCCTGCTTTCCGGGGCAAGGTTGTCGCCGTACTTCTTAAAGAACAGGTTGCCAACGCCAACTATGAAGATCGGCACTCCTGCCTTCGAGACTATCTTCATCGCCTTGTCGTAAGTTAGCCGGCTAAAGGTATCGATTCCCAGTGTAACAAGTATGACCGCCGAATGACCTTCAATCTCCTCCAGCCCTGTATACTGGCTTTCGCCAGCCTCTTCCTCAAACAGTTGGATTGCTTTCCCGCCCAGTAACACGAAGGAAAGCGAGTCATAGATATTCGCCTCGCTGAAGTTCAACGTGTCACGATAGGCAGCGACGACCGCCTGATACAATCTGCCGCTGTCGCCCGTAAAATCCTGAATGACTTTAGGCTTCATGCTGTATGTGACAAGCGCGACATGATCGTCAGGCTTAACGAAGCTTCGAACAAAGGTCGCGGCGGACTGAAATATCTCCTGCGCAAAAGTGGGGTCGTAATAACTGCTCCACCTTCGGTTTCGGTAATTATTCTCGAGAAGCAACACCGCGGTCATCGGGCCGTCTCCGGTGGCGAAGTTTGACGTCTCCTGTTTGACGCCGTCCTCATAAATCGTGAAATTCTTTGTCGATAGATTCGTGTATAGCCTGCCACTCTTCTTATCAATGACCGTAACATCGACGTTGACAACCTGCGTCGACAGCTTTAAAGGTGGATCTTGCTTCTGCTCTTTTGTTAATGGCGGCAGTGGCTCCTGCGGCTGTTGACCCTTCTTTTCATCAGTCTTCTTTTCATCAGTCTTCTTTTCAACTTTCTTTTTCTCGGGTTGACGACCGCTTTGAGCGACGACGCTCGATCGCGGCACGGCAGACGCAGTCAACAATACAGCTAAAAGAGCGGCAACAACCGCTGTCCTGATGAGCGCTACTGACTTCATAAGACCCTCCGGCTCTGAATAAAATACGGCTGGAACTATCCGAACAACTGTCTCACCGAATCTTAGCAGAGAGTCATTTACATTTAAAACCACCTCGCGCACCTTGGGGCCGGGCAGATAGGCGCCGGCGCACTGCACGCACTCAAATCCACAGCGAGCTCGGGCCATCGGCTTTCAAGCGCCGCTAGCCGATCAGATCGAATCCTGCTACTCTAATCCGCTGTTTTGTTTGCTGTTCGCCGTCATGGCGGGCGCTGGACTAATAACTTATTAATGGCGTCAAGTTACGGAGGAGAGCATGGCTGAATTCAATCCGGAGTTAAGAAAGGATCCGATTAGCGGACGGTGGGTAATTATTTCGTCGGCGCGCGCTCAAAGGCCAGAAGCGCCCGAGCCCCGTCGCGAAGATGAGACGCCCGAGGCCCGGGCGCGCTGCCCGTTTTGTTCTGGCCGAGAAGATCAAACGCCACCAGAGATATTCACGATTCGCAATAATGGCGATACCCCAAACAAGACTGGCTGGCTCACTCGGGTCGTACCAAACAAGTTCCCGGCTTTTGGAATCTTTCCCGAGATCAAACTGCAGCGGATCGGGATGTTTCAGCTCGCGACCGGCTATGGCGCTCACGAAGTCGCCATAGAATCCCCCGACCACGATACTTATCTCGAGCACCAGCCCCTTAGCCAGGTCGCCCGGATTGTCGACACGTGGTGGGAACGTCACGTCGACCTGGAGCGCGATCGTAAACTGAAATACGTGTTGTTGTTCAAAAACCACGGCAAGGCTGCGGGCGCTTCTCTGACCCACCCGCACGCGCAGATAATCGCGACGACAGTTATTCCCGATGCGCTCAAGAACAAGCTCGTCAACGCCAAGGATCACTTCGTCAACGGCGAGGGTTGTATCTGGTGTCGCCAGCTCGAGCATCTCTTCTATTACGAAAACAAGATCTATAACGAGGATGGGTCTGTTCTGGTAGCGATGCATAGACGCGACCGCGTCGTCGCCGAGAACGAGAAATTCATCGCCTACATCCCGTTTGCAGCTCGAATGCCATACGAGATTCACATTGTGCCGAAGACCCACCAGTGCTCCTTCATCCAGACCTCCCCCGAGGAGCGCCTGGAGTTGGCGAAGATGTTGAAAGTGGTATTGATGAAGGTCTACAAGCTGCTGGGCAATCCGCCGTACAACTTCTACATTCATTCGGCTCCGAACCTGAATGTTATGCCACGGGTTGGGGACTACAGTACCATCCGCGAGGATTTTCACTGGCATATCGAGATACTGGTTCGGACGACAATCTGGGCTGGCTTCGAGCAAGGCAGCGGGATCTACATCAACCCCCTCAACCCCACCGACGCCGCGCGCTATCTCGCGGAGACAGAGATTGATGAGGGTGAAGAGAGAAACGTGATGCGTGATGCGTGAAGCGTGATACGTGATGCGTGATGCGTGATACGTGATGCGTGATGCGTGATGCGTGATGCGTGAAACGTGATGCGTGATGCGGGATGCGTGATATGTGTTCCCGAGCTTCGATGTCTAGGTTATCAGCATCCGCATCACGCATCACGCATCACATATCTCGCATCACGCTTCACGCTTCACGCATCACGCTTCACTCCCGCCACATATTCTCAAACCTTGTGAACTCTTTGAGAAAGGCTAGTTGTACTGTTCCGGTAGGTCCGTTGCGCTGCTTCCCGATTATCAGTTCTGCTGTTCCCTGATTCTCATCGGTCG
>DASRIZ010000312.1:0-44295 GCA_035649735.1 Blastocatellia bacterium | reverse complement strand
CTCATCACTATCACGCATCACGGCTTCACGTTTCACTCGTACTTGTGTCAGCCAGCCGAGCTTTGTACCATGTCTTCGACGCGGCGCCCACGCAATCCAAACGCGGCAGATCTGGTTGGAATAGTGCGACGTTTGCCAATGGCCACTTCCCTGGAAAACAAAGCCGAGGCGGCTCATCGTAAGACCGAAGCGGACCTGGAGAGATCTCTCAAAGAGCTCGCCGACATTAAGTTCGCGCTGGACGAATCTTCCATCCTGGCGATAACCGACCAGACCGGACGAATAAACTATGTCAACGAAAAGTTTTGCGAGATCTCGAAGTACTCGAAAGATGAATTACTTGGGCAAGACCATCGGATTATTAATTCCGCCTATCATCCCAAAGAATTCATAAGGAACCTGTGGACCACAATCGCCAGCGGCCGGGTCTGGAAGGGTGAACTAAGGAACCGCGCCAAGGACGGAAGCATCTATTGGGTTGATACAACGATCGTTCCCTTCGTTAATGGCCAGGGCAAGCCCTATCAGTACGTCGCTATTCGAAATGACATAACCGAGCGCAAGCGTGCGGAAGAGCAACTTCGCGAACAGGCCACGCTGCTGGACAATGCGCAGGACGCAATTCTGGTGAGGGATCTTGAAGACAAGATTCTGTTCTGGAACAAAAGCGCGGAGCGAATATACGGGTGGACTGCCGGCGAAGTAATCGGCAGGGATCTTCAGGACATCAGCTACGGCAACAGCCTCGTCCAGTTCGAAGATGCGAAGCGTATCGTTGTCAGTACTGGAAAATGGGAAGGCGAGCTGCGACAGCTCACCAGAGAGGGCAAAGAGATCATCGTCGAAAGCCGGTGGACCCTCGTACGAGACGATCGAGGTGAGCCAAAATCCGTGCTGCTTATAAACACTGACGTCACCGAGAAGAGAAAAATCGAAGCACAGTTTCTCAGGGCCCAGCGGATGGAGAGCATAGGCACGCTTGCCGGCGGAATCGCTCACGACTTCAACAACTTGCTCGCGCCTATTACGATGTCGATCCAGCTATTGCGGGCCAAAATGACGGACGAAGACGGGCAGCGAATGCTCGAAATGCTTGAAGCTAGCGCCGAGCGTGGGGCCGGTCTCGTCAAACAGGTGCTCTCGTTCGCGAGGGGTGTCGAAGGCCAACGGATGACCCTTCAACCACGACACCTCATCAAAGAGATCGTCAAAATACTAAAAGACACCCTCCCCAAAACAATCGAGATCGAGTTTGAAGCAAGCAAAGATCTGTCGGTAGTCGCTGGCGACGCCACACAGCTCCACCAGGTCCTGATGAACTTCTGCGTCAACGCGCGCGATGCGATGCCGAGTGGCGGTAAACTGACGATCAAAGCCGACAACGTGGAGATTGACGACAACTACGCGCGGATGAACCTTGAAGCAAAGGCCGGCCGATTCGTTCAAATAACCATCGCCGACTCCGGCTCAGGAATACCGCCAAATATCATCAACAGAATATTCGAGCCTTTCTTCACAACTAAAGAATACGGCAAAGGAACCGGGCTCGGGCTTTCAACCGCCCTCGGGATTGTCAAAAGCCACGGCGGGTTTATCAACGTCTACAGCGAACCCGGCCTGGGCACAGAATTCAAGATTCATCTGCCTGCCGTTGAGACTGGCTTTGCAGGAGTGGAGGATTTAACAGCGGCTCCGCTTGCCGGTCGCGGGGAATTGATCCTGGTGGTCGATGACGAAATCGCAATTCGCGAAATCGCAAAGGGAACGCTCGAAGCATACGGCTACCGCGCGCTGACTGCGGCGGACGGAACTGAAGCGATCGCGCTGTACGCGCAACACAAGGGTGAAATAGAAGTTGTGCTGACCGACATGATGATGCCTTATATGGATGGCCTGGCAACCATCCGCGCACTGCAGAAACTCAATCCGCAAGTGAAGATTATCGCCAGCAGCGGGCTCGCTGAGAACGCAAGGGCGATTGAGGCCGCCAATGCCGGCGTGAAGACCTTTCTTTCAAAACCCTACACCGCGGGAAAACTCATGGAAGCGCTCGCGGAGGTGCTTGGCCCGCGTTAGTTATTCTCGAACACACTCCTCAGAGCGTGACGATCCATAATCATCATTAGCGAGGTGCTATCGGACTTCGAATCGCCACTTGTCCCTGTCGCGCGAAATCTATGGACTCGCCCAGAATCCGGGCGGCTTCTTGCGGCGCATGAAAACCCGTGGAGTTCTCAGCTTCGATGAAGTCGAGATAGAACTGCGCCCTGCGTTGAAACTGTCGAGCGGCAGCGAGCTCCGCGTCGCTTTTTCCCGCGGAGCGCGCCGCTTTGATATCGTTGATCAACGCTATCAGCGCGTCCATGGCCAGATTTCGCAGCTTGAAGTTCCGCTCTTGAATAGTCTCGACCCGCGCCTTCAACTCTTCCTCGGGCCAGCGGTGACAGGTTTGGCACGCGCGATTGAGGTTCAACAACGGGCTGCGCACATGATGATCGCTGATCTTTAACGCGCCTTCCCGTTTGAACGGCATGTGGCAATCGGCGCAAGCCACCCCCGATCGCGCGTGTATCCCCTGGTTGTACATCTCGAACTCGGGATGCTGGGCCTTGAGCACCTCGGCCCCCGTCTCGGCGTGCGTCCAATCCTTGAATTTCTCCTCCTCGTAGTAAGCAAAGATGTCATCGACCTTGAGCCCCTTCGCCCAGGGATAGACGAGTCGTTTCTCGGGCCCTTTGAAATAGTATTCGACATGACATTGGCCACAAACGTAACTGCGCATCTCCTGGCGCGTCGCCTGTTTGTTCACATCGAAATTGCTTATCCCCTGCGAGGCTTTGAGCGCGCGCATACCTTCGATGAAACCGGGCCGTGTGATACGCAATTGCATCGTCGCCGGATCATGACAATCGATGCACGCCACCGGGTGAGTGACAAGTTGTCGCGCCTCGCTGTAGGGCATTTGATTCATCTTCTCGAAGCCCTTGATGAGATCGCCGTCGCCCAGTTTTTTATACGGAACATAGACTGAAGCGTGACAGTGCATGCAGGTCCCGGGCTGCTTCACTACCTGCTGCCGTTCGGTGTAGGTCTGGTCCTCGAGCATAAACGCGTGACCGCGTTCCTCGCGAAAGTCTTTCGAGAAAGCGTAACCAGCCCACATAGTTTTCAGGCGCGGGTCATCCTCCAGCCGAGATTGTGCGACCACTGAGCGAGGGTCCACTTCTGTGGGCGTTCGTGGTATTGCCTCGCTGCCGCCGAAGCGCGTCCTAACCTGGTCTACGGTCCTGCGATAGCCATCATATTGCAGAGGAAAGTTTTTGCCCCAGACCTCGGGATCTTCGGTTTCGTCGTCGAGATCGACGACCCGGTAAAACGGATTCCTCGCCTCTTGCTTGCGCTCCATGATGTTGACAAGCAGCGCGGCGCCTCCCGAAGCAGCAAGCGCTGCCACGAAGGCGGTTATGATAACCAGCCTGAGAGTCCGGCCTCGACTTGCATCGCCGCTTGAAGAATTGGAACCGTTCGGGGTCTTTGTCATCGGTCTACCTCGTGTACGGAGTTATCGGACCTGATGTCCAACCGAAATGTGACATCGAACGCAGGAGAGGTCTGAGCCGTCCTGGTGCGGCCCTTCGATCGCGTCAACGATTTCCGCGTGACACTTACGGCAAGCCTTTTCTGTTACCTGGCGGTTGTGCGGTTTAATGGTCAGCGGGTCCGGAAATCGCCCCGAGGTAAACGCGAATGAATGCCAAAATCCATTCGAGGCTTTTGTCGCGTACTTCGCAAAAAGACCGGGCGGCGTATGACAATCGTTGCAGACAGCGACAGACCGGTGGCTGGACCTGGTCCAGGCGTCGAAATGCTCCTGCATTATGTGACAGTTCGCGCACGCACCTGGTTCATTCGTCATGTATGAACCACCCTTTGCATAAACGAAGACGTAGCCGCCAATTCCAGCAGCCAGGCCGATAAACGCGCCAAGAATGATTCCCTGGATGGTGCGTGAATTCATCAAACCTCTATTCCCCGGCAAAAGCCTTTAGAGCATCTTCGTCAATGATCGATACGACACGACCGTTTACCGCAATAAGCTCATTTTGTTGAAGCCGGGAGAGGGCGCGGGAAACCACTTCGCGCACAGTGCCGATTCGGGCTGCGATTTGCTGGTTTGTCAGGGCGAGTTCGAATTTTATCTTCTTATCTCCAGATCTGCCGTGAGCGCGCCCTTCGTCCAGCAGGAAGCGCGCCAGGCGCTGATCGACTTCGTGAAGCGAAAGCGCCTCAACAAGTTCTGCGCAGCGACGCAACCGCCCTGCTAACAGCTTCAGAGCGGCAAGGGCGATCGCCGGGTGATTCATGCAGAGATTACTTACATCGCGTTTATCGATGAACAACAGGACCGAGTCCTCTTCGGCTGCGACGGTGGAGGGGTACGGGCCCTCATCAAACATTGGTACCTCGGCTATTGTTGCCCCGGCCCGCTCAACGTGAATCACCTGTTCGCGGCCATCGATGCTTTCACGAAACGCCCGGAGAGCGCCTTCAACGATAACGTATAATCCGCGCGCTTGATCGCCTGCCACGAACAGTATCTGACCACGCGCAAGCGTTTGCTCCACAGCCCGCTCGGCAAGCGCGCGCAGCTCTTTGTCGGAAAGCCCGCCGAATAAAGCAGTCGCCCTG
This sequence comes from Blastocatellia bacterium, assembly GCA_035649735.1. Taxonomy (GTDB): domain Bacteria; phylum Acidobacteriota; class Blastocatellia; order UBA7656; family UBA7656; genus Onstottus_A. Next base: position 39,606 of record DASRIZ010000312.1, on the reverse strand, counting down.
AGTGTCGAGAGTTTATCAGTTGCCATTGCTGGTCATCATTCTGTCAGCCGAACAAGCATGGCTCAAGCCGCCCTCAGTCTGTTTCAACCGGGTCATCCCAAAATCTTAAGCCCATTGACTTAAGTCACTGCGTAAAGTCTAGCTTGATCCTAAACTCCAGGGTGAGAGTTAAAACATATTTGTGAGGTCCTTATGCAATTCAATGATACAAAGACGGTGCGAGAGATAGCTATAGAGCAGCCCGGCTCGACTCGAGTGTTCGAAAAACTGGGGATAGATTATTGCTGTGGCGGAGATCGTCCCCTTGCACAAGCCTGCCACGCGGCCGGCGTCCCAGTCGCGGAAGTAGTGCGCTCGCTCGAACAGATCGAGGCGTCAAGTCAACAGCCGGCCGAGTCATACGACTGGCAGTCCGAACCCCTGGCGTTACTCATCACTCATATAGTAAACACGCACCACGTGTTCACACGCGAGGAACTTGACGGCATCGAGCCGCTGCTTGCAAAAGTCTGTTCGGTGTATGGAGCAAGCCGGCCGGAGCTCTTGAAAATCCACTCGTTGTTCGGCGAGCTGAAGCGCGAGCTGTTGCTACATATGATGAAGGAAGAAAACATTCTTTTCCCCTACATCACACAAATGGAGAAAGCGATAAGCGCGGGTCTGCCAGCGCCCCGGCCGATGTTCGGCACTGTGCGCAATCCGATAGGAATGATGATGAACGAGCACGACGGGGCAGGAGATGTTTTGCGTAGAGTTCGGCAGTTGAGCGATAATTTCAACCCACCTTCCGATGCGTGCGTGAGCTATCAGACACTCTATCGAAGACTGCAGGAGCTAGAAAAGGATTTGCACCAGCACATTCACCTCGAAAACAATCTCCTGTTTCCCCGCTCAATCGAGATGGAAAAACCAGGATCGTAATAATGACATCGCGCCGTCGCCACGAAAGCCTTGTACCGCTCTCGAGAGAGCACCATTACGGGCTGATGCTCTGTCTGCGGATTCATCGGGGGTTGGGGCAGTATGACAATGACGAAGCGTGGGTTCGTGAAAGAGCTGACCAGGCCACGCAGTTTTTCGCGACCGATCTGGTGCCGCATTTCAAGGCTGAAGAGGAAGCCTTGTTCCCCGCGATGCGAGAATTTGCCGGCGCGCCCGAGTTGCTAAACCGTTTGCTCGCGGAACACAGAAAGCTCGAGGCGCTTGCCGACCGGTTGCGCGGGGCAGACGTCGCAGAGCTTTTGGACGCGCTGCGAGAGTTTTCGGATCTCCTCGAGGCACACATACGCACAGAGGAACGCGAGCTTTTCCCGCTCTACGAGAGATTGGCGGGGGACGACGTCGCGGCCAAAGTAAGCCTCGCCGTTAGGGACATCATCGGAGAGGCTATGCGACCAAGGAGTCAATAATCACCATCGTGCATGAATTCTTTTATTGAATGAAGGGATTTGACGTCAAAGCGCTGGTATAATGAACGCCAGTCCGGGAAGAGCCGGTCTGGGTTTCTTCTTCATCCGAAGCTGTGTTAGGCGATGCAGCGGGCGCCGTGGTCGCTATAATCTCTAGAATTCAGTTTGGATATATCGAAGGATATGTCTTTGTCGACACCGTATCGCCGCTCCGTGCTGCGCGGACTCGTGGCCTCAGCAGGGCTGACCGCCCTGGTGATCATCGGGTCGCGCAACCTTGAGCACTACGATCCAGCCCTCTTCGGGTACACGGTAGCGAGCGTCGTCGCCTTCGGTGCAGTAGTCTTCCGCTACTCGGTCTGGCTCCAGCGCCCGGCTACGCGCGTTTACTGGCGTCGCGGCTGGCAGCTCTTCCGCGACCGTAAGAAGCTGGCAGCGAATGCAAAGGGCGCAGCCGAGACCTTAGCGCACAACCTCATCGAGCAACGTTTTATCGCGAAGCGCGGTTTTACCCGCTGGGCTATGCACGCACTGATCATGTGGGGATGCGTGATCTCTGCGCTTGTTACGTTTCCGCTCGTGTTCGGCTGGATTCATTTCAAGCTTGAGGGCGCGCAGGGCTACCGCGCATATCTTTTCGGCTTCGCCACGTCGGTCTTTCAGGGGCGCAGCATCTTAGCCTGGGTTAGTTTTCACGCCCTGGACTTCACCGCCGTTATGGTCATCGCGGGTTGCGCCATTGCTATCCACCGGCGGCTGCACGACCGCGGGGCTATCGCGCTCCAACAGTTTCTCCTGGACTTCGTTCCTCACTTGCTGCTGATCGCGATCTCGGTTACCGGGTTGATGCTAACGGCGTCGAGCCTCTGGCTTGAAGGCTACATGTACTCGTTCATCGCGCTCAGTCATCAGGCCCTGGTGATCATGACCCTCTTTTACTTGCCGTTCGGCAAGTTCTTTCACATCGTCCAGCGGCCCGCCTCAATCGGCGTTGAGCTATATCAGCGGAGCGAGCGAGAGGCGCCGCAGGCCACCTGCCCTCGATGCGGGACGGAGTTCGTGGGTCAGATGTGGCTTGATGACCTGAAGGATGTAGTCGGGCAACTAGGCTTTGACTACCGCATGGGAGACGGGCGCACGCTTCAGGACTACTGCCCCCGCTGCAAAAGGGTGATGCGGGGGTTGGCTTACACGACGCTTCCGCGACGCGACAGCGACGCCGTTTGAGAGTTTATGGCGAAAGTCGGTAACTTAAAGAAAATCACAGAACAGTTCGGCCCGCACTTGCATGATGCGCCTTACGACGGCTGGCGCGCCGATCGGGTCATTGACAAAGTTGTGCCCACCCACTGCCCTTATTGCGGAGTGCAATGTGGGATAAATCTTCTGGTCGAGAAGAACCACGTTGTCGGGTTCGAGCCGCGCTACGACTTTCCCGTGAACGAAGGCCGCCTCTGTCCTAAGGGAGTCACGGCTTACCTCCAGGTACACCATCCAGACCGTCTTGTACATCCACTCATCAAGCGCGACGGCAACTTCGAGCAGGCGACGTGGGACGAGGCGCTAGACCTGGTCGCGGCGAAATTCAAAGAGCTTCAGTCAGGACACGGCAAGGACTCTGTGGGGGTTTACTCGGGCTCGTCACTCACGACCGAAAAGACCTATCTTATGGGTAAGTTCGCTCGCGCGGGTCTGGGAACACGCTACATTGACTACAACGGGCGGCTTTGCATGGTGAGCGCCGCTGCCGGCAACAACAAGGCTTTTGGGATTGACCGCGCCGCCAACCCGTGGGACGACATCCCGCTGGCAGAAGTGCTGTTGATTGCGGGCGCGAACTGCGCGGAGACGTTTCCGGTGCTAAACAAGTTTCTCTGGGAGCAGCGCGACCGCGGCGGGCGATGGATTATCGTTGACCCGCGTGAGACGGCAACCGCCCGACAGGGTGACATTCATCTCCAACTGCGGCCCGGAACAGATGTGGCGCTCGCAAACGGAATGCTCAACGTCATGATTGAAGAAGGTCTGACGGATGACGCTTTCATAGCCGCACGCACAAATGGATGGGAAGGGACCCGAGAGCTGGCTTTGCGTTACACGCCGCAGCTCGCATCTGAGATCACTGGTGTTCCTGCCGAAAAGATCATCGAGGCTGCCCGCCTCTACGGTCGTGCGAGGACCGGCATGGTAATGCATGCTCGCGGCATCGAGCATCACACCAACGGCGTCAACAACGTTCTCTCCTACATAAATCTCGTCCTTGCGACGGGAAAGATCGGCGCGCCCGGCAGCGGCTATGGGACCATCACCGGGCAAGGGAATGGCCAGGGCGGGCGCGAGCACGGTCAGAAGGCCGACCAGCTTCCGGGCCAGCGCTCGATAATGAATCCTGAACATCGAAAGCACGTCTGCGATGTTTGGGGCCTCCCGGAAGAGGAGCTACCGCAGGCGGGCGTATCAGTGGTCGAGATGTTCGATAAGATGCGCGAGGGCGAGATTCGCGGTTTGCTTTCGATCTGCAACAACGTGATGGTCAGCCTCCCGGATACGAACCAGGTGCGCCGGTCGTTGGAGGGACTGGATTTTTACGTCTGCATCGATTTCTTCATGTCCGAAGGCTCGCGCTACGCGGACGTCGTGTTGCCCGGTTCTACATGGGCTGAAGATGAGGGCGTGACGACCAATAGCGAAGGCCGCGTCGTCAAGATCAACAAAGCCACCGACCCGCCCGGCGACGCCCGCCAGGACTGGTGGATCGTGCAGGAGATAGCGCGTCGCATGGGCCGGGGAAAATATTTTCAGTTCGATAGTCCCGGTGAAATCTTCGAGGAACTGCGCATAGCTTCCAGAGGTGGGAACGCAGACTATTACGGCATCACTTATGAAAAAATCGAGCGGCAAAAAGGCGTTTTCTGGCCATGCCCATCTGAAGATCATCCGGGCACTCCGAGGCTCTTCGAGGAGCGGTTTTATCATCCTGACGGAAAAGCAAAGTTTCACGCGATCGAGTTCGCGCCACCTGCCGAGGTTCCAGATGATGAGTTCCCGCTGATCCTCACCAGCGGGCGAGTTGTCTATCAGTACCTATCCGGCAACCAGACCAGGCGCATAGGCTTCCTGGTCCAGCAATGCCCGGAGCCCTACGTTGAGATTCACCCGGATACCGCCGCTCGACTCGGAATAGTTGACGGCGAACGGATCAAAGTCGTCTCACGCCGTGGTGAAGGAGAATTTCCGGCGCTCGTCGTCAGGACGATCCGTCCGGATACCATTTTCATCCCTTATCACTGGGGAGAAGAGCTGGCAGTGAATCAGTTGACGAATCCAGCGCTCGACCCCGTTTCAAAGATCCCGGAGTTCAAGGCGTGCGCCGCCCGGGTCGAGAAAATTCACACGCGCGAGTTGCCGCTTTTCGGCAAGAGCCGTCGCGGTGCGGAACGCAGCGCGGTAACGCGTTTGACCGATAGGTAATAGCGATATGGAAGAGACGATGTTCATCGACCCGGAGCGCTGCATAGGCTGCCGCGGATGCGTGGCGGCGTGTCGAGAGTGCGGAACTCACAAAGGCTACTCGATGATCTTCGTGGATTATCTCGACCGCAGCCAAACGACGGCCACGATGCCAACGATCTGCATGCACTGCGTCGAGCCGACCTGTGCGCTGGTTTGCCCGGCCGACGCGATCAAGGTCTCGGAAGAGGGCATCGTTATGTCAGCCCTTAAGCCGCGCTGCCTGGACTGCCGGAATTGCGTCAACGCCTGTCCGTTCGGCGTGCCGAAGTACAACTCGGCGATGCACCTGCAGATGAAGTGCGACATGTGTTACGACCGCACCAGCGAAGGCCTGAAGCCGATGTGCGCCTCAGTCTGCCCGACGGGAGCAATCTCGTTCGGGCGCTATGAAGAGATAGTTCCGCTCCGGCGCACTAAGCCAGTCAACGTGCATGTGTTCGGCAATCAGCATGTCGAGACCAAGGTCTATTTGATGCTTCCGACGGACGCCGATGAAGTAAAGGTTGACGGCTGCGGCGTATTTGAAGGGCGGCTCGGCACGATCACACAGCAGCAAACTACGAGTGAGTCATGGATCGACATGCAAGTGGAGGAATCAGACAAGAGCAATGAATTCTAGGAAGCCTGACGACGAGCTTATAAGCGACGAGCAAGACGTTCGTCGTGCAATAGCACCTCATCAACACGATTTCCCTTACGAACGCGGCGAAGAAGCGCAGGTGACGCGGCGCGAGTTCTGCAACTTCCTGGGCCTGACCTCGACCGCTCTCTTCGTTAGTGCAGCGGGCCTCGCAGGCAAGGCAGCACTAAACGAGGGTGACGCGGCGAATTACACGCCGAAGATGATCGAAGGCGCCGAGGGTCTGGCGCCGGGCTCTTCACTCAACTTCCGTTTCCCGACTGAAGACGAAACGGCCATTCTCGTGCGCTCGAATGACGGCGCGTACCATGCTTACGGTCAGCAATGCACCCACCTCGCCTGCCCGGTCTACTTTGAACAGAAACACCAGCGGCTGGAATGCCCGTGCCACGAAGGCGCTTTTGACGTGCAGACCGGGAAAGTTCTTTATGGGCCTCCGCCTCGCCCTCTCGATCAGATAGTTCTGGAGGTGCGGGACCGCGGCGAAGTATGGGCGGTAGGGAGAAGGGCAGGAATCCATGAACGTTCCGCTTAATTCCGATAAGGAACCCCAGGCACTGCGTAGGGTGCGCGAAACCAAAAGCGTCTATTCCGCAGACGACGCTTACCGCCGCCGGTTCACCAGACGGGGCCGATCGGCCGTAGAGCAAGCGCGGCTCATAATGCTGGTGATGATTAACGTCGCGCAACTCTGGATACTCGCGGCGACTGTTGAGGCTGCGCTGGCTCACCAGTACCGGGAACTGTTGCCACTCGTTATTGCTTCCGGTGTCTGCTGGCTTATCGCTCTCTCGATAACCCTCTGGTGGAAGCCCGCGTCGCGCCGCTTCACGAGTACCGGTTACGTGCGCGAGGGGCGCCGATGATACGAAAGATAGTCGGATACGAGAACGACGAACTCGGGGAGTGGAGAGCGGCACTCGACTGCGGTCATTATCAGCACGTACGACACAACCCGCCGCTGGTCACCCGCGCATGGGTCCTGACCGAACCAGGGCGCAAGTCACGTCTTGGGTTCGAGCTTAACTGCAAACGATGTGATGAAGAATCGGACGCGCAAGGATACCATCGGCTTTAGCCGTGTGGTGCCTCAACTTCAACCTACGACGCGGCGACCTCACCCGACACCACCGGCTCCAGCCGTGTGGTGCTTCAACTTCAACCTACGTCCCATCCTCGCGTCCCCAGACACCACCGGCTTCAGCCGTGTGGTGCTTCAATTTCAGCCTACGACACGGCGACCTCACCCGACACCACCGGCTTCAGCCGTGTGGTGCTTCAATTTCAGCCTACGTCACAGCCTCGCGTCCCCAGACACCGGCTTCGTCGTGGGTTGAAACTGAAGCACCACTCGGCTGAAGCCGGTGGTGTCAACAATAGGACCTATGAAAGAAAAGAAGAGGGAAAGCGGTAGGATTGCGAGCGCGGCGAGTAACCTTTTCCCGGGATACTTCGCCCTGGTGATGGCAACCGGGATTATATCCATCGCCACACACCTGCTAGAAATGCGTTGGCTGGCCTGGGGGCTGCTGGCGATCAACCTTGTCGCGTACGGCGTTCTTTGGCTCTTGCTGCTTATACGTCTGATCGGTTTCTTCCCCCGGGTCAAGGCTGACGTCACGGATCACGTCCGCGGGCCGGGGTTTTTCACGGTCGTCGCGGGCACCTGCGTACTCGGAAGCCAGCTGGTGATAGTAGCCGGCGAATACCGAGCGGCAGGCGCTCTCTGGCTGCTCGGGCTCTTGCTCTGGGTAGTCGTTATGTACACGTTCTTTGCGGCTGTCACAGTGCGGGAAAACAAACCGCCCTTGGAGAGCGGGCTCAACGGAGCATGGCTGCTTGCCGCGGTCGCGACGCAATCAATTTCTGTTTTGGGTACGCTGCTGGCAAGTCACTTTGGGTCGTACCGTGAGCCGCTGCTCTTCTTCACGCTCTGCATGTTTCTGGTCGGCTGCATGCTTTACCTGTTGCTGATCTCGCTGATTTTCTACCGCTTCACGTTTATTAACCTGACGACCGCGAGTCTAACGCCGCCTTACTGGATCAACATGGGGGCGGTGGCCATTACGACGCTGGCAGGAGCAAGGCTGATTCTGGCGGCTCCCGATTGGATTCTTCTCTCTGACATACTCCCTTTCATAAAAGGCTTCACGCTATTCTTTTGGGCAGTCGGCACGTGGTGGATACCGTTGCTCTTTATACTCGGGATTTGGCGGCACGTTTATAAACGCTTTCCGCTTGTTTACGACCCTCAATACTGGGGGATGGTCTTCCCTTTAGGCATGTATGCGGCCTGTACTTTTCAGTTGTCGAAAGCAATCAACTTCGAGGACTTAATGCTCATCCCACGCTACTTCGTATTTGTAGCACTCGCAGCGTGGCTGTTAGCGTTCATAGGGCTATTTCACAGTTTTTTTCAAAGCTGGCGGAAAGAATAACTGACTCATCGTAGGTTCATCCGCGCGCGCCAAGCAGCGAGGGAAGCTCAGGCGCAGAGACTCGAACGCGCGCGTCGAGGATGACAGCCCCTTGCTCGCGGACCACAAAGGGATTGCAGTCGAGTTCGGCGATCTGCGGCAGGTCTTCAACCATCGCGCTCACTCGCAGCAGTCCATCTTCCAACGCGGCAATATCGCAAACGGGACTTCCTCGAAACCCGGTGAGCAGCGGATAAGACTTGAGACTCCGAATCATCTCGGTTGCATCATCGTGAGTTAGCGGAGTGAGGCGAACCGAGACGTCGCGCATCAGCTCAACAAAAACGCCGCCTGCTCCACAAGCCACAACAGGTCCGAACTGTGGATCGTGTGCGACGCCAACCAGCATCTCCACGCCACCCGAATTCATTCGCTGTACTATGAACCCGGTTACCGGCTGTCCGTGTTCCGCCAGATTCGCAGTCATTTCCTCGGCTGCGGCGCTGACTTCGTTTGCGCCCCTAAGATGGAGCCGTACTCCGCCTGCCTCGGTCTTATGAAGGACGCCTGGGGCGATTGCTTTCAAGGCGGACTCGCCGCCGAAAAGCGCTGCGGCTTCACCGGCTTCGCGCGCGTTGGTGACGATTCGCTGTTCGACCAACGGCAGGCCGTAGCATGAAAACAGACTCGCAGTCTCTTCGGCGGTGAGCCATCCTTCTCCCCTGGCCAAAGCAGTCGCGATGACGGCTGCGGCCTCGTCTCGCCGGAGGTCATCAAATCGGGGCGGCTCTGACATCGGCCGCGCGCGCCACTGGCCGTAACGCGCGACCCGAGCCAGCGCAGACGCGGCGGCTTCGGGAAACGCGAACGAAGGAATCTTTAAATCCGCGGTCTTTAGCTCGTCCGGCACCCCTCGCGCTGACAGAAAGACGGTGACCACCGGCTTGCCCGACGCTGCGGTTCGAGTGGCATCTACGATCGTTCGAGCGACGTCTTCTGCTCGGGTGACCAGCGGCGGAATGAAGATCACAACCAGTGCATCGATGCCCGGGTCGGCGGCTACAACTCGGATCGCTTTGCCGTAGTCATCCGCCGTCGCGGAAGCAATCATATCCACCGGATTGGCCACGCTGGCTTCCGCAGGCAGGAAGGCGCGTAGTTGAGACACGCTGTCCTGGCCAAGCATCGGCACGCTGAGCCCCTCGGCTTCACAAGCATCCGCGCAGAGAATTGCCGGCCCGCCTGCGTTTGTGATGATGCCGATGCGCCCGCCTTTCGGAACCGGTTGATTCGCAAGCAGCGAAGCTACATCGAACAGTTCTTCAAGCGTGTCGGTCCTGATCACCCCGGCCTGACGGAACAAGGCATCTACAGTCACATCGGAAGCCGCCAGCAGCGCTCCGGTGTGCGACGACGCTGCGCGAGCGCCGGCCGACGATCGCCCGCTCTTCACCACAACAATTGGCTTCTTCTGCGCGACTCTCCGCGCGATGTGCGAAAACTTCCTGGGGTTCCCAAACGACTCGAGGTAAAGCAGGATTACGTCTGTCCCGTCATCCGATTCCCAATAATTCAACAGATCATTCCCGGAAATGTCGGCTTTGTTACCGATCGATATGAATGAAGAGATGCCAAGTCCCAGCGAGTTTGCGTAGTCGATGACCGCGAGACCCAACGCGCCGCTTTGGGAGAAGAACCCTACCCGGCCGGCGAGCGGCACGTGCGGCGAAAACGTTGCGTTGAGCTTGACGCCGCCGTCGGTGTTAACGATCCCCATGCAGTTCGGGCCGATCAATCTCATCCCGGTCATCCTGCAAATCCGCAACAGCTCGCTCTGTCGTGCTCGGCCTTCCTCGCCGGTCTCGGAGAAGCCCGCCGATATCACCACCACGGCGCGCACGCCTTTGCGGCCGCACTGCATTGCTGCTTCGAGCACATGGGCGACTGGAACGACAATCACCGCAAGATCAACAGGGCCGGGAATCGCTTCCACTGACGGATAGGCAGTAACGCTCTGGACTACATTTGCGACGGGATTCACAGGATAAACCGGACCGGCGAACTCGTAGTTCAATAGATTGTGAAAGATATCGCCGCCGATCGTCGCACGACTGCGAGACGCGCCAATCACCGCCACGGCATTGGGATTCAGGAAAAGCTTCAACGAGTTGATTGCCGAGACTTGCTCGCGTTGCTCGAAGTGCTCAAAGGCTTCCTGGTTTAATGACGTTGGAAATGTCACGTGAAGCAGCCCAGTACTGACAGCCACTTTGATTGGGAATCCTGATCTGCGAAACACTCCAAGCATCTTGTGGTTCGACGCCAACACGTCAGCTTCGAACACGTGAATCCCGTTCGCGGCGGCGATCTGCGCCAGTTGTCCGACAAGCATCGTGCCGAGACCCCGACCCTGATAATCGTCGGCTACTGCGAAGGCAGCATCCGCGTGATCCTCTCCGATCGCTGAGTAGAGCGCGTGGCCCACAATCCGTTCTTCTCCGCCGGTCAACGCAATCAGTCCAAAACTGCGGATATAATCAACCGTCGCCTCGCGGTGCGCTTCAGCAGCCAGCAGATCGTCTTTTATAAAACTAAAGAACCGCAGCCACCGAGACTGCTCTGACAATAAACGGAAGAAATCCAGCAGCCGCGGTTCGTCTTGTGACCGCAGAGGGCGGACTCTGACGGTAGAACCGTCCCGGAGAACGACATCTCCCGCGTGGTGGATCGGATGGGCGTTAGGTAGCTGGTAGTCGATAGTCATAATACTCTCATCTTCATTCTACGGGGCTCAGGCTGTGTTTAACAGATCTCACGGTTTGGCTCTGGCAACGTGTGTGCCGTGGAGCATACTCGCATAAAGACGAGCCGGCGACTGATCGCCAGAGCAGGTTTGTTCCTCCGTTCCGGATTGAGGACTTTCGCTCAACCTGGTGGGGTAGGATTGCGCAGTTTTGGAATCATCTAGAGACAAGAATGACAACCGGGTTCCAGTTCATCAGGAGAACTGACTGGAACCCGGTCTGATTGCGGACACCGCGTGGTGCCGCGTCGAGTCTTTCGGAAACGCCAACAGCGTCAGCGTGCTGTTGAGCTCGCACTTTTGACGAACACGTTTTCGTGGCGAGTATCCTCGTGCGCTTCCGTGCTTGAGCTGGCCTCGAGGTGCTTATGGAGAGCCTCAGCGCGCTGTTTGATGCCGAGCATCATCTTGCGCTCCATGATAAAGTGCGACGGTTCGAGCAAAATGTACTTGCTAACCCAATCCAGGATTCCCGGCTTTCGGTCCCATCTCGTACGGACCCGCAGCCGTGTGGTCTTTCCGTCAATCGCCTTTAGAAAGAGCCCCCAGGTACCGAAGTTGTCGCCAAGCACAATTGCCTTAAAGGGCTCAACGATGATCACCGGGAGAGGCGGGGCTTTAGGATGCAGCCAAACGACATCTCCTACTCTCAGATCCTGCCACTCCGGAACAACTCGATCGGCGTTATGCATCTCACATCCGACCAAATTCTCAAGTCCGGTGTAGCTGTAGAAGCCTCCGCGCGTTTGGCCGATTTGTGTCAGCCATGGCCAAACCTCGGCAACCGTAGCATTGATGGTTATTGCGTGCGTCGCTTCGTGTTTTGAATAAGGAACAACTTCATCGCCGGGCAACCGCTGTTGCAGTTCGTCGTCGGTCGCGCCCCACCTCAAATGCCAGGGCCGCACCAGTAGTGCATACGCCGCAAGGACGGCTCCCACTGAACCCACGCCCATCACCCCTGCTGTCAGATCTCGGTTCATTATTCCTCCATCGGGGCGGCGGCGGTAAGTCTCTCGTTGCGCTCGTCACGACAACTACTCTCGGCTAAACGCAATGATGCCAGTCCTTTTTGCGCTTGCGGGTAGCGCTCGCGAGCGGTTCGACTCATCGCCACCGCCCTTTCTCTTGGTGCTTTCCTCCTATTCGCACTATAGGCCCGTACCGGTAGGAAATACTATGACCGCAATCACCAAATGATGTGTCGTGCATCACGCAGGATCTGCGACTTCGCACCCGTATAAGTCGTGCCATTGTCGCGATACCGGTAACCGACCAGGCGGGAAGCACCGAATTATCAGGGCTCAGTGAAAATTCCCGCTTCAGCTGCGCAAAAGCACACAAGACATCCATGTCAATTGCGTCAGCAGCCGTCGAATTTGAAAGAAATCGCTACCGAATGCTGGTGTGGATTTCGGAATGATTCTTGCGCCTATAATTTTTCTATCCGGGCTCGAGACAGAGCCCGGTGACGGCCCTGCCGAATTTGGAGGTTGAAGATGGAAACGATGCGAGCGAACGTTTTTAGAGGAACAAACAAGTTTCAAATAGAAGAAGTGGAGAAGCCGCGGGCCGGAGTGGGCGAGGCCCTGATTCGTGTGACGCTTACCACGATCTGCGGAACCGACCTGCACATTGTGCGCGGCGAGTATCCGGTCAAGCCCGGTCTGGTCATTGGACACGAACCAGTAGGAGTTATCGAAGAGCTGGGACCCGGCGTGACCGGCTATGAGGTTGGCGACCGAGTGCTGGTCGGCGCCATTACTCCCTGCGGCCAGTGCCGCGCCTGTCTATCCGGGCATCTGTCGCAATGCGGCCACGGCGGAGACTACCAGGCGATTGGTGGCTGGCGCTTCGGAAACACAATCAACGGCGCGCAAGCCGAGTACCTGCTGGTCCCCAACGCCCAGGCCAACCTGGCGAAGATTCCGGATGAGCTCACTGACGAACAGGTGGTTCTGCTTGCGGATATCGCTTCAACGGGATTCAGCGGAGCGGAATCGGGAGGGGTGCGCATAGGCGATTCAGTGATCGTATTCGCACAGGGCCCGATTGGTCTTTGCGCGACTGCCGGCGCCAGGCTGATGGGCGCATCTTTGATTATCGGAGTTGAAGGCGACGAGAACCGGCTGGCGATGGCGCGTCGAATGGGAGCCGACGTGACGCTTGATTATCGTGAGGTTGACGTTGTAGCAGAGATTAAACGGCTCACGGGCGGCGGCGCGGACGTAGCGATCGAAGCGCTCGGAACACAACAGACTTTCGAGAGCGCGCTTCGCAGCCTGCGGCCCGGCGGGACGCTGTCAAGCCTCGGTGTGTACTCAGGAAAGCTGCAAGTTCCTTATGAAGCATTCGCCGCCGGGCTCGGCGACTATAGCATAGTGACTACGCTTTGCCCCGGCGGCAAAGAGAGAATGCGAAGGCTGATGGAAGTGGTCAAGGCCGGTCGCGTCGATCTCACGCCTCTGCTTACTCATACAGTCTCACTCGATGAGATCAAAGAGGGCTACCGGATTTTCGGCGAACGACTCGATGGGGTGCTCAAAGTAGCAGTCACGCCCTGAAAGCAGAAGGCAGAAGGCAGAAGGCAGGAACGCGGAGGAGCGGAGAAGCGGAGGAGCGGGAGGTCAGGTTCGCGTGACTGTACCTAAACCGCGGTCCGAATCGTCAGGAGGTTTGGGAATATATGGCTTCCGAACCATTTGCCATCGAATTTCGGAACGTATCGATTAGCTTTGAGGGCAAAAGCGCGCTCGACGATGTCAGCTTCACGTTGGAAAGCGGACATATGATTTGTATCACGGGAATGTCCGGTTCAGGGAAATCGGTACTATTGCGACTCGCTGCCGGCTTGCTGGTGCCAGACACCGGGCAAGTGCTGATCGAAGGGCGCGAGATAGAAGGACTTAACGAGCGCGAGTTGCTTGCTGTGCGAGGCTCATCGATGGGCGTGGTTTTTCAGGAACAATCGTTGTTCACCGGAATGTCTGTGTACGACAACACCGCCTATCGACTGGACGAGCATGGATGGTCCGAAAAGGATACTCAGCGCGCCGTTCGCGAAATACTGACCTTTGTCGGGCTTGAGGAAGAGGTGGATAAGCTTCCCGAGGAGCTTTCGATCGGAATGAGACGGCGGCTGGAGTTTGCGCGAGCGCTTGTCGGCTGGCCAAAGATCATGCTGTTTGATGAGGCAACGGCCGGACTTGATCCGATCAACGCGCGGGCGATGCTTGACCTCATCATTCGAGCGACTGCGTTACATCGAATCTCGTCGCTCTATGTCACCAAGGAGATGCATGAGATTCCATATCTTGGCACTCATTATGTGGACGGGGACGGGGAAGGAATTCGCAAAGGGAGTTCTCAGGCAGGCGATGAACTGAACGTGCTTCTACTTGACGAAGGCAAGATCGGTTTCTACGGGTATTGGTCCGAGTTTCAGTCCAGCAACTTGCCTTCGGTGAAGCAAATGACGCAGCCGGCGCCGGGCGCAAGAATGGCGACCTCCTACACCGCCGATCCCTGGAAAACCAGGCGTACAAAACCTCTCCAGTGAAGATCGAGACGATCCAGAGAATGCACCCAAACTTGCCTGCGTAAGTCTCCGCAGCGTCTGCGCAGAATCTCGTAACAGCCCGGCCTTTCTCTCTCTCGGTTAATCAGGCAAACAGCATCGCCGGCAGACATTCTACTCGGAGTGAAATCCTTTGTTATCAATGCGCATTCGAGGCTTGCCACGGTTTCGGCGGCAACCGCGGATCAGGAAACCCGACTTGAGTACGCCAATTGCGGTATAGGCATAAGAGATTAGTAAAGATTCGCTATTGCACTATTATCGAAAGGAAATGAGGTAAAGGATATGGCGGTTTCAAGTGCCCGAACTGTTGATCGTGACCGCACTTCATCAGATGAGCCGGCGGTTGTCGATTTAAGGAAGGACAGGTCGGTTATCGATCGGACATTGAGTCTACTCAGCTCCGTGCAGTTCGGCTTGGTTATGTTAATGCTTCTGCTGGGGTGCTGCGTAATCGGAATGCTGGTCATGCAACAGAACGTCGAGGGTTTCCGCCAGTACTATGTTCGACTGACGCCCGCGCAAAGATCACTGTACAGCAGCCTCGGTCTATTCGACATTTATCACACGTGGTACTTCACTGGACTGCTGTCAGTACTAAGTTTGAACATCATTCTCTCGTCGATCGACCGCTTTCCTGCAGCGTGGCGTTACATTCGCAAGCCGAAGCTTGGAGCCTCACCGAATTTCATTCGCGCGCAGAAATTCTACAAAGTAATCGAAACAAACAGCTCGCCGGAAGACGCTGCCGAGCAGGCTACCCGCGCCTGGAGTAAAGCGGGATTGCGGGCGCGCAACACGCGAGAAGATGGCCGCATCACGGTATTCGCTCAGCGCAATGCGTGGAACCGAATGGGAGCCTACGCAGTTCACCTCGCGCTACTGATGATCTTCCTCGGCGGGTTTCTCACAAGCCGCTACGGAGTTGGGGGATCGATGGAGATAACGCCGGGTCACTCCTCGAAGTCCTTCAACACGTTTGAGACCGGGCTTGAAGGCGGGCAGTCGGGCAGCGCTTTATTGCCATTCACCGTCGAGTGCACGGATCTCAGGCAGGAGTTGATACGGGCGGAAGGCGGGCTCGATGTGATGAACACGATTGACTGGCTAAGCTTTGTCAACATTAAGGATAACGATCAAAAAATGCCGGCGCTCGTCCACCTCAACGCGCCCTTCGATTATCGTGGTTATCGCTTCTTCCAATCGAGCTTTCAACCGCAGGGCTATGCTCGGCAAATAACTGTCATCCTCAAATTGCCTAACGGCCAACCGCGCGAAGTCACAATAGAGCGCGACGGCTCGGTTGACGTTGATGGCCTCGGAAGCGTCTCTTTCGTGAATTTCTATCCGGACTTTACGGTCGAAGGCGGAACGGCCGACACCGCATCTGGCGATTACAACAACCCCGTGGCGGAGCTTCAGATTACCGCGCCTGGTTCCAAGCCCCGTCGCGAGTTCGCCTTCAACGCACAGATGCTCAGCCAATCGCCTAACGCATCCGATCGATCAGGAACTGATTCAGGATCAATCGGACCTGAGCGAGTCTCGCTTAAGAACTTCGAGAAAGTGGCTCTTTCACACACGCTGACAATACAGTATGACCCGGGCCGTACCCTGGTCTACGCAGGGTTTCTTCTCCTGACAGTTGCGTTGTGCGCCGTGTTTTTCTTCTCACACCAGAGGGTTTGGGGAGTCGTCGAGTCTAACGGGAAACGATCGACGCTTTACTTCGGAGGCAGCACCAATCGAAACGGACCTGCTTTCGAGGGACGTTTTAATTCACTTGTTCAATCAGCGATCGGAGGAAGCAGCTAACGATGAGTCAAGCAATCAAACATAGCGAATTATTCTCGCCTGAATTAGAGCTGAGCTTCTCGAAGAGGCTTATTGGCCTCTGGCCGGTTATAGCTCCGATGGCGATGGCGGTTGCCTTTATCCTCGCCCGGCTCTACGTTGGGCCGCGAGGGTTTCTATACGAAGGCGCTCTGACGATGCTCGCTCTGATCACTTACGTCAGCGCGGCTGTGGTGCTGGTGACAAATCTATTCGTGAAAGAGCGGGTGCTCGCTCGGTTGGGATTAATATCAGTGGCAATGGGCGTGTGCTTCAACTTTTCAGGGTGGATGATCCGATGGATTGAAGCGGGCGATGCCGAAGGTTGGAAGCGAGGCATCAACGGATTCTGGCGATACTTTCCACTCGACAATCTGTACTCGCTGACGCTCGGCTTTTGCTTTGGCGGGGCAATCACGACGCTGATCATCATTCGCAACCCGAAGCATCAATTCCTGGGGGCGCTTTCGATGCCGCTTGTCGCCGTAGTACTGACGCTGGCCACGCTGCTCGGCAACGACATCTCAACTCTTCCGCCGATACTCGATAGTTACTGGCGGCCCATTCACGTTTCGATAGCGACCATCGGTTACGGAGTGTGCCTCGTGAGCTTCGGACTTGCATTCGCCTACCTGCTGAAGGATGGCGTAAGTTCGGAAGCAATTGCCATTGCGGTGGCGCTTTTTGGATTGCTGGTATATGCAACCGTTGGCCGCTACGGCGTGCCTTTCCACGCAGAGTACAGCACGTCTCTAACTCTCGGAAAATCATCGCTGCCGGTTCGCGCGGTGTTGGCTGGGGTTGGCCCGCTGATGGCGATTTTGCTGCTTGCGATTCTCGCCTCGTTGATTCTGTTCGTTGTTGACCGGCAAAAGCGCGACGACAAGGCGAGACTATGGGCCTGGCGCATCTTTCGGGGCGCTGCTGTATTGCAGGCCATTGTGCTTTCGGCTCTCTTTTATCAGATCAAAAACGTGAACGATCCGGCATCGCGAATACC
The DNA here is from genome assembly GCA_035649735.1 of Blastocatellia bacterium. GTDB lineage: Bacteria > Acidobacteriota > Blastocatellia > UBA7656 > UBA7656 > Onstottus_A. Next base: position 22,414 of record DASRIZ010000312.1, on the reverse strand, counting down.
TCCACGCGAGCTCGCTGGGTTTGGCGGGTGGCTCTCGGAACAGATGCAAATGACTGTGCCACCGGAGCGCTATGTTGAACTGGCCAGGGACTACATCGCCCAGAACTCCAGCAATCTCTCTCTGAGCATGAGAGGTAATCCGGTTGAGATTGGCGGGTTAATTGGGCTGTTGGTTGCGCTATTGCTCGTATCGCTGTTTGCGTGGAAGCGTAAAGAGTTGAATAACTCATTACCCCCGCTTCAGACGATTGACGGGCTTCTCTATCGGACGGTCGGCGTAGCGTTTCCGCTCCTGTCATTGCTCCTCATCACTGGAGCAGTCTGGGCAAATGAATCGTGGGGCCGCTACTGGGGATGGGACTCGAAAGAAGTAGGCGCGCTGGTTGCGTGGATGGCCTATGCGGGGTTTCTGCACACTCGGATCGCCCATGGATGGCGCGGGCGCCGCAGCGCATACTTCGCTTTGCTGGGATTCGCGCTGGTGATATTCACCTGGCTGGGCGTGAGCTACTTGCTGCCAGGACTACATTCTTATGCCTAGCTGAAGATGTTGGGAACATTTGCGCGAAGCTAAACTAACCGCGGGTCTCCTCTTGTTCGATCGCGGGCCAACCGAGGCTGGCAAGAGACAATCCGGTTGTGAGCGCAGTCACATCTTTCGGAACTTGTGCTCACTATACTTGAGTCGTGTCAGGAGGTTCCATGAAGATAAAGCTCGGTACAAACTTCACTGTGTTCTTGCTCTTCTTTGGCGTTGCCACGCTTGAGGCATTCCAAACCCAGGACTGGCTCAAGGCTATATTGTGGTTGGCAATAGGTCTTGTTTTCCTGTTAGCGGATAATCCGGGTAAAGCCCCGTCGCATGATTAATACCCGCGCCGATGAAGGAAGTACCAGACCGACCACGAGCGACCGAACCTTCCGAATAACTCAGCTAGGAGATCTGCGCTCGCTTTGATAGTTCGCCTTCCTAACCAAACCCGTCAACAATGGTCCTTACGAGCTCGGTCCTGAAACTCGCTGAGTAAATCCCCTTGAGTGGGTGAAAACTCGCATCAAGAATCGAAACTTCGAGCACTCGAATGAGTTTTCACCAGTTGGGAAGCCGCCCGCGCCCGCTAACTTGTTTGTTTTCAGTGAGAGAGCTCGACTCCCAAGCCTCATCTGACTTGTGAACGGCAATTGCACTCGGTGGGCGTCTGAGGTGACGTTGAACGATGTGATCGCAGTCACGCAGCCCTGTGACCCCGCTCATAGTTCTTTTTCGCTGGAAGCTTTAGATTGGCTTGGAGTAAGGAGGCACAACGATGAGCCTGGTAAAAACAGTCAAGACGATGCTGGTCGCGGGATGCGCAGTGTTTGGGTTGTTTTATACAGCCTCGATTTCATTTTCGAAACCTGCGGATCCCGGCCAAGAGAAAAAATCCCAGCCAGTGGCGTCCACGAAGTATTCGCCTGAAGACTACGTTGGCAGCGAGACCTGCCAGGCCTGCCACGCTGATCAGTTCAGCGGCTTCTCAAAGACCGCTCATGCCAAGCTCGCAAAAGCCGGCTGGAAGACTGAGAAGCAAGGCTGCGAATCATGTCACGGGCCGGGGAAGGCGCACGTGGAAGGCGGCGGTGACAAACTGAAGATACGGACTTTCGAGGGTGAGTCACCAAAGCAAATATCCGAATCATGCTTACGGTGCCACGCCGGCAAAGAAGAACACAACAACTACAAACGAGGCGAGCACTGGCGCAACGACGTAGGCTGCACCGACTGCCATTCGCCCCACCACTCCGCGAGTCTCGGAGACAAGCTCGCCGGTGCGCCCCAGGGAAAAATCGATGCGCCGTCGTCATTGATCCCGACAGGCCCTTTCTCCGCGCATTCAAATGACCTGGCGCCGCTCAAGATGCTTGTAAAGAGCGAGCCACAACTATGCATGACCTGTCACAACGAAACAAAGGCACAATTCACTCAGCCGTTCCATCACAGGGTGCTTGAAGGAGCGATGAAATGCAGCGATTGCCACAACCCGCACGGTGGCTTCGAGTTGAAGCAGGCGAGGCTCAACACCGGCGCCGACGCATCCTGCGTGAAGTGCCACACCGATAAGCAGGGGCCGTTTGTGTTCGAACACGCGCCGTTGAAAGTTGAGGGTTGTGCAAGCTGCCACACCCCGCACGGATCGAGCAATCCAAAAATGCTCAAGCGCAACAACGTCAATCAACTCTGTCTGGAGTGCCACAGCACCGTTGCAACGAAGCCTGGCGAGATTGAAGCGCCGGGCATACCCAGCTTCCACAACCAGGCGACAACGCGCTACCAGAACTGCACAACGTGCCACAGTAAGATTCACGGCTCGAACAGCCATGCGTTTTTCTTCCGATGAAATCGATTACGGTGAAAGCGTTGGAGGACTTATGAAAGAAAAGATTGGATTCTCGTTGCTCTTCTTGTTCGGGTTCGTGCTGGGTCTCATCCTTTTGACCAACGACGCGCGAGCACAGCAACCGGCTACCGGCAGTAAACCGGCGCAGCCTTCCGCAAGCGGGCAGAGCGGCGCCGAAGGACCCTACACGATCACCTCGAGCATTGAGTTCGGCGTGCGCGGGATCGCAATCGACGGTAACGCTGACATTTATCGAAGCCAGCTCAACTATACTCCCGGATTTCGCATCTTCGATTCGAGCTTGTTCATGCAGTCAAAGGACAACGACGCGCCGCTGCTCGATTCGTTGATGATCAGCTCGTTCGGGTGGGGGAAGGATCCCAACCGATACCTGAGAGTCAACGCCGAGAAGACCAAGGCCTATCGTTTTGACGCAAACTACCGCCGGTTTGATTACTTCAACAGCCTGACCAATATCGCGCTTGGCCAGCATACCGCTAACACCGAGTACCGCCAGGGTGACTTCAACCTTACCATTCTGCCGCAGAACGAGCGGGTCAGGTTCAATCTAGGCTACTCGCTCAGCCGAAACAGCGGGCCGGCAGTATCCACAATCCGCTTTAACGGAGACGAATATCCAGCCGCCTACCCTGTGCGGGCGGCTGCCGACGAGTACCGAGTCGGAGCGGACGCAAGGGTTTCGGTGTTTGATATATCGTTTATGCAGGGCTGGCGTTTCTTTAAGGAAGACAGCCAGTACCTGATAACCGTCCCGCATCCCGGCAATAATCTGACCAATACCGCCAAGATCAACGACTTTTTCCGAAGCGCGCCGACTCGCGGTGAGACGCCGTTCACCCGGCTAAGCGTCCACACCTTGATCAAGCGGAAGCTCGACTTCACAGGCCGGTATATCTACAGCAGTGGGACAACCAGGTACACCTTCTTCCAAAATGGAACGGGAACTGACTCATCTAATAACAAGGTCATCTCGGACATCATCACCCAAAACGGCAGCGCGAAGCGGCCGAACGGGATGGGTGACCTGGCGGCGACGTTTTTTGTTACCGACAGATTCCGGATCTCGGAGACGTTTCGCGTTAACAACTTTCGGACTAACGGAGGAGACCTGCTGAGCGAGGCATTGCTGCGAACCAGGGTGACTGCCGGCGGTGAAACCGCGCTGCCTCCTGTGCTGACCAATACGCTTGCGTTTCGGACCATCAAGTACAGACGCTTCTTAAACACGATCGAAGCCGACTTTGATATAAGCCGCTGGCTTTCGGTTCACGCCGGCTACCGTTACACCGATCGTCACGTCGAAGTTGGCGTCGACGACATTCCCATCGGAACTCCGGCGGACCCGGAGGTCGAGACATTTGACAACCGCACCAACACGTTCATCTTCGGTTTCAAGGCGAAGCCTGTGAAGATCTGGTCCCTGTACTTCGATCTTGAGCGCGGCGAATCCGATAACGTGTTTACGCGAGTGGATAATTATGACTTCACCAACGTTCGCGTTCGAAGCATACTCAGACCGAACAGAACCTTGTCTTTCAACGCCTCGGTTGTGACTAAGGACAATGCAAACCCGTCAGTAACCGAGGCCAACCAGGCTTTTGGCGTAAACGTCAAGGGTAGAGTCTTCACATCGTCGGCGGACTGGAGTCCCAGCACAAAGTGGTCCGCTAGCGGCGGTTATACGCATTCGCGGGTGACCAGCGACGCCGAGATAATCCTGGCGTTTGCAGGCAGCCCATCTACACCCGGGCAAAGCCGCTATTTCTCCCGAGACAATTTCTTCTTCGTTAACGGTTACTGCCAGCTGAGTTCCCGCGCGCAACTGTTCGCGGGATATCGCTTCCACAAAGATCCAGGACAGGGGAATCGCCTGTCGACGCAGAAACTGTTAATAGGATCATTCAAGTACGAGTCGCAAGCGCCTGAAGCGAAGTTCGTGCTGAAGGTCAACAAGAACGTTGACTGGATAGCAGGCTATCAATACGTCGCTTATCAGGAGCAGTTTCCAAAGGGCGACTTCTATCGCGCGCACCTGCCGTACACCTCGCTACGGATTTCGTTTGGCAGGCGCGAGTAATGTTGACAACGGCCATTATACGAGTTGTTAAGTATGAGCCACAGGCTAACGAAAGTATGAGAGCAGTCAGTTACCAAGTATGGGCGCCAGGCTGCAAACAGGAGAGACGGACCGTTCTTCTGTTGCCGCTCGGCTGTCCGTGGCAATAACCGTTCGAGGCTAGATTAGTATGAGGAAAGCCGACAGAAGTCCCCTGCGGGGGAAATGATCCAGAGGCGCTAGAAATGGAACCAACGGGCCACATCCTGCGGGGGGTGAATTAAGGAGGTGGCAATTATGCCCAGAAGATTCATCCAGTTGTTTTTCGTGGCTCTCTTCGCCGTAGGCCTTCTAGCTCTCACTCAAACAACTCGGGCGCAATCAACAACGCCCACTCCGGCTCCTCTTAACAGGCCGGATTTCAACCATTCGGAAGCGAATGGGTGCACTCGCTGTCACTTTATGATGAACCCGGATGGCACGAGACGGGGGCCCCACATGATCGAGGCGGTCGGTGTTACCTACGACGAGTCCAAGAACGTACTCAAGTTCTCGGGGAGTGGGTGGTTCGCTTCAAAGCACTCCGTAACAAACTACGCATCCACCCAGAACACCTACTGCGCGAAGTGTCACTCGCCCCTTCAGGCTAAACCCGAGTCCGAGTTCAAACTCGGGGGCAGCGAGCCTATCAGCTACGGCAAGGTCGAAGGGGTCACCTGCGCTGTCTGTCATCCATCTCACAACTCGGCGGTGGAGCTGGGCCGGCGGCTCGGCGTGTATAAAATCGGCATGGACAAGAACAAGACCGAAGCGTACGACGTCGTTCACGAGGGTCAGGAGGACAACCTGTGCTTGAATTGCCATACTACCAGGCACAACGAGGACAATCAGGCGATGCAACTGATGTATGTTGCCGGAGTTCGTTGTATCGACTGCCACATGGCGCCATACGGCATAGTTCCGGGGACGGAAACCCACGAGCATCCAATCAAGAAGCTCTTCCATGACTTCAAGGTTGCAACAAATCTGCCGTTCTCGTGCGGCGTTCGAGGTTCGGTGGTTCACTGCCATCCGGAGTTCAGCGTTGAGTCAACACTAAAGCTCATTCCGTACTTGAAGGAGCAGCACAAACCAATGTGGGTCAAGGAGAACATGCCCAGAAAGCTGCGCAATGTTGTCGACTATCGCAAGCTCTGGAACATGCTAGAGGCGGACGCGGGGCAGTAGTCATCCGTGCGATTCTGCTGCCCGCTCGAGCGCAAGTCAAAAACTGCTAACGAAAGCAATGGGGAGCTATCCAATGACTCCGGACTTTTATAACTACAGCGCTAAATCAGACGCTGCTCGAGTGCCGGTGATGACTCCTCGATTCGCGATCGCTATGCCGGCTCCGCTCGTTGTGCGCGCGAGCGGAGCCATTTTTCCTAGGGGCGATACTTCAACTCCGAAGGAATAGCGCTGTGGTTCCGAACAATTCCGAGGAAAGGTGAAATTAATATGAGACTTTCGATCAACAGCACATCCAAACTTGTTATCACGACGATGACGCTTGTAATCCTGGTGATGGCGGCGTTGTCACAGCGGAGCTCACTGGCGGCGCCTGCGCCCGCAGGCGATGGGGCGGAAACCTTTAAGGCAAAGTGCGCAGCCTGCCACGGCCCGGACGGCGCCGGCGCCACAGCCGCCGGGAAGGCGATGAAGGTTCGCGATCTCGGCTCTGCCGACGTTCAAGCCCAGACCGATGATCAGCTCTTCGACATTATTGCCAAGGGCAAGGGCAAGATGCCCGGATACGAAAAACCTCTTGGCGCTGACAAGTGCAAGGAACTCGTCGCCTATATTCGGACACTGAAAAAATGACGCCGGGCGTGGGCAACTAAGTTGATCGCTGACATTTTCTGCCCGATTTGATGAGTTCGCTTTCGCGGCCCGTCGTTCAGCAGACGTGCAAGGTTAACGATTAACGCAATCTCAGGTTGTTGTCGGGCAATCGCTGTTGTCCAGCAGCAGTGTTGTGTACTTACGAAGGGGCATCCGGTGAATTGATAGAAGTCACGATTTAGATTTCTTTTTCGTGCTGTAGACGTCGCTCGCGAATGGACGATAGACCGCAGGTCTACTGGAAATCCTTATGAACAGCGAATCACGCCACGAAGAACATATGCACGACGGAGATTGCGCGAACTGCCCGAATCGCATGTCGGCATCAGATTCCGAGCCGCCCACCCGACGACGATTCCTCAATTACTTGCTTGGCACGGGCTTCGTCGGGACGGCATTTGCGGTCCTCTACCCGATTCTCAAATTCATCACACCGCCGCATTTAATCGAGGCCGCTCAAAACTCAGTGACTGCTGGAAAGGTAAGCGACCTGGCATTGAATTCGGGAAAGATATTCAAATTCGGCAATAAGCCGGGACTCCTTATTCGCACCGCGTCGGGCGACTTCAAAGCCTTTTCCGCGATATGCACTCACCTCGACTGCATTGTTCAATACCAACCTGAAAACAAACAGATTTGGTGCGCCTGTCATAACGGGCAATACAACATGAGCGGCGCGAATGTCGGCGGACCTCCGCCTCGCCCGCTAGAAGAGTTCGTCGTGAATACACGAGGCGACGACATCGTCGTCTCAAAGGCGTAAACGATGAAAGTGGAAGTGGAACCTGTCACGCGGTGGCTCGATGATCGTCTGGGAATTGGCTCGATCGCCCAACTTGCGCGCAAGAAGGAGATTCCGATTCATCGGCACTCTATTTGGTACTACTTTGGCGGAATGACTCTGTTTCTCTTTGGTGTGCAGGTGGTCACCGGCATTCTTTTGCTGTTGTACTATCGCCCCAGCGCCGAAACTGCTTTCGAGAGCGTCCAGTTCATCGTCACCGAAGTGCAGTTCGGATGGCTGATCAGGTCGGTGCATAGCTGGTCCGCCAATCTGTTGATCGCGACTCTGTTCATTCATATGTTCAGCGTTTATTTCATGAGGGCATATCGCCGGCCGCGCGAGGTTACCTGGTTGAGCGGTGTTTTTCTTCTGTTGCTCGCCGTCGGTTTTGGCTTTAGCGGATATCTTCTTCCGTGGAACAAGCTGGCGTTCTTTGCTACGAAAGTCGGGACGGAGATCGCCGGAGTCATCCCATTGATCGGCAAGCCGATGCTCAGATTTCTGAGGGGCGGCGAAGATGTCACCGGCGCTACCCTCACCCGATTCTTTGGTTTTCACGTAGCGGTGTTGCCGGCTATTTCGACGGTTATACTCGCGGTCCATCTGATACTCGTGCAATTACACGGTATGAGTGTCCCTCCTGGGCTTGAAGGCAAGAATCTGAGGAAGATGAAGTTCTTCCCCGGGTTCCTTATGCGTGACCTCATTGGATGGATTCTGGCAATCGGAGTACTCGCGGCTCTTGCAGCGCTCTTCCCCTGGGAGTTGGGCGAGAAGGCAGACGCTTTCGCGCCGGCGCCTGCAGGAATAAAACCCGAGTGGTACTTCCTGTTCATGTTCGAGACGCTGAAGCTGCTTCCGCCGAAGATCCTCTCCTTCGACGGCGAGGTGTTAGGAATTCTTGGATTCGCCGCAGGCGGCCTTGTTTGGTTTATTCTGCCCTTCCTGGATAAACACCAGCGGACTCGAAGAAGACCTGTTTTCACCGTCATAGGAGTGATCGTCGTTCTCTTTATCGTGACGCTGACGATCGTCGGGTTCGTCAGTTGATGGGGTAAGACGATGAAGCTAACAAATGATCCACCTTCTTACTCGCGAAGCCGGCTTACCTTTTTCGCGCTGATTCCGATGATCGCGCTTGTGCTGTTTCAGACAGCGGCCGCTCAAAAAAAGGACTCGTGCGTTGAATGTCATTCAAGACTCGAGGGCCCGCTGTCGGAACCGGTTCGTTTGTCCAAGGGTGACGTGCACAACGCCCGTGGTTTGTCGTGCGTCGATTGTCATCGCGGCGATGCGTCCAGGGATGATAAGGCGGCGGCGAAGGGCCGGCAAACCGGGTACATCGGCAAGCCCAGATCCTCCGATATACCACGTCTATGCGGCCAATGTCACAGCAACGCGGAATTCATGAAGAAGTTCAATCCCAGCCTGCGCGTAGACCAGGAGAGTGAATATTCAACCAGCATTCACGGAAGACTTCTTAAGAGCGGGGATCAAAAAGTGGCCACCTGCGTTAGCTGTCACGGTAATCACGGAGTTCGAGCAGTGAAAGACCCACTGGCGAAGGTCTATGCGCTGAATGTCGCCGAAACTTGCGGCTCGTGTCACGCCAATGCTGGCTATATGAACAGCTACAGGATTCCGCACGATCAATTCGACAATTACAAGAAAAGCGTTCACGCCAGGGCTCTCTACGAAAGACAGGATCTTTCCGCACCGACCTGCAACGATTGTCACGGCAATCACGGAGCTGCGCCGCCGGGGTTGGCCTCGGTCGCTAATGTTTGCGGCCAATGCCACAGCCGCCAGGCGAGTCTGTTTCAGGCCAGCGTCCACAAAACGGTATTCGGCCTTATGGAAGCAGGCGAATGTGTACAGTGTCACAGCAATCACGGGATCACCCCGCCGAGCGATGAGATGCTGGGTGTTGGAGAGAAATCCGCTTGCACTAATTGTCACGGTAAGGGCGATAGCGGATACGCGGCCGCGGAAGAGATGTTGGAGAAGATCAATCAAATGTCCGCGAGCATAAGCCGATCGACCGAGATTCTAAATCGCGCGGAACGCGCTGGTATGGAGGTCAGCAAGCCCCGGTTCGAGTTGAACGACGCGAAAGACGCCCTCACACAGTCAAGAGTGCTGGTTCATACATTTTCGACCGATGAGCTTGATAAAGTCATCAAACCGGGAATGGACGTGGCGAATAAGAGCTACGGCGCCGGAGCATCCGCGCTCGACGAGTTGAGCTTCCGGCGCAAGGGCCTTGCGGGTTCTTTGTTTTTTATCCTGTTCCTGGCAGCGCTGATCTACCTGAAAGTGAGAGAGCTGGAGCGCCGCAGCCAAGCGGAGAAACCGGCCGGGGGTTAAGAGATCCTCATGGAGGAGACGATGTTAGAACTAATCCTGGCACTGGTGCTGTTCATTATAGCTTTTGGGTTTTTCATGAAATTGGTGTGGGAGATGATCAAGGACTGAAAGAGGGCATGGTCATGGCCTCTCCGGAAACGTCCGATCCCGAGCAATCAGTCTCGTGGCAGTCACTCGATGCGCGAATAGCGAGGCTCGAGCGCCATCTTGGATTAGCGCCCCTGGATTCCGCTCGCCAGACGACCGTTGTGGAGGCTGCCTCAGTCATTGCGCAGAACCAACAAACTCAACAAGGTCCAGAGTTCGAAGCGAGCGTCGGAGAGTTTGGGCTCGCCTGGATCGGCAGCATCGTATCCTTCCTCGGCGTGGTTTTCCTGATAAACTACGCGTCAAATCTCGGCTATCAAGTCCTATCTACCGCCTTGGGTTACTCAGCTGCCGCGGGTTTATTTCTAATCGCAACGCGTTGGAAGACACGAGCCTCTTATTTGTCGCGCTTACTTGTGAGTGGCAGCCTCCTACTGCTTTTCTATACAACGATGCGATTGCACTTCTTCTCGTCGAGCCGGCTGGTCGACAATTCATACCTCGTTCTTTCCCTTCTGCTGGCCGTCGTTACGCTTAACCTCTATCTTGCGATCCGCCGTGATTCGCAAACACTGGCGGGGCTCGGAATTCTGTTGGGAATGATCGCCGGGCTTCTCGTCGACCGGACCCATATAACGCTGTCTCTTATAGCGGCGTTCTCCGCCGCCGCGGTGTACCTGGCCAGCCGCCGTGGCTGGTGGCGATTACTAAATGTCTGCATTGTGCTCGCTTATGCCGCACATCTCTCGTGGCTGTTGAATAATCCAATTGTGGGTAATGCACTTAAGGCGGTTTCGGAACACCAGTACAATCTCGCCTATTTGTTCTTATATGCGGCGATGTTCTCCCTGCCATTGGTTCTGAAGAAGCAAGTTTCAGTTGACGATGTCACGTCGCTTGGATTGGTGTTTCTCAATTGTATGGGGTTCAGCGTGCTCGTCTTCCTTGCAACGCTGACACATTTGCGGAAGGACAGTTCGGTAATAGCCCTTGGCTTCTTCGGGCTGTTGATGATTTCGTCGATTATCCAAAGGATTAGAACAAACCAGCAGCTTGGTCCGGCAATTTATGCGTGCTTCGGGTTCCTGGCCCTGAGCATCGCGATCTACGGATATGCCGCGATTCCGGATTGCTTCCTATGGCTGTCGTTACAAAGCTTGCTCGTAGTCTCGATCGCGTTGTGGTATCGATCCAAGATCCTGGTGGTAGTGAACTCTATTATCTATGTTGGAATTCTCATCCTGTATTTTGCTTCATCGCCTTCTTCGCATCAGGTCGATTTCGGCTTCGCATTAGTCGCGCTTGCAAGCGCGCGAGTGATGAACTGGCAAAAAGAACGGCTGACACTTCGAACGGACATGTTGCGAAATCTCTATCTGTTCATCGCTTTTGTTTTGATCTTCTACGCACTTTATCGCGCAGTTCCTCCGCAGTACGTCACTCTCTCGTGGACCTTGACCGCGGCGGGATATTTTTTGTTGAGCTATCTGCTGACAAGCACCAAGTATCGGATTATGGCAATCTCCGCAATGCTGGTGACCGTGGTTTATCTCTTCGTGGTCGATCTGGCGAGCCTCGACCCTCGTTTCAGAGTTGTGGCCTTTATGTTCCTGGGGTTGATGGCGGTCGTGCTTTCTCTTTACTACACGCGAATCAGAAAACCCTCGCACTAACTTAGTTTAGATAGTTGCGACCGATCTTTTCTAAAAGCGAAATGTCGGGCCCTTGTGGCAGCGCTTGCAGTCTGAGAAGTTCGCAATCCCAAAAGCTTGTTTGTCGTTGTGACAAGTCTCGCAGCTTTTTACGCGATTCGAAGCCGGATGCTGAGTAGGTAACGGTGAGCTGACCTGCAAGCGCCCAGTTCGGCCGGTTATCTTGTGGCAGTTGAGACAGCTCAATCCTTCATCCTTGTGTTGATCGTGGCTGAAACTAACCCTGAATGCCTTTGCCGAGGTTGAAGCGCGCGAATATTTGCCTGGCTTGTGACACTCACCGCACGACGAAATATCCCGGCCATTAGCTTTCGCTCGCGGCTCGTGGCAGCGATAGCAGGTTGTATGAGCCTGCGTCCCCGCCGGCATTGATAACGCAACCCCACGGTTGAGCGGCCTATGACAGGTCGTGCAGTCGACATTTCTGTGCTTCGCATGATTGAAGGTCATGTTGAAGCTTCTCAACTTTGGAAACGGCTTCAGTTCGCGACCTCTGGATTCGACGTTGGTATGGCAGATGGTGCATATTTGCCCGCTCCTTGCGGCAAATTGCTCCGAGTGGCATCCGGCACAGGGGGTGTGCTGCACCGAGCGCACCGGCACTGCTGCACTGTTCTCTCTTCGATGGCACAACAAGCAAGGTAGCCGTTGATGGCTCGAGCTTTGGTGTGAGAATTTCGAATAGTCCTTGCCTTCCTGGGAAGGTTCCGAACCCGCGCCTGGAATCATCAGCCAGGTGGACCCCACCCGAGGATCCGCAGAAACGGCAGATGCCTGCCAGCCGGAACAAAGAAGCATCGCAATGCAAAAGCACCCTGCAATCAGGGTGAAAACCGACAATCGCCGCCTGGTATCGCGCCGCGAATAAACGGGTGAGTTTTGTTCAGCAGGTTTGAGTGCCTTCATAGCAGCGTTACTTTTTGCCTGCGGCAGCGACCGCGGTGATGTGAGTTTGCGGCGCCGGCAGTGTGCCGTTTCGGAGATGGCACTTCGTGCACTGGAAAGCCGGATTAGCTTTCTTCTTTTCAAACTCGAGGTTCAATATCCCATCGGTAGTCGCTTCGATGTGGCAGCCGGTGCCTTCTCCTCCGCACGATTTGACTTGCGTTCTCGTTTTTGGATCCAGCGTGTTCAGTGTCGCAACCGTGTGACAGGTAACGCAGCTCAGACTCGCGTGCGGAATCCACTCGTGACGGAATTTAACTGTGTCGCGTTTGCTCCACTTCTGCAGAGCGACTCTGTCACTTATTCCCATGGTCGCCGCAAATTTTGGATCGAAATCATCGTGAGCTTGTGTCAACTGTATTTGCCGCGCCGGCGGCAGAAGTTTGTGGCACGCACCGCAGTCGGAAGACGCGGGCTGAAGACCGTCCTGAGTGTGGCATGTGAAGCATACGGCGTGTGTCGGGGAAGTCTTGAATGTTCCCTTCTTCAGCCAGAACGCGGTCTCTGCTAAGTCCTTCGGGGGGTTGGTGACGAACTCTTCATCCGACTCGCCCTGAGGTTGATGAGTCTTATGGCACACGGCACAGCTCTTTGGTTCACTCTCCTCGGCTTTTTGTTCGCTCTTGGCGGCTGATGTACTCTGCTCGAAAGAGGCGAGCCGGAATGGAAAACGCGCGCCACCCGGCACATCCTCACGGCCCACTATCTCGACGTGTTTGTCGTGTGGAAAACTGATGCCGAAATCTGGAACCACACCCTGACTCTTCGGAGAGGCATTGAAAATTTCCGGCGGATTGGGGAATGGGTGGCGCGATCCGTCTTTGGGTGAGGGGTTCGTGTGGCAAATTGTGCAGATCTCGGGTCGAGCCCCGCGGAAAAACTGTTGGCGGTGGCAGCCAATGCAAGATGAGTGTTGAGGATAATCGGTAACGTCCTGGAACGCTGTGTCGCCCTTGCGCACCTTGTTCCAGTTAGCGCTTGGAAACTTATGGCACAAGTTGCAGGCTATTTGATGTTGCGCAACATTGTGGGAAAACTTCGAATAGTCGCGCCGGGCGGCCCTCGACGGAGCGGCTTGCGGAAGGCGCCTGACCTTCGGGGGTTGTCGCTGGAATCCTTCCTCGGTCGATCCGGATGTCCTGGAGGTCAATAAGTAGCAAGTTCCCAGGAAACAGATAGCCAGAACGGTTATCAGTTTAGCCAGTTTAGCCGGACGGTTTTCCATTTAATTGAATTCTGATTCTCTTAGCTCTTTTAACAGCTCACGTAAAACCTGTCGGTGACGGTCATCAAGCATCAATGTGCCGGCGGTCACGATTGTGACCATAAATCCACGATCGGTCAATTGCCAGCACTTGACTGGACACTTACAAACCAACTCAAAGCTTGCGTAAAGTTCCCCACCGCACCTGCGCAAAAACCCAATCGGCAACGCGTGTTTGGTCAGGCAAGTTGCATTTTTATTCAATAACACCCTTTCTCAACCGGCATAGAGGTTGCACGCCTGAATGGGGGACCCGCTGGTTCCTCTGTGCTGAACTTGAGTATGAAAGGCAAGACGATGATGATGAACAAAGGAGTGAAGCTCGCAATAGTGCTTTTGGCTGTCCCGGCACTCGCGGTAATACTGCTGACTTCGACCGCCGCGTCGCCTCGCGCGCAAGGAGATGACATCGCTGGTGTGTACAAGGCGAAGTGTGCGGCGTGTCACGGGGCAAAGGCCGAGAAGTCTTTTGACGCTACCAAAGCTGATGAATTGCTGGTCGATGTCGTGATAAAGGGCGTCAAGCCAAAGATGCCATCCTACGATCAAAAGTTGACGCCGGAACAAGCGAAGGCTCTGGTTTCTTTTATGAAGTCCGCCGGGAAGTAGATCGCATCGCGTGCTTTCACGATTCCGATTCTCGCAAAGCACGCTATGACTTGCGACGATGCGGCGTGATGAAAGCTGTCTGGCCGGATGGCATGAGCTTATGAAGCGCAGTCTCTCGATCTTTGTGCTATTGGTGTTCGCAGCGTTCTTAGCAGTGAGTCAGTTCGAGGCAACGCCTCCAGTTTGTGCTGAACCAATCGCGACAGGGGAGATTAGAAACGCTGCGTTCGACACAAAACCACCAGAGCCCGTTGAAGGCCAGTCGGCAGATAAACCAACAGCCCGCTCTCTCGATTGCGTTGGATGTCACGGGCCGGGGAGGACGCTTCCTTATCTGGGCCCGGACCGTTTCCACGCCGAGGCACACGGCGCCTATGACCGCGGGTTCCACGCTCGATCAATTCAAAACGGAAGGCGCGCCGCAAATTGCCTGGATTGCCATTCAAGTAATGGCGATATGACGACGATGCTTCCGGCTCGAGATCCGAAATCGACGGTCAACCGAGCCAACATCGCCAAGACCTGCGGATCCTGCCACAGCCAGAAAGCCGCAATGGAAGGCACCGGCATAAGCAATCGGCCTTTCCTGTCGTATCAGGAAAGCGTTCACGCTCATGCCATAGTCAACGGCAACACCAAAGCTGCGGTGTGCACGGACTGCCATAGCAGCCACGACATAAGGCCTGCGTCGGATGGCGGGTCGCCAATATTCAAAGCGAATCTCGCCAAGACTTGCGGTCAATGTCATTCCGACATAGCGGGCGAGTACAATCGGAGCGTGCACGGCGAAGCTGTGGCTCGTGGCGTTTCGCGTTCTCCGGTCTGCACGGATTGTCACGGAATTCACAACATCAAGCCGCATCTCGACCCGGCAACATCAGCGACCTCGCAGGCATTGGCGACGGGGAGTTGCGTCGGATGTCATGACGGAGTGGCGCTGACTCAGGAATTCGGCGTTGCCAGTGGAAGAGTGACCAGCTATCAGGACAGTTATCACGGGCTGGCTTCAAAACTCGGATCGACGGTGGCCGCCAACTGCGCTAGTTGTCACGGCGTCCACAACATCTTGCCGTCAACAAATCCGCGTTCGATGATCAATCGTTCAAACCTGGTGACCACGTGCGGACAATGCCATCCGGGAGCCGGCGAGAACTTTATTCTCGGGCAGATCCATCTAAACATGCCGGCTTCGTCCGGCGGAAGCGCGCCGTCCGAGGACATCGCGGTGGTGATGACCGGATGGGTACGCCGGGTCTATCTGTGGCTCATTGGCGTGGTTATCGGCGGCATGTTGATTCACAACTTTTTCGTTTGGCGCAAGAAGGCCCTCGCGAAACGACTCGCAACGATCCGCTCAGTTGTTCGAATGAGCCGCGCGCAGCGAATTCAGCACCTGGTCATGCTGGTCAGCTTCACTGCGCTGGTCCTGACTGGTTTCGCATTGAAGTACCCGGATTCGTGGCTTGCTGCACTACTCGGCTCGAGTGAGCCGTTCAGACGAATCAGCCATCGAGTTGCCGGCGTGCTTCTAATTGCGGTCGGAATATTCCATCTGTGGTACGTTGGATCAACGACGGAGGGCCGAAAGGCGCTGTGGGATATGTTACCTCGCCGAAAGGACGTCGCCGATTTTATTCAGGCGATGCGCTACTACGTCCTGGGGAATTCCACCAAGCCCAAATTTGCCCGGTTCAACTATGCTGAAAAGGCAGAGTACTGGGCGGTCGTCTGGGGAACGATTATTATGGGTCTGACCGGGGTGATGGTATGGTTCAAGGTCGAGGTTTTTGGTTTCCTACCGCGCTGGATTATCGAAGTCGCGCTGGCGATTCACTTCTACGAGGCGATCCTGGCGACTCTGGCGATTGTCGTCTGGCACCTTTACAACGTAATATTTGACCCGGATGTTTACCCGTTGAACTGGGCGCTGGTAGACGGCCGCGTGTCCGAAGACTATTACAAAGAGGAACACGAACTTGACTATGAACAAATGAAGCTAGACGAATTGGCGCAAGCCAGCGAAGATCAACCGACGGACACTGGTGAGACTCATGCAGCCGACAGGGCTGCATCACATCGTGACAGATCGACCCGCTCGTTAATCAAAGATGAAAACTAGTTGCCTGGTTTCGAACGCCCACAAAGGAGTCTGATATCGCCACATGACTACAGAACGCCGGAAACCGCCCCGCCTTTATCGTAATCTCATCAGTCTTGTAGGGGCGACGATCGTGATGGCTAGTATCGTCAGTATTGTCCTTTTGTTTCTGACGGAAATGTTCGGCTCCAGACACAAGCCTTATCTCGGAATCTTCACCTACATCATCTTTCCCGCCTGTATGCTTTTTGGCCTGTCAGTTATTGTCCTGGGAATGTTATTGGAGCGGCGGCGGCGTCACAGACTCGGCGCTTCGGGCTCACCTCGATACCCTACTATAGATTTGAACGACCCTCGGCGACGCCGTTCGATGCTTACTTTCATGGCGTTGGTGTTTATCTTTATTTTTGTGAGTGGATTTGGCAGTTATCGCGCATACGAATTCACAGAAACGGTCGAATTTTGCGGGCAGCTTTGCCACAGTGTGATGAAACCTGAATTTGTCGCGTACCAGGCGTCGCCCCACGCGCGAGTGGGGTGTGTCGAATGTCACGTCGGCCCGGGGGCAGGCTGGTACGTCAAATCGAAGCTCTCGGGCGCTTATCAGGTTTACTCCGTACTGTTCAAAAAGTACCCCAGGCCTATCCCCACTCCGGTCCACGATTTAAGACCGGCGCAGGACACCTGCGAACAATGTCACTGGCCCGCTAAATTCTTCGGCGCCCAGCTAAAAGTATTCAATCGTTTTGGCTTCGACGAGAAAAACACGCTCAGCCAGACGCGAATGCTCATCAACACCGGCGGCGGCAATCCGGCGACCGGTCAGGTTGAAGGCATTCACTGGCACATGAACATCTCAAATGAGATCACCTATATCGCGACCGACGCGCAACGGCAAGTTATCCCGTGGGTGAGGATAAAAGACTCAAACGGCAACGTCACTGAATATAAAGTTGCAGATTTCAAAATGTCGCCGGACGAAATTGAGAAAACTCCGAAACGAAAGGTTGACTGCGTTGAATGCCATAACCGGCCGTCACATGTTTATCTTCCTCCGGATCGTGCTGTGGACGAAGCCCTCCTCAGCCAAAGAATCGACGCATCCCTGCCATACATCAAACAGCAGGCAGTTGCCGTCCTGACCGAGAGCTACGAGACTACTGGCGCTGCCCTCAGCGCAATTGAATCGGCGATCGACGACTATTATCGAAAGAGTTACCCGGATGTTCACGCTGCTCGTCGAGACTCAGTAAACGGCGCAATATCAGAGTTGAAGCGGATCTTCCAAACATACATGTTCCCGGAGATGAAAGTTGACTGGAGGACTCACCCCAACAACATCGGCCATTTTTACAACCTGGGCTGCTTCAGATGTCATGATGGCAAGCACGTCAGCAACGCCGGGAAGATCATCAGAACCGAATGTAATATATGCCATTCCGTTCTCGATCAATCGCAGGGTGAAGCGCAGATCGCCGTGCAGAACGGAGGCTTCCAGCACCCGGTCGGGCTTGGTGCGCTGTCTGGGTTCAAGTGCACGGACTGTCACAAGGGAAGCGGAGAGTTCAAGCATCCGGTTGACCTTGGGGACATATCATCGTTCATGTGCGCCGATTGTCATAAGAAGTAAAACACTGGGTTCGAATACATCCTTAATGACTGATCTCGGATTTGGTCAGATCACCCCTCGTTGATCCCCGCAGAGAGGCTTTGCCGCTGTCTAATTCCAAGAGGTCTGTGACGGCCGTCACCTATCGGTCGTGACCGGCATCATAGCCTTACGAAAGCCTGAAGTCTTACGCTACGCACAACGAGTTCTGAAGGTCGAAGGAGGGATTTGTTATGACGCGTAAGATCTTCGTATCGTCGATATTGAGCATAATGGTGCTCGCCGCCTGGACGCTTGCGTTACAGGAGACCACTCACAAGCAGCAGATCCACGGACCAACTCCACCGATAACCCA
This sequence comes from Blastocatellia bacterium, assembly GCA_035649735.1. GTDB lineage: Bacteria > Acidobacteriota > Blastocatellia > UBA7656 > UBA7656 > Onstottus_A. The sequence goes on along the minus strand of DASRIZ010000312.1, from coordinate 4,248 downwards.
GCGGATCAAATCGGAGCAACTCGATCAGATACAAACGGCGGTCGTTGAGTTCACAGAACAGGTAAAGCTTCTTGGAGCCATTCTGAAGGGCAACTATATGTTCCTTCACGATGAAGGCAAGATGTCGCGGGGCGAACCTTGCACCTGGGTGTACGCACGTGGGGCGACCGGCAAGTTCGATAAGCTCGTAGTGTCGTTTCATTGCATACCGGAGAGCCGCGACACGATTGCAGACCGGTTCAGCATGATTGTATCGGCCACGCCTCCGAACCGTTTACCGGAACTGTTGGAGTATAGATTTGCGGGAAGCACCGTAGGTCATAAGGTCCCGTCAACCGACTGAATGATACTCTTTGCTTGGGATTACGGGCGTGATTGCCGTTCTACCTTCACGCCGGTTCGAGCCTCAGTGTCCAATCTGTGGCTAACTGCGACTACATCACGACGATGAAGTGTGATCGCCGTCACATCGTGCGTCCATAAGAACGTCTAGAATTTCATCCAGCTCATTGACTCTAACACTCATTTAAGTTTGCAGTGTTTAAACGGGGTGCGCTATGAGAAACTCACTTAGATCGCTTCTGGTACCACTGGTTCTCGCTCTCGTCCAGGCCGCGCCTGGAGTTACTCGATCTTCGACGCAAGCGCTTTATCCACGAATTGAAAGCATCTCAGCCACGACGATCGCGCGAGCCGGGCGGCTGAGAATCTTTGGCGCGAGTTTCGGCGCAATCAAAGCCGACAGCCAGGTATTGATTGATGGAGTTCCGGCGCACATCAGCCGATGGTCTGACAACCTGGTCGTGGCATACGTGCCCGATGTTGTTCGAATCGCAACCGTTCCGGTTCAAGTAATCACAAGCGCGGGCTCCAGCAATAAACTACTGCTCGATGTGAAGATCAATGTGCTGAGTGAGGTTGTGACGACTGAGAAAGGAACCATAAATTGGCAGTTCGAGGTTGATGGAGACTACATGCCGTTTCGGCCCACCGTTGGGCCCGATGGCACTATCTACTTCCAGGATGATAATGGGCATCTGTACGCTCTTAGACCAGATGGAAGCATAAAGTGGATTTTCTCTGGAGGGTATCCCGCCGGACCTGTTGCAGTCGGCGCAGATAATACTACTTACATCGCAAGTGGCAACACCATTCAGTCCATTAGTCCTGCAGGGATGCCTGTATGGCAGTTTACAGATCCAAATAGTCAGGGAGTGATTGGCGGCCCGGCCGTCGGGCCGGACGGTAAAATCTATGCAGTTATGGATCTGGTCGGTTTGGGAGCGATAGCGCTCTCCCCGGCTGACGGTCATCTCGTTTGGAGCAACCCGGGTAATCCGCGCTTGGCCGAATATGGACAACTCGGGCTTGAGCTGGTTTTTGGCCCTGCTACACCCGGAGCCCAGCCTGATCAGTTCTACTTCACTTGCGATAACGTCACAACTCACGTCTACGGACATCTATACGCTTTCAGTCTCAATGGCGATCAGAGATGGGCGACCTCGCTGGGCGGCATCAGTAAGGCACCGCAGGTAGCCGTAGCTCCTAACGGCACCGTAAGCCTGGGCGTAGCGGCCTATAACCCTTCAAACGGGTCGGTGTCGTGGAGCGCCTATTCTGCATTAGGCAGTGGCAGTGACCTTCCGACCGACATAGGTTCTGACGGAACGGCTTATGTCGTTACGCAATATCAGAGTGCGTTGGCCGCTTTGAATGGCCAGAACGGAGTCGTGTTATGGCGAATTCCGGGCGTTAGTTTTGAGCAAGGCCCTGTGGTTAGTCCTCTCAATGACGTTGTCGTGGTTGGCGGCCGAGACAATTATGGCCTGCCCGGATACTTCAAAGCCTTTGGCACCCACGGGCAATTCCTCTGGCAATTAAACCTGCCTGGCGAGCCGTACCCTGGGATGTTTGAATATCCTTTCGAGCGAGGTCGCTTTAGCCTCGATGGGACGACTGTCTACTTGGGCACGACTATCTCAGGAGAGCCTTCTGATAATTTGCACTGCTATCTGTACGCAGTTCACACGGCGGATCTGCAAGCCTGCACTTACTCGTTAGATCTGTTCAGCCAGAATTTCGCATACACCGGAGGGGAATCCAGTGTGAACGTGACCGCCCCGGGCGGCTGTGACTGGACGGCTGCGAGCAACGATAACTGGATAACGATTGTTTCGGCCTCCAGCTGCAGCGGCAACGAGACCGTGTCATATCTTGTGAGAGAAAACTTTGGCGCCACCCCGCGGACGGGCTCTCTCACTGTAGCAGGGCTGACTTTTACGATCACTCAATCAGCAGCGACTCAAGCCTGCACATTTACCATTTCTCCCGCAAGCCGCACTTTCCCCAGGAACGGAGGCGCCGCCAGCGTTAGTGTGATTGCAGAAACTGGATGCAGCTGGTCGGCGAGCAGTAATGCAAGCTGGATCACGATCACGTCTGCCGGCAATGCTACCGGCGATGGAGTATTAACCTATTCAGTGTCGGTGAACAAAACCGGGATTGCACGAGTGGGAACGATGTCGATCGCAGGAAAGACTTTCACTGTGAAGCAGAAGCCCCGCTGAAGAAAGCCCAAGCTATTGAGCTCGACTCTAACAGGTGCATCGGTTGCTCCTTGCTTCGACTAGGGCGCAGGAAAAAAACCCGTCATTCCCGGACGAGGAACTGTCGCACGCTGCTCGGCGACAGACCGTCGTTCCTCCCGCTTATCGGTTCTTGCCTTTCATCATCCCATAACCGTCCGAACAACTGATATGATCCGCGCTTGAGGGTTTCAGCGGTGCGAGGGTCGGAACGACCATATGTCATTCACCGAATATCTTGCAGTGAGACTCGCAATAGCATTAGGGATTGGCCTGCTGATCGGAGTTGAGCGAGAACGTCGAAAGGGAACCGGCCCAACTCGCGCGCCGGCAGGCATTCGGACTTTTGCGCTGGTCTCCTTACTTGGCGGAATCAGTCTGGCGGTCGGAAGTGAATTGCTGCTTGCGGCAACGGCTCTTGGCGTAGCAGGGCTGTCGATCGTCGCCTACAGACTAAAAAGCCGACACGACCCAGGCTTCACTACGGCGATTGCACTTACGACCGCGCTACTTCTCGGCGCCCTGGCGGTGCGGCAACCGTCGCTGGCGGCCGGCTTAGGGGTGGCAGTCGCTGTGCTTTTGGCTGCGCGGACGCGTCTTCATCGGTTCGTTCAGGATGTGCTTACAGAGCAAGAGCTTCAAGACGCGTTGCTGTTTGCGGCCGCGGCGCTTGTGATCTTACCGTTGACGCCGGACCATCCGATCGGTCCCCTGTCAGTGTTGAACCTGCGCACGCTTTGGAAGCTGGTTGTAACTGTGATGTCGATCAGCGCACTCGGCTACATCGCGATGCGCGCTCTTGGGCCGCGATTCGGGCTCCCGCTTACCGGTCTAGCGTCGGGGTTCATTTCCAGCGCAGCGACCATCGGCTCGATGGGAGCGCGGGCTGCGAAGGAGCCAAAGCTCCGCAGAGCCGCGGCTGCTGGGGCGGTCCTTTCCACCGTCTCGACCATTCTGCAAATGGCTGTGATCCTGGTCGTGACCGATCGATCGACGTTCTCAGAAATGAAGCTTCCGCTACTGTTGTCGGGAGCTGCCGCGGTACTCTACGGCGGCTTATTCATGATCAAGACTGCTGACCGAAAGGTGGATGCTGCGGAAAATACAGGACGCGCATTCAACCTCATCACAGCGCTTATCTTTGCGGTCACAGTATCGTCGATACTTGTCGCGTCGGCAGCCGTAAACCAGTGGCTGGGTTCTGCAGGCCTGGCGGTCGCCGCCGGGCTTGCGGGATTCGCGGACACGCATGCCGCTGCTATATCGGTGGCTTCGCTGGTAGCTACACAGAAGATCACCGCATCTGACGCCGTGCTGCCGATTCTGATCGGGCTGACCACCAACACAATCACCAAAATAGTAGTTGCAGTAACAACGGGCGGCGCCGGGTTCGCCTTTCAGGTAATTCCGGGCTTATTGCTGGTGATCTTCGCTGCCTGGGCCGGACTCGCGCTGAGAATGTTCTAAGCTTAGCGGCGTCTGTTTTTGGTCGTGGCGCCCGTCACGACGTGATGTGATACCTGAGCCATTCCTGTTCGTGCCGTTCGATTCCTTTTTGTATGCCGTTGATATTCTCGGGTACAGCTTCATGAGCGTGGCTACCCTGTTTGCCGCGCCTGTGTTCGCGGGCAGCGGGCAGTTTCGAGTCGTACGGTTGTTCTTG